>CADDZM010000200.1 GCA_902812345.1 Chloroflexota bacterium | reverse complement strand
GCGTCCTTTACGAAGGATAAGAGCTTTTCCTCCATTAAACTACAACCAAAGCCCTGCTTCTCACCGGGAGCAGGGCTTTTATCATAACTTTACATAAGTCTACAGGGCTAAACTTATTCGGCGGGCTATTCCGGTCGGACCTCGGTCAGTTGGCCGCTCTTAACATCATAGATAAAACCGCGCACTTTCAAGTCTTTCGGAATCCAGACGTGCGACTCTAGTCGCCGGAACTGGCGGCGGAGATTGGCTTCCAGGTCGTTAAAGGTGTGGAAGTGCGCCGGGATAACGGCGGTCTGGCCGGTCTCTTTCTCCAGAAATTCAACCAGTTCCTGGTCGTTGAAAGTCATCATGCCGCACTGGGTATGATTTATTATCATAATGTCGGTGACGCCCAGTTTGTAATGGGCCACCAGCAGGGCCGCCAGGGTATCCTCGGTGATGATGCCCCCGGCGTTGCGAATAACCACGGCGTCGCCATTTTGGAGGCCGAGCGCCTGCGAAATCGGAATGCGGTAATCCATACAGCAGACTACCGCCAGCCCTTTAGCCGGTTTGTTGGGTAAATCCTGGCCGGAAAAACTTCCGGCAAATTGCCGGTTAGCCTCCAACACTTCATCAATAACACTCATTCTTAAATCCTTCTAACCTTCTCCAGGCCTTTTCTGACTTAATCCCTCGTTTTTTTAGCGGTTCCCGGGCTTTTTAAGCTGTTCGTTTACGTTGTCGTTTCCGGACCGGTTGTAATAACCGGCCAGGCCTTTATAGACAGGGTTATAATATTAAACAAAAGTCCGGAATATTGCGATTTAATGCCATTTGCACAAAACAGGGTGGAATCAGGCAGGGTTTGTTTTGGCTATCGTGTCCACTGGGGCGAGATTCCTCGGCTTCGCTCGCCCCCGCAGGCCGTACCTGCGGGCGTGACAAAGCGTTGGCGTGGCATTTAAGGCTGGAAATCCTGGTTAGCGGGCCTATTTTAAGGCGAGATTACCAGCGGTTTTTCCAATTGGTACGGTTTAATACCGGCCCCGGCCAGGTCTATTTCGCCCCACAACTCGCCTACGGTTAGCCCGTAGACCGGGTGGACATAGCCCGGCGCGAGGTCGTTTAGCGGTTGGAGGACAAAGCCGCGCCCGCGCAGGCGGGGATGCGGAATTTGCAGGGTGAGGGTATCCAGCGCCAGGTCATCATAAAAGATGATGTCGAGGTCAATCGGGCGCGGAGAGTTTCGGAAGGAAGGCTGGCGGCCCAGGCCCGCCTCTATCTCTTTGAGAAAGGCCAGCAAAGCCGCCGGCTCTAAATCTGTAGCCGCTTCGAGAGCCAGGTTTAAAAAATCGGGCTGGTCGGCATACCCGTAAGGTGCTGTTTCATAAACGCGGGACAGCTTCTCTACCCGCACGTGTTTACCAGCCTGCAAAGCGTCAATAGCGGCCTGGAGGTTAGCCGGGCGGTCCCCCAGGTTGCCGCCCAGCGCTATAAATACGCGGTGAGGTAGGGAAGCCGGTTTCATTAACTTCGCAGGCTCTTTAACAGGTCGCGGGCGACTACCAGCCGTTGGACCTGCTGGGTGCCTTCGTAAATCTGAGTAATCTTGGCGTCGCGCATGTGCCGTTCCGCCGGGTACTCCTTGATGTAGCCGTAGCCGCCAAAGATTTGCAGCGCGTCAGTCGTCACGCGCATGGCCGTGTCGCCCGCGAAAAGCTTTGCCATCGAGCTTTCCCGGGCGCAGGGCAGCCCCCTGTTATGCAGGGCCGCCGCCCGCAGCGTTAAGAGGCGGGCCGCGTCAATCGCCGTCGCCATGTCGGCCAGCATGAACTGGATGCCCTCGAACGAGGTAATAGCCGCGCCGAACTGCTTGCGCTGGGCAGCATAGGCCAGGCAGTCCTCCAGGGCCGCGCGGGCAATCCCGACCGCCTGGGCCGCCACCCCGACCCGGCCCGCGTCGAGCGTGTCCATCGTGATTTTAAAGCCGTCGCCTTCCTGGCCCAGGCGGTGCGAGGCCGGGACGCGCACGTTATCGTAAAAAACCTCGACCGTGGGCGACCCCGTAATACCCATCTTGTGCATCGGCTGGCCGAACGACAGGCCCGGCGTGCCTTTCTCCACCACGAAATCGGTCATGTGGCGGTGCTTATCCTTCTGGTCGGGATTGGTCACGGTCGAGGTTACATAGGTTTCGGCCACGCCGCCCAGCGTTATAAAAACTTTCGAGCCGTTGATGACATATTCGTCACCGTCGCGGACCGCCGTAGTCTTGATACCGGCGGCGTCCGAACCCGCGCCCGGCTCGGTAATCGCAAGGGCGCCCAGTTTCTCGCCGCTGCACATCGCGGGGAGCCAGCGTTGTTTTTGTTCTTCGGCGCCGAACATCAAAATCGGCTCGGCTCCCAGGGAAATATTCACATCCGGGATAAGGCCGGTCGTGGCGCAGGCCGCGCAAAGTTCCTCAATCATGAGGGCGAAAAGAATATAAGACTGGCCCAACCCGCCGTATTCTTCAGGCAGCGGCAGGCCCATCAGGCCAAGTTCGCCCATCTTTTGCACCAGGTCTGCCGGGAACTCTGATTTCGCGTCAATCTCGGCGGCGCGGGGCTTGACCTCGTTGCGGGCGAAATCGCGGATAACCTGCATTATCTCTCGTTCGGTCTCATTTAACTCCAGGTTTATTTCGTCCCGGCTCTGTCTGGCGCTTGCGGTTGTGCTCATTGAAAACTTCTCCTCTAAACTCATCCTTGAAATTTGCCAGTTTGACCGGAAAATTCCCCGGCCATTCAACTTTATTTTATCACATGTTGTAGGGTCAGGGTTTTCAGGTACTATATATATCGGCTTTTAAATATGTTATTCTAGGGCATATTGGCTTGTCAGCTATAAGTTTGAAACCCCGTTATTAAGATTCTTTCTATCGAGAATTCGTTACAGGAACGCTTGGTTTATGGTATTAAAAGACTTATTACCCGATACGATTATTCCTTTCCGGGCCGAAATGACCGCTTTACGCGAAGTCGAGAGCCAGCGCCAGGCCCGGTTGGTCCAGGTCTTTTCCGCCCTTACCTTCGGGGTGGACTTTACCGCTCTGCTGGTTTCCCTGATAGTCTCCATCAGCGCCCCGAATTTATTTACCATTTCCCTGGTCTTACTCAGCTTCTTTAACATTGTCGTTTCCGGCGTCAGCTACCGGCTTTCGGCTACCGGGCAAATCCGCATAGCCGCCCAGTTGCTGCTGGTAATTAATGCCTTGAGCCTGGCCTATGCCTACTTTATGGTCGGGACCGCCTTAATGGTCCCGGTCGTTATCGTGTTAAACATTCTCATCGCCGCCATTTTGCTCGAAACAATTGAAGTTGTTTTGCTGACCGCGTTCTGGATGGCCGTCTGCGCCTTTCTCTTTTTCTTCCAGAATCACCTCGCTATTTACGAGCCGCCTATACCGCTGGGTAAAGGGCTGGAAGACTTCTTTAACCTGGCCCTGCTGACAGTGGTCCTGCCTTCGATAGCCCTCAGCCTGATAATCCCGGCCCGCAGCTTAATTGAGATTTTACGGACCCGCAGCCAGCGCCTGGAAAGTTTGCTCGAACAGCAAATCGTCTCGGAAGCGCTTTTGCAGGAAAACGAGCAGCGCCTCCGGGCCACCTTCGACCAGGTTTCGGTCGGCATCGCTTACATTGACCGGGACGGCGTGTGTCTCGCGGCCAACCCCAAAACATTTGAAATGTTCGGCTACAGCGTGCAAGAAATGCTTGGCAAGAGTTTTCACGATTTAACTTTCCCTGAAGATAAGTTCAAGGGCCGGAACAAGCACCTGGATGTCTGGGACGGCAAATTACCCAACTTTTCCCATGACAAACGCTTCCTCCGCAAAGACGGGTCGCTGCTGTGGTGCAATACCTATACCTCGCCCGTGAAAGACATCGAGGGCCAGACTAAATACTTTATTTCGGTCATGACCGACATTACCGACCGCAAGCAAGCCGAAGAAGACCTCGCCACCGAAAAAGAACGCCTGAGTGTAACCTTACGCAGCATTGGCGAAGGCGTTATTACCACCGATACCGCCGGGCGGGTGGTCCTGCTTAACCCGGTAGCCGAGAAATTTACCGGCTGGACCCAGGCCGAAGCGGCGGGCCGCCCCCTGCCCGCTGTCTTTCATATCGTGGACGAAAAGACCCGCCAGCTTGCCCCTAACCCCGCCGAACGCGTCTTGCAGACCGGCGAGATTATCGGCCTCGCCAGCCAGACCATCCTGGTAAGCCGGGACGGTCACGAACGCTACGTTTCCAATAACTGCGCGCCTATCCGCGACCAGGGCGACAAAGTTGAGGGGGTCGTGCTGGTCTTTCGCGATATTACCGAACGGCAGCGCATTGAGGCCGAGTTGCGCAAAGTTCAAAAACTCGAGAGCCTGGGCTTGCTCGCCGGGGGTATCGCCCACGACTTTAACAATATCCTGACCGCTATTGCCGGGAATATTTCGCTGGCGAAAATGGATGTCCCGGCTAAAAGCAGCCTTTACGATGTCCTGGCCGGGGCGGAAAATGCGGCCTTCCGGGCTAAAGACCTTACCCGGCAGTTGTTGACTTTCTCCCAGGGCGGCGCGCCTATCAAAAAGACTACTTCCCTTAAAGAACTACTGGAAGGCTCGGTCAGCTTTGCCCTGCGCGGCTCAAACGTGCAGCCTAAATTCGATATTCCCGCCGACCTCTGGCCGGTAGATATTGATAGCGGCCAGATAAGCCAGGTGCTCAACAACCTCGTCATTAACGCGGACCAGGCTATGCCCGAAGGCGGCCTCTTAACCGTCACCGCCCGGAACGTGCCGCGCGCCCAACTGGACCGCGCCCTGAATTTGCAGGGCGAAAATTACGTCCTGCTGTCGTTCAAGGACCAGGGCATCGGCATTCCCCAGAAGAACCTCGCCCGGATTTTCGACCCTTATTTCACGACCAAGCAAAAGGGGAGCGGCCTGGGCCTGGCGAGTTGCTATTCGATTATCGCCCGGCACGATGGCGTTATCCTGGTGGAATCGGAACTGGGTAAAGGCTCCCAGTTTTACATTTATTTGCCCGCCGCCCCCGGAAAGCCGGCGCTGCCTGAGCTTGCCGCCGCCCCGGTCCGGCCCGGCAAAGGCAAGATTCTTCTCATGGACGATGACGAGATGATTTTGCAACTGAGCCGCCGCCTGCTCGACCGCCTGGGCTATAGCGTCGAAACCGCCCGCGATGGCGCGGAAGCTATCGATAAATACCGGGTAGCCCTCGAACAGCGCCAGCCCTTCGACCTCGTTATTATGGACCTGACCGTTAAAGGCGGCATGGGCGGCAAAGAGGCCATGCTTCACCTCAAAAAGCTCGACCCGGCGGTCCGCTCGATTGTTTCCAGCGGCTACTCCACCGACCCGATTATGGCCGACTACCGGCGGTATCATTTCAACGAGGTTCTGAGCAAGCCTTTCCGGGTGGAAGAATTAACCGAAAAAATTGAAAAAGTGATGCGGGACAATTGACAAGGTTTGGGGAAACTGTTATAGTAAGACCGGATTGAATTGAATAGCGCAGCCATAAAAGACAGTGAACAGAACGAGTAAGTCTCAAGGCGCAGCTTAGAGAGCCGGGTAATTGGTGAAAGCCTGGCGCTGGCGCGGGTACTGAATGGCTCTGGGAGTCGCAAGCCCAAAGGTTTTTAATGAACCAAGTAGGCTTCGCCGGGTAGTTCCTCCGTTAACGGGAACGGGTATCGGCCTTGCGGCCCGTACCTCAATGAGGGATTTCTGCCTGTATGGGCGGGGAATCCGAATAAGGGTGGCACCACGCGGCAAAACTTTGTAAGCCTCGTCCCTTAGCCCAATCTTTTTAGATTGGCAATCAGGACGTGGTTTTTTGTTTTATAGTCTAGCGTGGAATAAAGTTATGCAACAGCAACCGCAATATTTCCCCGGCTTACCACAGGTCAGGGCGCTTGCCGGGCAGGGTAACCTGACCCCCATTTACCGCGAGATTATGGCCGACCTCGAAACGCCTGTATCGGCTTTCCTGAAAGTCTGCCGGGATGAGCCAAACAGCTTTTTGCTGGAAAGCGTGGAAGGCGGCGAACGCCTGGCCCGCTACAGCTTTATGGGTACAAACCCTTACCTGGTCCTCAAGCTCGAAAACGGGGTCGCCAACGCCCGCCTCAACGGCTATAAACAAACCCTCCAATTCACCGACCCGCTTGAAGTCATCAGCAGCTATCTCAAAGCCTACCAGTTGGTCGTGAACCCCGGCCTGGAAAATGAACTGCCCCGCTTCTACGGCGGCGCGGTCGGCTACCTGGGCTACGAAACGGTCGGCTATTTCGAGAAACTCCCTAAAAAAGAGAAAAACCCGGTCGGCGTTCCCGAAGCCATTTTTGTTTTCGTGGATACGATGGTGGTTTTCGACCACCTTAAACGGAAAATAAAGCTGGTCGCCCACGTCCACCTGGACGGCGATATTGAAAAAAGCTACGCCGAGGCAGCCGCCCGGATAGAGCAATTAGCCGCCCGGTTGGCCGGGCCGGTCCCGGTGGAACTTATCCAGGGCAAGGTCGAAGGCGCGGCCAGCGGCCCGCCGGTCTCGAATTTCACTCAGGAAGAATACGAGGCAGCCGTCCTCAAGACCAAAGAGTATATCAAGGCCGGGGATATTTTCCAGGCCAACATCGGCCAGCGGTTCGCCCGCCCGACTAACGTCAAGCCCATCAATATCTACCGGGCCTTGCGGGCGGTCAATCCCTCGCCCTATATGTTCTATCTGCATTTCAACGAGTGCGACATTATTGGGGCTTCGCCGGAACTGCTGGTGCAGGTGGAAGGCCGGGTAGTCGAAACGCACCCGCTGGCCGGGACGCGTCCGCGCGGCAAAGATACCGCCGGGGATAACCGGCTTGCCGGCGAGCTTTTTAATGACGAGAAAGAGCGGGCCGAACATGTTATGCTGATTGACCTGGGCCGCAACGACCTGGGCCGGGTCTCGAAGCCTGGCAGCGTTCAGGCCGAAGACCTGATGCACATCGAGCGGTTCTCCCACGTGATGCACATGGTCACCAACATCAAGGGCGAACTGGCCGAGGGTTTGACCGCTTTTGACGCTCTGCGGGCCTGCTTCCCGATGGGGACCGTAACCGGCGCGCCTAAAATCCGGGCGATGGAAATTATCTCCGAACTGGAACCGGAACAGCGCGGCGCGTACGGCGGAGCGGTCGGCTACTTTGGCTTTAGCGGCAACATGGATACCTGCCTGACCATTCGGACCATCGTCCTGAAGAACCATATCGCCTACGTCCAGGCCGCCGCCGGGCTGGTCGCCGATAGCGTCCCGGCCAGCGAGTACCAGGAGACCGTCAATAAATGTATGGGAATGCTGCGCGCCCTGGACGAGGCCGATAACCTGAGCGATGCCTAGCCTAAAAAAGTAGTATCAAGGGATAAACCGATGCTTTTAATGATAGACAATTACGACTCGTTTACCTACAACCTGGTGCAGTATTTCGGGGAGTTGAACCAGGAAGTGCTGGTGCGCCGTAACGACAAAATTACGCTTGACGACATAAAGCGGCTTAAACCGGAGCGCATCGTTATTTCACCCGGCCCGGGCGTTCCGTCCGAGGCGGGCGTGAGCGAAGCGGTTATCCGCGAATTCGGCCCTGGCCTCCCGGTGCTGGGCGTTTGCCTGGGCCACCAGGCACTGGGCGAGGTCTTTGGCGGGAAAATCGAACGCGCCCCCGAACTTATGCACGGCAAGGTCAGCCAGATTCAACACAACGCCGCCGGGCTGTTCGAGGGCATCCCCCAGGACTTCAAGGCTACCCGCTATCATTCGCTGGTAGTCCGGCGCGACGATTTACCGGACGAACTGGAAGTGACCGCCTGGACCGCCAGCGGCCTGATTATGGGCCTCCAACACCGCCGCTACCCGGTCTACGGGGTGCAATTTCACCCGGAAGCCATTTTAACCGAACACGGCAAGGATTTATTAAAGAATTTCTTAAAGATACAGGCATAGACTTAAAAGGAGCCTTTCAAAATGGCAAAATTAAGAGCTTTCAGCGGCATTCAGCCCAGCGGTGATTTGCACCTGGGCAATTACCTGGGAGCTATCCGTAACTGGGTCCTGGAGCAAAGCGAACGCGATAATATTTACTGTGTGGTGGACCTGCACGCGATTACGGTCCCGCAAGACCCTGAAGCTTTGCACAAACGCATCCGCGACCTGGCGAAAATTTATATCGCCTGCGGCCTTGACCCCGAAGCGGTGACGATTTTCGTCCAATCTCACGTGGCTGAACACGCTCAACTGGCCTGGTTGTTTAACTGCCTGACCCCGATTGGCTGGCTGAACCGCATGACCCAGTTCAAAGAAAAGACCGGCGACCGCCGCGACCAGTCGAGCGCGGGCCTGTTCGTCTACCCGGCCCTGATGGCGGCGGATATCCTGCTTTACCAGGCCGACGGCGTGCCGGTGGGCGAGGACCAGAAGCAGCACGTCGAGCTTACCCGCGACATCGCCGAGAAATTCAACCGCGAGTACGCCCCGGTCTTCAAGGTGCCGCAGCCCTGGATTAAAGAGGACGGCGCGCGTATTATGGCCCTGGACGACCCCCATAAAAAGATGAGCAAGAGCGGCGGCCCCAACAACCTGATCTATTTGCTCGATACGCCGGACGTTATCGTCAAACGCATCAAGCGGGCCGTTACGGATACGGGTACGAACGTGGTGTTCGACCCGGAGCGGGCCGGGCTGTACAACCTGCTTGAAATCTACCTTTTGCTTTCTCCGGCGGGCACGACCAAAGAGCAAATCGAGCAGCATTTCGAGGGCAAAGGCTACGGCGCGCTTAAATCCGAGCTGGCCGAACTGGTTGTCGAAACCCTGAAGCCGATCCAGCAAAAGTACAACGAGATTTCGGCTGACCCGAACTATATCGAGGAAATTCTCAAACGAGGCGCGGACCGCATCCGGCCAATCGCCGAGAAAACTTATTCCGAGGCTAAAGCGGCGATGGGATTGGGGTAAAACGTTAAACGTTCAATGAGGTGTTAGAATGATTCGAGAGGCGATTGGAAAACTTGTCAACGGCGACCATCTGAGCCGGGCCGAGGCTGCCGCCGCGATGGAAGAAATCTTTGAAGGCGAGGCCACTCCGAGCCAGATTGGAGCCTTCCTGACTGCTTTACGCATCAAGGGCGAAACGGTCGAGGAAGTGGCCGGGCTGGCCCAGGTTATGCGGGATAAAGCCACCCATGTCGACATCCCGGCGGACCTGGGCCGCCCGGTGGTGGACACCTGCGGCACCGGCGGGGACGGTTCGAACACCTTTAATATTTCGACGACGGCGGCTTTTGTCGTGGCCGGGGCCGGGGCGGTCGTCGCCAAGCACGGCAACCGCGCGGCCAGCAGCCGGTGCGGTTCGGCGGACGTGCTGGAAGCCCTCGGCGTGAATATCAACCTGAAGCCGGAACAGGTTACAACTTGCCTCAAAGAGGCCGGTATCGGCTTTATGTTTGCCCCGCTCTTTCACCCGTCCATGAAGTACGCCGGGCCGGTGCGGCGTGAAATCGGCATCCGAAATGTCTTTAACATTCTCGGCCCGCTGACCAACCCGGCAGGCGCGAAACGCCAGGTGCTGGGCGTACCGACCCAGGGGTTAGCCGTGAAAATCGCGGCGGTCAGCCGGGAACTCGGCAGCGAGCATACCCTGGTGGTCAATAGCGCCGACGGCCTGGACGAAATCAGCGTTTGCGCCGAGACCTATGTCTACGAGGTTACAGCCGGGCAGCCTCAAATCAAAGAGCGGATTATCAGGCCGGAAGACTTTGGCATCAAACGGCACCCCGGCGAAGTCCTGATAGGCGGCAGCGCGCAGGATAACCGGGCGATTACCCTGGAAATTTTGCAGGGCGAACTCACTCCCCAGCGGGACGTGGTGCTGCTGAACGCCGCCGCCGCGCTGCTGGCTGCCGGGGTCGCTAACGACCTGCACGCCGGTCTTGAGCAGGCCGCCGCCGCCCTTGATAGCGGTCAGGCTTTGCAGCGGCTGAAAGATTTGGTCCGTGTAAGCCAGTCGTTTGTGTAAAGCTATGAGCAACTTTTTAACTGACATTCTGGAGCATAAATACCGGGAAGTGGCCCGGCAGTCGGCCCTGGAACCGCTGGCAGACTTGCAGCGCAAAGCAGGAAAAATGTCCACTCCGCTCGACTTTGAAAAAGCCTTGCGCCAGCCGCGCGGGCCGGGCGAGGTAGCTTTGATTGCCGAAATCAAGAAGGCCTCGCCCTCGAAAGGCTTGCTCTGTCCCGATTTCGACCCGGCGCGACTGGCGGCGGCGTACGAGCGGGCCGGGGCCTCGGCGCTTTCGGTCCTGACCGATGAGAAGTTTTTCCAGGGCCACCTTGCTTATTTAAGGGTGGCGAAAGAGGCTTCAGGCCGACATATCCCCATTCTTCGTAAGGATTTTGTAGTTGAGCCGTACCAGGTGTGGCAGGCCCGGGCTTACGGCGCGGACGCGCTCCTTTTAATCATGGCCGCCCTGACCGGCGAGCAAGCCCGCAATCTCTACGATTTGGCCCGCGAACTTGGCCTGGGCGTGCTGGTCGAGGTCCACGACCCGGCGGAACTGGACCGCGCCCTGCTGCTGGGAGCGCGCATCATCGGGGTAAACAACCGCAACCTGCAAACCTTCGTGGTAAGCCTGGCGACGACCGGGCAGATGGCTTCCCACCTGCCCGCCGGGTTCGACGGCCTGCTGGTCAGCGAGAGCGGCATCGCCTCCAGAAGCGATATTGCCGCGGTCCACGAGCAGGGAGCGAGAGCGGTCCTCATAGGCGAAACGCTGGTCCGGGCCGCCTCGACCGCTGCCGGGCTTGACACGGATAAACTGGAGAGCAAAATCAGGGAGTTATTGGGGTAAGTTTGGGGTAAAGAGTAAGTCTTGCGCTGAGGCAAGCAACCAAAGAAAGCCCGGTTCCATCCCTTGTAACACCCACCGGGTGCGACCTGGTGAAGGAATCTCGTAACCTTCACTCGTAGACAGGGTTGTTCAAAGGGTAAAAATATGCCCAAAACCCAGAAGAATTAACACAAGTAAGACAGCCTGACTACCTTGCTTGCAAAGATAACTGTAAAATAGTAAGAGTAACTGCCAATAAAGTAAAAGAAACTTACTAATAATCTAAGAGGAAGCATAAGTTTGCCAGAAGAAGTAAAAATAAAAATCTGCGGCATAAAAACGCCTCAAATGGCTCAAAAGGCGGTCGAAAGCGGGGCGGATTTGCTTGGGATGGTCTTCTACCCGCCCAGCCCGCGCTTTTTAAGCGACGAAACCGCCGCCGGGTTGGTCGCCAGCCTGACCGGGCTTGAGCGCAAACCGGGACTGGTCGGCCTGTTTGTAAACGTGCCTATAGACGAAATGGCCGCGATAGCCGGGCAATACGGCCTCGACTACCTGCAACTGAGCGGCGACGAAACCCCGGAGCAGGTAGCCGAAATCACCGCAGTAAGGCCGGTTATCCGGGCCTTGCGCCTGCCCGCCGAGATTGACCCGGCCGCGGCCCTCGAACTGGCCGCCCCCTTTGGTTCTTTGCCGGGCGTCACCCTTTTGCTGGATACCCACAAGCAGGGCATGTACGGCGGCACCGGGCAGACCGGCGACTGGCAGGCTGCCCGCGCTATCGCCCAAAAATACCCGGCGCTGCTGGCTGGCGGGCTTAACCCGGAGAATGTCGGCCAGGCTGTCGGCCAGGTGCAGCCCTGGGGGGTAGACGTTAGCAGCGGGGTCGAGCAAAGCGGGTCGCCTGGCGTTAAAGACCCCCTGAAAATCGAACAGTTCTGCCGGGCAGCCCGTTCCGGCCTGGCAACCTACCGGAAATAAAGTAAAGCGAAATTTAAAGGAAAATCTTATGGTTCAAAATCTACAGCAAACTGGCGGCGCTTATAATTTCCCCGACGCGGGCGGCCAC
>CADDZM010000199.1 GCA_902812345.1 Chloroflexota bacterium | reverse complement strand
TGCAGAGTGCGCACGGCATCCTTCAGGCGGCCGTTTTTGCGCTGCAATTCGGCCAATTCGTCAAGTTCTTTCAACCCCTCGTCTATCATACCACGCCGGTGATAAACCTGGCTGAGTTTATCCCGCGCCATTATATTGCTGGGCGCGAGGTCCACCATCTCCCGCAACACTTCAATGGAGCTTTCTATCTGGCCGGTCTCTTCGAAATGCGAGACCAGTTCAGCCAATTCACCCAGAGCGTCATTTAGCTGGCCCTGGTTAAAATAAAGGTCGGCCAGTTCGGTATGCACCTGGCGCTCGAAAGGCGCTAACTTTTTAAGTTGCCTGTAAGCGGCGATAGCCCGGTCAGAATAACCTTGCTGGCGGTAGCCCAGAGCCAGTTTTCGCTGCAATTCCAGCTTTGACGGCAGTTGCCCGTAGACCATACCCGGCCCGGCGTAAAGGGCCGGGTCCGCCTGTTCGGCCAGAGGAGCAGCTTTTTCAAACTGGTTCAAGGCAGCCTGGGACTGTTCTTCCTCGTAAAGCTTGCCAAGTTCCCAGTGCAGTAACGGCGCGTAAATGAGCTGGCCCGCTTTCATCCCGTTTTCCAGTTCGGATAAACCCTGCTCGAAAGAACGTTCGGCCTGGGCGGGCTGCTGACTTTCCAGGTAGAGGCAACCAAGCGCGTAATAGATGGCGGGATGGCCGTAAAAAGGAGCGGCCCGCTGGTAAGTTTCCAGGATGATTTTAAGATTTGAGGCATCCTGACGGCCCCGCTCGACCAGGGTCTGCAAACTTGCCCAGCGGATTTCACCGGCGTTTGACAGGAAAGTGTTAATATTAAAGAGCGAAAGCGCCCGCAGATTAGCCGGGGCATGCTCCAACACCTGCCGTAATTCAGGCATCGCCTCTGCATAACGTTCCAACTGGGTTAAAAGTTCTGCGTATTGCAGGCGAACCTGCACACTGGCAGGGGCCATTTGCCGCAAGCGGCGGCATTCTTCGAGAGCGCGTTCAAGCTGTCCGTTATTAATGTAGCTGTTGATAGTTGCCAGCAAAACATCAGCGGCGGCATCCTGCTGATTATTCTGGATTAGCAGGTTCGCCAGTTTAGTACGCAAAGCAATATTATCCGCGCTGAGAGCGCCCAGCCGTTTGTAAACCTCAAGCGATTTAGGGGTGTCCTGGCGAAGCTGGTACACGTCCACGACAAACTGGTACTTGATGCGGGCCTGCTCAACCCGGTCGAGGGCTACAAAAATTTCGGCCAGGATAGCCTGGGCCGGGAGATAGTGCGGGAAGTAGCGGATAAGCTCCTGGGACGCGTCTACAGCGGCGTAATATTTACGCTGCCGCATAAATTCTTCGGCGGCGCGCAGGTAAGCCCCGGCGGAAGGCAGCGGGTCCATTTGAATCAGCCGGGCCGGAAAGACCGGAGGAATGGTCTGGACCGCGACCGGTGACCGCACAGCCCCGGCAGGATTGGCGAAAGACCCGACCGGCGGCAGAGTGGCCGAGCTTACAAGGCTATCCCCGGCCGGTTGGCCTTCTTCGGGGGCCGGCTCGGCGTCGTCAGCGCCGAAGTGTATCGAAGTTGAACCGGTGCCGCCGGGTTCGGTATCCTCAAGAGCCTGGGGCGCGGGGGGCAGGAGTTTCTCGTTAAGCTCGCGGGCGCGGATAATTGTCAGGGCCGTCTTATCGGTGCGGAACTGGCGGCTGTTGATGAATGTTACCAGGCGGTTGTAGAGGTCAGAAGCCTCTTTATCCTTGCCCTGCCGGAGCAAAACGTCGCCCAGTTCGTCATACATATCAATGAGGTCGTCAATATCGTCCCGCCCGATGGTTTGCAAATCAATCTGGTTAATGGCGTCCCAGAAACCGGCCTCGGCTTCCGGCAGGCGGTCCTCGGCGGCGTAGGCCTGACCGATGCTGAAGTAGGCTGAAACGGCGTAATCGGGGTCGCCCGTAGCCTGCCGCAAATTTTCGACAGCCCGGTCGACCTGGCCCTGGTCGGCGTAAAGTTTGCCAATACTGTAGAAAATATCGGCCCGGTTCGAACCGGCTTCGACGGCCATTTCGTAATTGCGCAGGGCCGGACCGGTATCGCCCCGGCTGAGAGCTTCTTCGGCGCTGGTAATCAAACCCTGGATAGTGGTTTCGCGGGCTTCGGCCTCGGAAATCTCTGTGGGTTTTTCTTCTTCCTCCAAAAAGGCGTAACCGTTGGGCGAAGATGGCGTGACGGCGGCTTCAATAGGGTCGGGAGGCGGGGAGGCCGCCCGGGTAAGTTCGTCTTTAAGGTCTTTAGCTTCGGGCAGGTCAGGAATTAAGAGCAGGGCTTCATTAGCGCAGGACATAGCATCATCCAGGTCGCCTTCAGCCTGGTAGTGCCGTCCCAGCCGCATGATAAGGGCGGCGGCGGTCTTGCGGTCGCCCCTGGCTTTGGCCCGGTCCATCAATTCGCGGTAAGCCGGAACATAGCCAGGGTCAATTTTTATAATTTGCTGCAAGACCTCGCCGACCTCGCGAGTCCGGTTAGTGCGCTGGAAAAGGTCTTTTAGCTGCCCGTAGGTCTGGAGGGCTTTGGGGGTATTACCGGCTTGCTGGTAGAGTTCGGCCAGACCGCGCCAGGCATCGGTGTTTTGGGGCTGAATTTTAACAATACCCTGGAACTGCTGCTGGGCCTGCTCAAGCTGGCCGATTTTAAAAAGGGCCATCGCCAGGCCATAACGGGCCGAAATATCGGTGGGGATAAGCTGAGCGGCCCGGATGTATTCAGTGAGAGCTTTGGACCAGTTGCCAGCAGCGCCCAACTCGCGGCCCCGGCGCATTGCGGCCTCAAAACTTTGATTAATCTCGGCCATAGCTTATTTTGCCCTTGTCTCTTCCCTTGAGATTTTATCTGAAACTTCGTGAAAATTCTAGCTGAAAAGTGTCCTGACAATGTTCTGGATGACTTAAACAGGCACCGGAAACCAAAACAGGTGGGTCTACATAACATTCTCCCAAAATTATACCACTATCCGGGCGCGGCTGAAAACCCTTTTTCTTTGCAAATTTATGAGTTTTTAATGTGTCAATCAACCGGTAACGTTTGAAAGATGCTGCTTGCGCCAGGCCAGCCCAGGCGGGTAGCCGCACATCTTGGCAAGGTCGCCGGTAGCCCGGATAACCGGCACCCACAAAATGGCGGCGGCTTTGGCGGGCGGCGCTAATTCTTTAAACCCAACGTTGCGGAAAAACAGGCGGCGGTACGGCTGGCGCAGATAAGCCAGGCCCGCGCCTACAAAAAGCAACCCCAGCCAGGGCTTGCGCCGGGCCGCGGCCAGTCCAACCGGGGCGACGACCCCATAAGTGGCATAGCGCAACAGGTGCCGTTTGAAAAACAGGTTGGCCTTACCGTCGCCCCGAGCATAGCGGTAGTATTGCCGCCAGAAGGCTTTGAGCGAACGACGCGGCGCGAAATAAGCCAGGGCGGAGGGCTGCCAGGCAAAAGAAAATCCTTTTTCTTTCAGATTCAGGTCAAAAATGAGGTCTTCGCAGTAATCGAGCCATTCGGGATAGCCCCCGGCGGCTTGCCAGGCGGAGCGGGTAAAAGCCACCGAGCGGCTGGAAGGCAGGAATTTTTCAGGCTGGATTTCGTCTTCGACGGGTAAGATGGTCGCGCCCATCGCGATTTGAAAAGGCGAGGAGGGGTCGGGGTCGGTCCGGAAAAAACCGGCCACCACCTTAACGCCGGGTTGGGCAAAGGGGGCGGTCAGGTTTTCCAACCAGTCAGGCCCAAGCTTTACCCCGGCGTCGGTGACGGCAATCAGTTCGTAGGAGGCGGCCTCGATGGCGGCGTTGCGGCCCTGGGAGATATTCGCACCGGGCTGGACCAGACAATGTAATCTGGTCGGGCCGGCTAAGGCGGCGGTCCGACCGAATTTCTCGATTAACGTAGGAGTGCCATCGGTCGAGCCGCCATCCACTATTACGATTTCGTCGGGCGGGCGCGTCTGCGCCAGAAGAGAACGGAGAACGGTTTCGATATTATCCGCTTCATTAAAGACGGTCATAACCACCGAAACAGGCCGGTCTGCCGTCATTAGCCCGCCTCCCCGCCAAGCGGCAAGCGGTTATTCGCCATAACCGTACACTCCCAGGTTGTGGTCGTGACTGAGCGCCGCGAGGCCGCCAATCATGGTTAAAAGCTTTACCAGGGTCTTGGTCTCGCGGTGGTGTTCTTCCAGGTTCATTTCCAACTCAACGGTTTCCTGCATAAGCCCCATCAGCCGTTCGCCCTCACACATAAAGTCTTCGTGGTAGTCCGAAAGAGTGGATAGCAGAGGGAAATTTATGTCCATGTCGCCGATAGCCTGTTTTACTTGCTCGGCCTCTTGCTGTTCCAATTGCCAGACAAAATATTTAGGGCTTTTCGGGTTAGCATCAACTGAAATGACGATTTCTTTAGCCATTGTGTAATTTTTCTCCTGCCGGTAGAAGTTTTTCTTTTCCTAAAAACCTTACCCCTGGGCAATTTAATAATGATTGAAATTTTGAATTTCAAGACTGCAAAACATTTGACCTTTCGGCCTAAAATAATAGCACAATTGCCCTGGCTTCACATTCGGTTTATAGTGGCCGGTAAAGGGGGGCAGGGTGGGGCTGGAAAGGCTCATTAAGCCCTGAATCTGGAAAGTAGCCTGGAAGCGGCGCCCTTTTAGCCAGCCCGGTAGACGAATTGAGCGCACGAGTGATAAACTAAAAGCTGGAAAAGAATTTGCTATAAAAATTGTGGTAAGTAATTCTATAGAGTGGAAAAATTGTAAAGGAGAGGCTATGCGAACCGAGGCAGAATGCCAGGAAAGACTACACGAAGCAGTGGAAGCGCGCCGGGAGTTGCTCGCCGAGGAGAAAAGGGCTGAAAAGAGCCGTGACAAAGAGGCCATCGAAGAACTGGCCGAGGAAATCGCCAACCTGGGCGGGGTAATCACTACATTGGAATGGGTCTTGCAAACGGGCGTCGCAGCTGAATACGAATAAGCCATAGGTCTACCCCTATAAATAGGCAATTTGGCGGATTTGCGACGCTCGCTTTACTTATAAGGTTCATATTGAATAACTTTAACGCCTTGCGTTAAATATTTGCTTGCAGAGAAGCAGCTCAAACCTCATTTTAATTTTTCACAATAAAAGCCTGGCGCAACGTCCCAGGCAGGTTAAGCAGGAGTTTTAGGGTTGGATATTACCGACCGCGTGATTGATTTTGAATATAAACCCGACGGTCCTTTCATAAAAAATAAACAGGTCGTCATGGCCCCGGCTACCGGCAGCGATACTTTCCCTACCACCGAACCGCCGATTTCGAACCGCCAGAAGACTTTTCAGATGGCTGACCTTATGGTGCTGTGCTGCGTGACCATGTGGGCCTTTAACGTGCCGCTGGTTAAGAGCATTTTGCAATACATGCAGCCGCTTGAAACCTCGCTCATTCGCTTTGGCACCGCCGGCATCATCTTCGCCGTTTATGTCAGGTTTCGAGAAGGTTCGCTTAAAATCCAGTGGAAGCACGTGCCGCTCATGGTAGGCGCGGGGTTAATGGGCATTTTTCTAAACCAGGTCTTGTTCGTTTACGCTCTTAGCAATACTACTTCTTCGGAAGTATCGCTTTTGATGGCGGCGACCCCTTCTTTCGCGACCATCTTCGCGTGGCTGATGGGCCAGGAGAAAATCCGGCTGAACTACTGGTTGAGCCTGCCCCTGGCCGTGGCCGGGGTGAGCCTGATTATCCTGACCGCGCCCGGCGCGAAGTTGGGCGGCAACCTGCCCGGGGACGGGCTGGCTCTCGCTACCGCCGCTTCCTGGGCTGCCTACACAGCGCTCATCCGGCCTTTAATGAAGCATTACTCGGCCAGCCTGATAAGCGTCTATGTTTCGCTTATCGGGTCGGCGGCTTTGCTGCCGTTCGCCTGTAGCCAGCTTGATTTTGGCCGGATGGGCGCGATGCCAACGACCGCCTGGCTGGCCCTGGCTTATTCAACGCTAGGCTCGGTCGTCATAACAAATTTGCTCTGGTTTACCGGGGTTAAAGAGCTTGGCGCCCCTCGCACGGCCTTTTACGCCTATTTGCAACCGTTCGTGGGAGTGTTCGCGGCGGCTCTTATCCTGGGCGAAACCATTGTTCCCTGGCAAATCGCGGGCGGTTTCTTTATCATTGGCAGTATGATAATTTACCGGGTAAGATTAGGCCGCCGCAAGGCAAAAGGCGCGGCCAGCTAATAATCAAAGGTAAAAGCAGCCGTCTTTCAGGATAACCTGGCCGTCCGCCTCTAAAATAGCGTTTTGCACCACCAAATCCCAGTGCAGGGCGCTATCGTTCAAGCCGCCAAGCGCCCGGTTTTCGCCCAGGGCCAGGTGGCAGGTGCCAATCATCTTTTCATCGAGCAAGGTCAGCCCGGTCAGGCTCGTCACCGCCGGGTTAAGGCCGATTCCAAACTCGCCCAGCCGGGCCGAATCGCCACCGGAATTTTTCACAATCTCGCAAAAAAGTTCAAACCCCTGCTCGCCCCGCACCGGCCTGACAAGGCCCTGCTCAAATTCCAGTTCAAGACCCCGGATGGGTTGTCCCTGCCAGAAGGTCGCCTGGATATAAACCTTTCCCACAGCCGTCTGCTCCGGCGGCGCGAAACAAACCTCGCCCGAAGGCAGATTGAGATAGACCGCGCCCTCCACGATGTCTTCCGGCGAGATAATGCCGTCGTCACATTCAAACCGGCGGCCCCCGGCGGCCTGTGGCAAAAGCAAGTCAGTCATTCCCCGGCCATCACGCAGCCGCAACTGCCGGGCTTTCGCCAGACGCTCGGCCAGCTTGCGGGCCTGAACGGATAGGGCGGTATAATCCACCTGCATGGCCTGCCAGAACAACGTTTGCAGCACCGGCCAATCCAGCCCCAGCGCCCCGGCCTGACCGGGGGTCGGGACTTCGGTGCCAATCCAACGCCGCTTGCCGTCATAAATAATATTGCTCGGCGCTTCCTCGCTCTGTTTAAGGGCGCGCTGGCGAGATGGAGAAATATGGCCGAAGCGGCCCGGCTCGGCCCTGTCAAAAAAGGTGGTAATAACGAGGTCCGAGGCTTCAAGCGCGGCCAGCAGTTGAGGACTGGCCTGGGCTAAAGTTCTTTCGGGAATAGATTCGTCGGAAAGAGCCGCCAGCAAAGCCGCGTCGCTGCCTACGACCACGAACGGCAGCGCGCCCAGGCGGCGGCATTCCAGTTCGAGAGCTTCACAGAAATCAAGGCTATCGGCCCGGCCCAGGATGGTAACACGCTCCCCGGCCTGAATCCGGGCGCTGGTCCGCAACAGGCGCCGGGCCACCGGGGCGTACCGACGGAGTTCTTCCAAAAAGTCGTCCTGGGTTGGGCGCGTATCCCGGGGTTCCATAGGCTACTTCCCGCTCAGTCCGGCGACCAGTTCGTACAGGCGGTGGCGGTAATCGGCAATCTGCTCCAACGGCAGGTAATAGGTCGGGCCGCCCACCCACAGCACGTCGCCAAGCTCTTGCAACTCGGCCAGACGCGAGACGACGCTATCTTTGGTCCCGGCAATCGTGAAGACATCCACCATTTCGTCGGTCACAGCATCCAGCATGGCGGCGTGGTCGTTCTTGATAAAAGCCCGGCGGACCTGGTTTATGGGGGCCTGGAAGCCGTGCATCTCCCAGATAGGGTCGTAGGTCTTGACGGTGCCGTAGAAAGCGAGGGTAGTGCGGGCAGTCCGGCGGGCTTCCGCGACCGCTTCAGGGCTGTCGTTGGTGGCGATGGCGACAGTTACGGAAGGTGAATAGGTGAAGTCCTGGCGGGGGCGGCCCGATTTTTCCAGCCCGGTTGCCAGGTGCGGCAAAATGACCTCTTTAATCCAGCGCGGCGAACAAATCGGGTGACCCAGCAGACCATCGGCAACCTGCCCGGCGGTCTCGACCATTTTCTCCTGGATACCGGCCATGTGAATCGGGATTGTCGGGCGGAAAGGCGGGAAAGGCCGCTGGAAACCTTTTATGTCCAGGTTGAAATACTCGCCCTTGTAGCTAATCGGTACGCCGGTATGAACTTTGGACATCAACAGGCGGACCACCTCGACGGTCTCGCGCATGTGCGGGGCGGGTTGGCCGTAATTGGGGACATTGTGCCAGTTCTCGTTGAGCCGCCTGACGCCGGTCCCCAGGCCAAGGACAAAGCGGCCTTCGCTGAACTCGTCAAGGTCGAGGGCGCTAAGGGCCATAATGAGCGGGCTGCGGGTGAAAGCCAGGGCGATGCCGCTGCCAAGTTGCACCCGCGAAGTCTGGGTAGCGACCGCCGCCAGGGGTACGAAGGTGCTGCGGTAGAGTTCGGGCGTCCAGGCTGTCTCAAACCCGGCGTCCTCAATCGCGTGGGCTTCTTGTAGCAGACCGGCTTTCCCGGCATCGCCAAGTTGGGTCGCAAAGCGCCATTTTCCCTGGACCATACCTTCTCCTTCGTGTTGTATTAAGTTTTAATGTTAAAACGCCCTAAGCCGGGGTCAGGGCTGCTTGTAAGCGCCTTTTAAGGTCCGGGCCAGCCAGCGGTTGAGCCAGCCTTCGCCCACAAGTTTATCTATCTGGGCGGTAGAAACCTCAATCTGCCCGGCGGGATAATCAAGGTTATGCGCGCCAATCAGGGCCGCCAGTTGCGGCTCGTCGAAAATATGGTAGTAAGTAGCCGGGTGAGACGAGGTTACAAATTTCCAGAGCGAAGAACTATCGGCCCCGGCCAGCCCTACGGTCGGTTCAAGGTCAAGCTGGACATAGCAACTGGCAAAACCCAGCACGCGGGGCGAAAAGACGGGGCGTTCTTTGAACTGGAAATACCATACCGGCACCAGCAGTTCGCTCCCGGTTGTCACCAGGCGGTCTGGCAAAATACCCCCCTCAAAGTCGCTCACAATCCCCGAAATGGTAGTTTCAAGACCCTTGTGAAACTGGCGGGCATCTTTTAGCAACCGCTCGGCCCCGGAAATATGGGTCGCCAGGAGGCGTTCGGTGGCGTAAGGAATTTCGTTGAGGTCGCCTTCGCCGCTCTTATGGATTTTGAGGAAGGCTTTCTTTTCGGCGGCCAGGTCATCAATGTGGCCGTGAATCTTCGCCAGCCGCTCGGCTTTGAGGCTGTCGAGTTTTTCCAGGATTTGCCGCTGCTTCTGGGTCCACTGGTACAGCTTGACCGAAGCGTCGGTCTGGACCTGTTCAATAGCAGCGGTATTGGCATCGTACTGCTCGTTTAGCTGGCCCAACTCGTCGGTCAGGTCGGAAAGGCGTTCTTCGCTAAAAGAAATCGAGCTGGCAAGCGAAGTTAATTCGTCCAGTTCGCGTTCCAGGCCCGCCGCCAGGTCATAAATATTCTGGAAGGTGGCGGGGCGGGCCATTTCAGGGCTGTGCCCGCCCGAAAGCAGGCTGCTGTGGAGCGACCCGGCTACCCGGCTCAGGCTGAGCAAGTATTCCTGGGCTTCCTGCAACCGCGCGGCATACCCGGCCAGACCAAGCGCGCGAATGGACGCTTCCAGTTCGCACCAGCGCCGGTTGAGCCGGTCGAAGTCAGCGGCGGTATCCAGGTAGACGCTGGCCGCTTCGCTGACCTCTCCGGCCAGGGCCAGAAGTTGGCCGCTTTGCTTGAAGTTGACCAGTTGGCCCAGGTAAGCGGTTGATTGCCACTTGGTGCTGCCCCGGATTTGGTTTTCAAGGCGGGCCAGTTCGTCCAGCGGCTCAAACTGCAAACGGGCGAAACGGGTCAGGGCATTATTGGCGGCGCTGGTAGCGAGCCTTGTTTCGGCGCGGAGTTCCGCCAATTGCTGCAAACAATCCTCGGTAGTCGAGGCCGAAGGTTCAACCGCGTAGTCCGAGCGAAAATGGGGCGGGTTTGGCACCGAATACGAGCGGCGGGTCAGATCATCGAGTTGCTGTTTAAGGCCCGCGAAACGCTGGTCGGTGGACTTTTCCAGGCGGCTCCGCTGCTCTTTAAAGCTCTTGAACTCTGCCGACAAAAGGGCATGTTCATCGGCGCGTTCGTCAATGATGCTTTCAAGGCCGCGTTTTTCCCGATTCAACTCGTCCAGGGCGGCGTCGCGCTCTTTCTCGACTTCCTGGCGCAAACCCTGATAGTATTCCTCGATGTTCTGGCGATAAAAAGCCGTATCGGATTCAAGCTGGGCGATAGCCGGTTGGACCTCTTCTTCAAGCCGCAGGATAGTCTGGTCGTAACCCAGGCTGGCCTGCTCCCCGGCGGCCTTATATTGCTCGACGACCCCGGCATAGAAAGGCTTTTCCTGCCCGACCCGCGCCCGCCATTTTTCGATTTCAGCCGCTACTTTTGAAAAATTAGCGTCCATTCGCGAGGTAATCTGGCTGTGAAGGGGGGTCGAAACCGCAAGCTGGCCGGTATTGCCATGCGTCGCCTGGACCGCTTCGGCGCGCAGGCCGATGTAGCTTTCGATTTCCTGGGTCAGGCGTTGCAGTTCGAAGGGGGTATTAAGATGCTGCATCTCGACCGGCAGGGTGTGCTGGCTTAAATTGGAGAGGTCTTGCCAGCTAAGCGGTTCGAGACGCACCCGGTCGAGCAGGGCCGCCTCATCACGCGGGATAAACGGGCTGGGCGCTTCCTGGTCAACCCGGACCGGTTTGAGCATAGTTTTGAGGTCTTGCAGGGTCTTTTTCTTGCTATCAATCTCGCCCGGTTGAGAAATGTCGCCCGGCGCGCCGACGCCGTGGCTTTCCTGGTAGAGGGTGTAAAAGCTATCGCGCAAGTCCTGGAAATTCGGGGCGGGAATGGCTGCGTCACACCAGACGATACCGCCCTCGGACAGGGGCAGCGAGACCAGGCGGCGGTAAGCCCGGCCAAACGACATTACCTGGGGCCGGGTGAACATGGTATACATCAAGAACAGAATCGAAATTATCAGGAAAATCAGGCCGAGCGAGACAAAAAGCGAGTTGACGCCGCTGTAGGTTGCACCCATTAAACCCGTCAAAAGGGCGATAATAAAGAACAACACGGCCAGCGAAGGAAAGCCAATCACCCCAAACCGGCGCAACCGCCACCATTCTACCCGCCGCCGGTCGTACTCGTAGGCCAGGATAGCGGCGTCTTCCAGGCCGTCTTCAACCTGTACCGTATCCGAAAGCTTGACCCGGAAACCGGGCGCGGTATGGGACTGGTCCGGGGTGGTCTGCAAGGCCATCGGCTGGTAAGGTATTTCCCGCGAAACCGGCTGGGGCTGAATGTCCCCGGTATAGTCCTCTTCCGCGCCGTCTGCCCCTTTCGTCCCTGAAGGGATAAAGGCGGCATCCAACCGGCCAAGCGTATCCGAATCTTCGCCGCCGGTATTCAAGTTTGAACGGTTAAGGGGTTGTTCCCTGGATTCAGGAGGCTGCATGAAATCTCCACTCGGTGGGCTAAATTTTTTCCAATTCGGCTAATAACTTCTCAAGGTCAGCGTCAGTCAGGGTGGTTAAAACGGTGGTGCGGTAACTTTCTTCGGGGCGCAACTGAGACAACTCGGCCACCGGCGTCAGAATTACGTTGCCGCCGTCACCCACCGCCAGGTAAAACTTCTGGCGGTCGGGGTCAAGGGGTTGTTTGGCCAGCTTTACCGGCACCGCTACATCCAGGTTCCCGGCCTTCGCCATGATAAACGCCGCCTCGACCCGCACTTCATCACCAGGGCCGCCTTTAAGGCTTAAATTCGTCCCGGCGTAAAGAGCCTGGGCTTCCAACTGGCCGATAGTTTCAAGCGACTGCCGGCTGACCACCGGCCCCTGGACATAAACCGGCCCGGCCAGGCTGATATTCACGCCAACTAGCGCGCCCTCGACCCGGCTCCCGGCATCTATTTTCACCGGGCCGCCGCTGATAACGTGTCCTTCAATTACACAGCCAGGGCCGATGTGGACCCCTTTCCGGCCAAACAGGGTGCCTTTTACCCGAATGTCGCCCAGCAGTTGGACATGCTCGCCAAGAATGTCACCATTGATAACTTTCGGACCGCTCAGGCGCAAAGACCCGCTC
>CADDZM010000198.1 GCA_902812345.1 Chloroflexota bacterium | reverse complement strand
CAAAATTGTCAGAGAAATAAAACCCTCAATTGAACAATGGAAAATATTTAAATGTTGAATTATATCTCAAAAATAGTACTAAATACTTTAATTGATGGTTGTACACTTAACCAATCAATGCTATTATGCATATAGAAATTTTAAGCACCTTGCCATTTTAGTATAATATCTGGCTCTAATAGCTTTTTAGACTTGAAAGCTATTTTGTTTATGCCACAAAAATGAAGAAATTTGTATTCAACTAAATTCTAACCTTTATATGGGAAATTCTCCTAAAATGCCCCGATATTCATCTATATATCGGCTTAAGGGTTTTGAAAAGGTCAATATAAGGTATGGCAAGGTTAGGAGTTACCTTCAAGATTTTGACCAACCCATACTATGAGAAATTAAAAGGCTAAAAGTTGTTAAATCAAAAGCTACCTTACAGCGTTGTAGAGGCTAAGAAACCAACTCCTCTCGTGAATTTTTCTGATTTTATTTCTGATTTCAAACAAGCCTTGAAATCAGAAATAATGGTTGCTCGAAAAAATGGAGGACAAAAGGCATTTTTAACTGAAGGCAAACATATTGGTAAACGTGGTAACTGGGAACTTTACTCATTTATAAGCGACCGTGAAAATACTCTGCCAGATGATACGGAAGTTAAACTCGAATACCAAAATAAAGAACACGTTGGTCTAATCGTTGCTAATGATGGCTTTACTCTTATCCTGGGTCTTGATAGATACGTGGGTGAGGTTATAAGCACCTTGATAATGCAAACCAACCCAATCTTCTTACTTGAAAAGCTTATAGAACGATTGGAAAACTCGCAAAATCCGAGTGCTAATTCAAAGTTAGCTTATCGGCTTTTACAACGTTTGGATTTATCGGAGATTACACCTTGCGGTCAAAATCAAACCCAACACTTACTCAACAAAATTTACCAACGTGTAGGTCTTCAGAATGAACCTAACAGCTATCAATTACAGGCTATTGATTCAGTATTAGGTAGAGATATAACTTTTATCTGGGGTCCTCCAGGAACAGGTAAAACAAAAACTCTGGGATTATGTGTGGCAGCCTTAGCTGAGGCAGGCCAAAGTGTTCTTGTAGTAGCCCATAGTAATGCCGCGGTAGACGTAGCTATGGTTAATGTAGCGGCAAATGTAAACCAATCCACAGCTTATAAAGCCGGGGAAATCTTGCGCTTTGGAGTTATTCGAAATCAAGAACTGGATAATTATCCTTCGGTACACGTGCGAGGAGTGGTGGACGGTCAAAATCCAGCTAAAATAACCAGGTTGAAAGGATTGGAAAAAGAGCGAAGAGACCTGACTAACCAATCGAGGGCTGAAAATATCACGACTCAACAACGAAACCTGATTACTATCCGACTAAACTCAGTGACTGATGAATTAAAACAGTTAACGACAGAACTACACAATCTTGAATTACAACTGGTGTCTCAGGCACAGGTTGTAGGTTGCACCCTTTCCAAAATGACGATTGCTCCTGAAATCTTTCTGCGGCAGTTTGATACAGTAATCATTGACGAAGCCAGCATGGCTTTTATCCCACATTGTGTACTGGCAACCACTTTAGCCCGACAGCGAGTAGCTATTTTTGGTGATTTTATGCAGCTTGCGCCAATTTCGCAATCGGAAGAAGCGACTGCCCTGCAATGGTTGCACCGGGATATTTTCGAGCAAGCCGGAATTACTTTTCATGTAGAAAATAACCATCCCGATCACCGATTGGTTATGCTCAGAACTCAATATCGAATGCATCCCGCAATCTCGGCTATACCAAATAAATTCTTCTATAAAGGTAAGTTAATTGATGGTCCAAATGTAAAACAGCAATCCCAGGCTATTGCAAACAATTCTCCCTCGCCAGGCCAAGCTATCAGCCTTTTAGACACATCCAATTTATCAGCCTACTGCTACGGTGAACTGCAATCGCATAGCCGGTTTAATCCCATATCTGCTTTACTCAGTGTTAATTTGGCTTACCAAATAAATGCTGAAATGCCCCAGAATGGGGTTGGGCTTATTACCCCTTATGCTGCTCAATCTCGGTTAATTCACAAAATGCTGCGCGACCTCAAACTTATCGAGAAGAATGTTAAAGTGGCGACTGTCCATCGTTACCAGGGTTCCGAGCAAGATTGTGTTATTTTTGATGCGGTTGAAGGACCACCCAAACAAAAAGCAGGTAAACTTGTAATGGGTGGAATGGATAGCACCGCTATGCGGTTGACAAATGTGGCGATTAGCCGGGCTAAAGGGAAATTTATCGGACTAGTCAACCAAAATTATCTTAGAACCAATCTAGCTAAAACCGATATTTTCAACCAGGTATTCGATTATTTAGCCAGCACACTTAAATCTACATCTTTATCCTGGCCTACTGCTGGTAATCAGAGTAGTTCCGGGAATTGGAATATAAAGTTGCCGGGAGTATCTTTTTTTCCAAGCTGTACAGCGGCAGCTAAAGAAGTTGAGGGTGATTTATTAAAAGCCGAGGAAGAGGTAGCAATCTACTGGCCCGCTGATGTGAAAGCCCGACAATTATTTAGTATCAACGTATTACGAACACTAAAGCCAGAAAAGGTACACTTCTTTGTAAGTGGCGCTGGACAAAGTGAATTTTCGATTGGTTTGAAAAACACCCGTTTGTGGCAAAATCGCCTTCAAAGCTCTATTGGACTGGTCGGAATAGATCGTAAATCATTATGGATTTTTGTAAACCCTAAGACGGATTTTCCGAACTACCCTGTAATCCGATTGGGCTTACCTGAAACGGTTAAACTCCTTCATAACTTTTGGCAGCTTGTACCAGAGGGTAAAGAGGAGCCACCATTAGGTCCCACAATTGGTAGCCCATGCTATATGTGTGGCAGCCCTATGTGGTTGGAGGAAGGAAATTATGGGCCTTTTTTACGATGCACAAAATGCAGACAAATAAGAAGACTAACAAGTGCAGATGTTACCAGTATAGCCCGCCTCAACGGTATCTTGTGCCCAGTTTGTGAGGGACAGATGGTAGGTCGGAAAAATGACCTTGGGCTTTTCCTGGGTTGTGCAAATTATTCTGTGAAAAAATGTAATGGTATGCGCTTTTTAGAGACAATATTGTAATATACCTTAGAAAGAATTCTAAATGGTAAGTCTCGAAGATATTAAACAAGGTGATTCTCTCAAGGGTATTTTACCGGATGGTTTAGTTACCGTTATTGATGTAAGGCACATCGGCCCGGCTATCGAACTCACCTATAAAGATGCCGCCGGAAGACCAGGAATTGAGCTAATTTACCGGGAGCGGGAAGCAAGTCTCGAAATTGTTTCAGCAAGTAAACCATGGAGTTTTGAGGCTGACGGTGCCATGCTCCGTCTTGTTTCCGAGGCTTACAGAATTAGTCTTGCCCATCTTTTCGACCCGATGCTGGCTGTCCATACCTCAATGGTAGAACCTTTGCCTCACCAGATTACGGCTGTCTATGGTGAAATGCTGACCCGCCAACCGCTTCATTTCCTGCTGGCAGATGATCCTGGGGCCGGTAAAACTATTATGGCCGGGTTGCTCATAAAAGAACTGCTGGTGCGTGGTGATGTCAATCGCTGTTTGATTGTTTGTCCGGGTAACCTGGTTGAGCAGTGGCAGGATGAACTGAATAGGCGTTTCCAACTACCCTTTGAAATTCTTACTAACGATAAATTTGAATCAGCCCGGACGGGCAACTGGTTCGCCGAAACTTCACTGGCTATTTGTCGTCTGGACAAACTCAGCCGCAACGAAGATGTCCAGACTAAGCTGGAACAGACTGACTGGGATTTAATTATCTGCGATGAAGCCCACAAACTTTCAGCGACATTTTTCGGTGGGGAAATAAAATACACTCGGCGCTACCGGTTGGGCCAACTCCTATACCGGCTCACCCGACATTTCCTTCTTCTGACTGCGACTCCCCATAACGGCAAGGAAGAAGATTTTCAACTCTTTATGGCACTACTCGACCCGGACCGCTTTGAAGGACGCTTTAGAGATGGCGTCCACGCCGACGATAATTCTGACCTTTTCCGCCGGTTGGTCAAAGAGCAGCTTTTAAGGTTCGACGGCACGCCGCTTTTCCCGGAGCGCCGGGCTTACCCGGTCATTTACGACCTTTCTCCGCTGGAAATGCAGTTGTACAACCAGCTAACGGCTTATGTCCAGCAAGAGTTTAACAGAGCCGAAGCTCTTGAAAATGAAGGGCGACGTGGTACCGTTGGCTTTGCCCTGACAACCTTACAACGTCGCCTGGCTTCTTCACCCCAGGCAATTTATCGTTCGATTCAGCGGCGGCGTGAGCGACTGGAAAAGCGAGTCCAGGAAGAAAAGCAACTAAAAAATAACCCTCAAGGCAGATTAGAAATTGTCACTAACTTACCTGCCTTAACCAGGGATGACCTGGATGACTTGGAAGACGCACCCGATACCGAAATCGAGCAAACTGAGGGGCAGGTAGTGGACCAGGCCACTGCCGCTCGTACTATTGCTGAACTTGAAGCCGAAATCTCTACTCTCATTCACCTGGAAGAACTGGCTTTGGGAGTGCGACAGAGCGGCACTGACCGTAAGTGGGAGCAGTTATCTTCCCTCCTGCAAAACGAGGCCGAAATGTTTAGCGGCGAAGGCGAACGCCGCAAGCTCGTTATTTTCACCGAACACCGGGACACCCTCAACTACCTGGTCGAGCGGATTCAAGCCCTTCTAGGAAGACCCGAAGCGGTTGTAGCCATTAATGGGGGGGTCCACCGGGAACAGCGCCGCCAGGCGCAGGAAGCTTTTACCCAACACAAGGAAGTTCAGGTTCTAGTAGCGACCGATGCCGCCGGGGAAGGCATCAATTTGCAACGCGCTCACCTGATGGTCAATTATGACCTGCCCTGGAACCCTAATCGAATCGAGCAGCGTTTTGGTCGGATTCACCGTATCGGCCAGACCGAAGTTTGCCACCTCTGGAACTTGATTGCCGGTGGCACACGGGAAGGTGAGGTCTTTCACCGGTTGCTCGAAAAGCTGGACGAGGCGCGTGAAGCCCTGGGCGGACAGGTCTTTGATGTGCTGGGTCACGTTACTTTCGAGAACCGGCCCTTGCGGGATTTGCTGGTAGAAGCGATTCGCTACGGTGATAAACCGGAAGTCCGCGCTCGCCTCTACCAGGTAGTCGATTCGGCCCTGGACAGGGCCAAGCTTATCGAACTGTTGGAAGACCGCGCTCTGGCCCCAAACACCATGAATGCCTCGACTGTCCGGAGGGTGCGCGAGGACATGGAGCGGGCCGAGGCACGTCGCCTGCAACCTCATTTTATCGCGGCTTTCTTCCTGGAAGCTTTCAAACACCTGGGTGGCAATATCCGCGAGCGTGAAGAAAAACGCTACGAGATTACCTTTGTCCCGGCGGTTATCCGCAACCACCGGCGCAACACGAGTTCGCCGGACCAGGTGTTGCCGCGCTACGAAAGGATTACTTTTGAGAAAGAGCGCATTAACGTGCCGGGTAAACCGACCGCGGCTTTCGTCTGCCCCGGCCACCCTTTGCTGGAAGCAACCCTGAGCCTGATCCTGGAACGCTACCGCGATTTGCTCAAGGCCGGAGCAGTACTGGTGGACCCCGCTGACCCAGGCGAGGAACCCCGCGCCCTCTTTTACCTGGAACACGCCATCCAGGATGCCCGGCTTGACCGCTCCGGCCAGCGTCACACCGTTTCCCGCCAGGTCCAGTTTGTCGAACTGAATGGCCAGGGTGAGGCCCATCCCGCCGGTTACGCTCCCTATCTCAACTACCGGCCGTTGACGCCGGACGAACAATCCCGCATAACGCCGGTGCTTGAAGCGGACTGGTTGAAACGTGACCTGGAACAGGAGGCACGGACCTATGCCATTTCATACCTTGTCCCGCAGCATTTTGAGGAAGTTCGCTCTCGCAAGCTGGCCCTGGTAAACAAGACCAAGGCCGCTGTCCACGAACGGCTGACCAAAGAAATTATCTACTGGAACCGGCGCGCCCGCGAAATCGAGGAAGAAGAAAGGTCGGGTCGGACCCCCAGGCTAAATTCTGCCAGGGCGGCACAGCGCGCCGACGACCTGGAAATGCGCCGACGCAAGCGTTTGGAAGAACTCGACCAGGAAGCTCAGCTCTCGCCTTTGCCACCGGTAGTGGTGGGTGGGGCACTGGTTATCCCAGCGGGTTTACTAGCACGATTAAAGGGACAGCGCGATGAAACCGCCGGGGCTTTTGCCCGGGAGACCAAGCGAGTGGAACTGCTGGCGATGCAGGCAGTGATGGAAACCGAACGCAAGCTGGGCTACGTACCCAGGGACGTGAGCGGCCTTAAATGCGGTTACGACATAGAGTCGTCCATTCCCGGCACCGGTCTCTTACGGTTCCTAGAAGTCAAGGGGCGGGTGAGCGGGGCCGACACGGTGACGGTTTCAAAAAATGAAATCCTGACCGCCCTCAACAAACCGGAAGATTTTATCCTGGCCCTGGTTGAAGTGCCGCTTGACCCCGGCTTCAAGGACCGCGACGCTTTCAAAGGAGTTGCCGAAGCGCCGGAAGCCTACCAAGCCGGGCCGCTGCCTGAATGCGAGGTGCGTTACCTGCGGCATCCTTTCACCAGGGAACCGGACTTTGGCGTAACCAGCGTAAACTACAACCTGCTTGAACTCTGGCATCGAGCTTTGATAGTTTAGGCACCTAATTTTAACCACAACCAGACTGTCATTAGAATAAGGATTGCAAGTGAGCCATAAAGATTTTGATTTTGAAATGAGCGGTTCGGAAAATTTACCAGAAGAGGACCAAAGCGGTGCTTTAGGTATTGGTGAAATTGTAACCGATCTAGTAAAAGTTAAATCAATCGAGATTTTGGATGAGTGGAGCGGTTACAATCCGTTGGCCCCTTTCAAAGCTAGCTACTCTATCATTCCAGAACTATTTTCCTCTACAGTTAAAGCTTTACACACAATTGGCTCGGAGAACAGAAATACCTTGATGGAAGGTTTTGAGCTAATGCTCTCTCGAAAAGTTTTACAAGGTTTTTTGAAAAAGGTGGCGGAAGTTCCTATTATAGAAGGTAAATACCAACCTACCTGGGATCACACCGATGATTATCCTTCTATTGAGATTAAACTTAAAGTGGGTAATCGCCAGCTTAAACTCTTTACTTCTTCGCAGGGCGAAAACCATCTTCCCTGGGGTGCTACTTATAACAAAAGGGAATATGTAATCAGCTCGCCCGTTCTGGCACAAGCTTACCAGGAGTTACTCACGCAAGTTCACCATGACCGTTTAACAACACTCATAAATATGGCCGATAAGTCAGATTGGCAGCCGCTGTCAAACTCTATTCCACTTCCAGATTTTGATGAGGACTTTTTGAAAGATGAATAACTTTAGTAATTTAGCCTTGCTCGCACCTGTTCCGGCCAGGCATTTACAAAGCAGCCTGGAAGTTTGCCAGCGAGAGGGTAAAGTAGCTTTTGGCAGTAATGCCTTTGAAGTGTTCAGTAAGTTAGATATAGAACATGCCGGACAGCCCGTTCCAGTCTACTTCTACGCTTCGCATGAGGAAGATGTAAAGCTGGTAATTTCCTGGCAAGGGATTTACACCGGGTATCGTAACCGGGAAGGTATCCCATATTCCGAGAGAAACCGCTTCCGGCCTCCCACTACCTATCAACCACCCCAGCCGGACACAGATGATTGGGGCATTTACTGGGAAGTTACAGATTTAGCCGAAATTCCGGAAGGTTCTGGACATTTACCGCTTTCCAAAATTTTTGCTTACAAAAGCAGGAAAGGGATTAATTATATCCCAAGGGGTCCGGTCTTAATAAATAATCCTGGTGTTTGATACTTTCAATGGAGCGAGCAATCAATGGCAACTTTCAGGCAAGCCGATGATGGACATTATTACACCGTTGCCTTTGCAGGCGATAATATATCTCCTACAACCTATCAGATAAATCTTGAAGGTGTTGCCTTTTTGAAGCAGCATCGGGTAAAAATAGGGCAAAAGATCCCGCCCAATATTTTAGCAGAACTTAAAAGAAAAAGATGGATGTATACCTTTGGCTCCGGCCCTGGCCTGGGTGGAGGCTTCATACCGGAACCGCCGGAACCAACTCTACCATCACCCATACCAAATGAACTGGAACAGGCTATCACCTACCTGGGCCTCCCTGGTGTTACTTATCAGCAGGAGGGTTTCCGGCTAGCATCTATTGTTTTCGAAATGGTTTTACCAGCTGAACTGGCTTTATTGAAAAGACTTGCGGTGCTCATACAAAAGGTGTGCGCACATCCGAAATGTTACAATAGCCTTGCGGCCACAGCCATAAATAAAATTATTTCGCACACCAATCAAGTTTACCCCGCCAAACCGGTTAGTGAACTTTCCAACCTTTATTTCTGGTTAAAAATTCAACCAGTCGTTAGAAGCGGTGGCAGTTTTGGCAATTATGCCAATAAGGATTGGTTTATTGTCCTGGCTGTTCTCCTGGATGACATTGAGCTTTCCCAGAAGTATTTTTTCCAACTTTTAAAGGAAACTCCTCTAAATGAGTGGCAAGATCTGTTTACTCGGCTGGCACATTCCTTTACCAGTCCTTCAAGGGCCAACTATTTTGCATTCTATTTTATTCGCCAGGCTGTACCGACTTTTTCATCTGACCGCGAGCTAAATTCTTTAATTGATGCTCTCGATTGTATGTTACAGATTTTCTACCGGAAGTTATGTCTGGATTATTCGTTTTTGTATTACTATCAGTACGAGTTGATGATGGAAGGGCGGAAAGCTGCGCCTGCTAACCTTATTTATGCTAAAATAGTGGCAATGCGCAATCCTTTTTTACTGGATAGAGCAAAGCGACTGGCTTCCCATAGTCAAATCAAAGTATGAAATTTCTTTAAAAGCTAAAAGGTTAGTTTGACCTTTGTTTAGCTTTTTCGGCAACCGGACTGACCGCCTTTTTACAAAAACCTTTACTTATCGAGGAACAACCATGACCTACCGCAAAAAGCTGATCGAAGTTGCCCTGCCTTTGGAAGCGATTAACGTGGCCTCGGCCCGCGAGAAATCCATCCGTCACGGTCATCCTTCGACCCTACATTTGTGGTGGGCCCGGCGTCCCCTGGCGGCTTGCCGGGCGGTCCTCTTTTCCTCGATTATTGACGACCCCGACCAGTCGGGCGTCCCCGAAGAACTGCTGCGTGAGATTGATAAGCTGCCTAAACCGGCCAAAGCCGGTATCGAATACGCCGGGATGTCGTTGGCCGAGCAGCGCCGCCAGAAGTTGTTTGACTTCATCGAAAAGCTCGTCCAGTGGGAAAACAGTAATAATGAAACTATTCTAAAGACTGCGCACGGGCTGATTATGGCCGCGACCGAAGGCAACCCGCCGCCAGTGCTGGACCCCTTCGCCGGGGGCGGCTCAATTCCCCTGGAAGCCCAGCGGTTGGGCCTGGAAGCCCACGCCAGCGACCTCAACCCGGTAGCGGTCTTAATTAACAAAGCCCTGATTGAAATCCCGCCTAAATTCGCCAACCAGCCGCCGGTCAACCCGGAAGCTCGCCGCAAGTTTGGTCATTCCGGCCAGTGGAAAGGTGCGGCTGGGCTGGCCGAGGATGTGCGCTACTACGGCCAGTGGATGCGCGAAGAGGCTTTCAAGCGCATAGGCCACCTCTATCCTAAAGTTCAACTGCCTAAAGAGCAAGGCGGCGGGGAAGCTACTGTTATTGCCTGGATTTGGGCCAGAACCGTTAGATGTCCAAATCCGGCCTGTGGTGCAGAGATGCCTTTGGTACGTTCTTTTGCTCTTTCAACAAAAAAGGGAAGGGAGGCCTGGATAGATCCTCAAATTAACCGTACCTCAAAAAAAATAATATATAAGGTGCAATTAGGCCAGGGTAAACCATTAGACGCTACAGTAAGTCGTCAAGGAAGCCGTTGCATAGTCTGCAACCAGCCGGTTCCTCTTGATTACCTTCGTAGCGAAGGTAAAGCCAAGCGTATGAAAGTGGATTTATTAGCGGTGGTAGCTGAAGGCAAAAATGGAAGGGCTTATCTTTCACCTGATCCAATTCAAGAAAATAAAGCATTAACCGTCCAACCAAGTTGGAAACCAGACTCAGCTTTGCCTGTCAATCCACGTGACTTTAAAACACCAAACTATGGCATGCGAACCTGGGCCGATCTTTTCACTCCACGCCAGTTAGTCGCTATGACCAACTTTAGTGATTTAGTAAATGAGGCAAGGTTGCAGGTTTTGAAAAGTGCTAATTCTTCAGGTCATAACCCTGAAAAGGCGGAAGAATACGCTAATTCTGTAGCGATTTATTTAGCTTTTGGGGTTAGCCGTCTGGCGGACCGCAATTCAACCATTTGCAGTTGGGACAGCAGTAGAGATAGTACAAGAAATACCTTTGCACGACAAGCAATTCCAATGACATGGGATTTTGCCGAAGCCAATCCTTTAAGTGATTCAACTGGCAACTTTGGCGGCGCGATAGATTGGATTGTAAAAGTAATACAGGATTTGCCTGATTCAACTAAAGGGTTTGTCCGACAACAAGATGCCGCTAGTTCTTTAAATGGAAATGGGCCTTTAGTAATATCCACCGATCCACCATATTACGATAATATTGGTTATGCCGATCTATCCGACTTTTTCTATGTCTGGTTGCGACGTTCTTTACAAGGCCAATACTCTGATATTTTTGGCACTTTGTTAGTTCCAAAAACGCCCGAATTGGTTGCTACACCCTACCGTTTTGGCGGTAACCAAAAAAAGGCACAAGAATTTTTCGAGGTGGGTTTAGGCAAAGCTTTCGCCCTGATGCGTAAAACCCAACACCCTGCTTACCCCCTTACAGTTTATTACGCCTTCAAACAAGCTGAGAGTGAAGATAGTGACAAGAATGGCCTATCAACTTCTTCAACCGGTTGGGAAACTATGCTTGAAGCTTTAATTCAATCTGAATTTAGCATTAATGGCACCTGGCCGGTTAGGACAGAACTTGCTAACCGGAGCATCGGTCATGGTGCCAATGCTTTAGCATCTTCAATTGTTTTAGTTTGCCGACCTCGACCTGAAAATTCCTCAGTTGCCAGCCGTCGGGAATTTTTAGCAGCACTCAAACGAGAATTACCAAGTGCTTTACGAAACCTGCAACACGGTAATATCGCTCCGGTGGATTTGGCCCAGGCTTCAATTGGTCCTGGAATGGCGGTATTTTCGCAGTATTCAAAGGTATTAGAGTCGGACGGCAAGCCAATGCAAGTGCGTACAGCTCTCCAAATGATTAATCAAGTGTTGGACGAAGTGCTGGCCGAGCAGGAAGGCGAGTACGACGCCGATACTCGTTGGGCTATCGCCTGGTTCGAACAATTTGGCCAGACCGAAGGGCAGTACGGCGTAGCCGAAACCCTCTCCAAGGCCAAAGATACTTCCATCCAGGGGTTGGTCGAGGCCGGGGTCTTGCAGGCCAAAGCCGGGAAAGTCCGCTTGTTGCGCCGGGACGAACTGCCAGAAGACTGGGATCCGCGCAGCGACCGCCGCCTGACTATCTGGGAAGCTACCCAGTACCTAATCCGGGCGCTGGACAAAGAAGGCGAACTGGCTGCGGCTAACCTGCTGGCGAAACTGGGCGAAAAAGGCGAGATTGCCCGCGACCTGGCCTACCGGCTCTATTCCACCTGCGAACGTAAAGGTTGGGCCTCGGAAGCCCTCGCCTACAACAGCCTGGTGGTGGCCTGGCCGCAGACCTCCCAACTGGCGACCCAGGTTGATACCAGGGTAATGCGCCAGGGCACCTTGCTTTAGAAATTTACCGGCAACTTTTAATTGAGGAAATACAATGGCAACCAGCAATCACGAACGGGTCGGCAGAGCCCTTGAACTATTAAATTCCGGCTTGCGGCCTTTCTTTGACCGCGAACTGAAAGCCGCTTACGCCCAGCACGGCAGCAAATTGCTCGACATGATCCGCGAAGCCCTGCCCGGTTACGTTTCGACAGGCGCAAGTTGGG
>CADDZM010000197.1 GCA_902812345.1 Chloroflexota bacterium | reverse complement strand
CTTCTACACTCGCTATCAAATCTTGAAAATTCTCAAAATAGCGGTTATGGGTCGCTTTTCGCTTAATCCTACGCCATAAGTGCTCGATAGGATGGTAGTCCGGCGAATAAGCCGGTAGCTGGTAGACACTCAAGCGCTCGGCGTGGGCCGCAATAAACTCTTTGGTCGCCCGGGCGGTGTGGTAACGCGCCCCGTCTTGCACCACCATTATCTTCTGGGTGCTGGGGGTCTGCTCCAACACCCGCCCTAGAAATTTACAGTAGCTCGCGACGTTAAACCGCTCGGTATGGCCGGAGTAAAAGAGTTGTCCTGTAAAATAATCCAACATCCCGAAGACTTTGTAAGCTTTGCGAATGCCTGTGGTCGCCACCACCGGTTGGTGGCCTCGCACAGCCCAGGTATAGGAGAGCGAACCCCACTGGGCAAAACCGGCTTCATCACCGAACAAAAGCAAGGCTTTTTGTTCCCGCGCCTCCTTTACAAGCTCAGGCCATTCATTTTCCAGCCATTCGGTCCGGCGCACCGGGTCAAGATGGTCGCTGACAAAGCAGGCTTTCTGGTAAGTAAAGCCTAACCCTTTGAGAAGGCTCGGCACGTAGCGAGGGTGATAAGACTGAGCGAAGTCGCGCTCGATCAACTCGGCTACCAGCGCTCCATTCCAGACCCCACTGGTGTAGCCGCACGCGGTCGGGCCAGCTAAGAGCTTTTGAGTAAGACTTTCTAATTGAGGTTTACTCAGTTTAGCCTTACGTCCTTTCTTGGGGCCATACTTTAAGGCGGCGACCCCGTGTTGCATAAAAGCCGCGAGCCAAGCATACACGGTACTAACAGCCACTCCCAACCGTTGGGCAATCAGTGGTGGCGCGAGTTGATCGGCAAGCAGTTGTAAAGCACTAATTCGTTTAAGCAATTGGTTTTGACCGGCTTTAAGGGCAACTTGCCAGCGCTCCGAAAGCAACTTAAGAGTGGGAAATGTAAAACCTGGCGTGGTTGTTGGCTGCCCAGGGGGAATTTAGCGTTATAAAATAACAATAGCGAGGCAGCCTCGCCTCGCTATTGGGAAAAGTTCTATTTCGGGATAGTGCCGTCCACGCCTTCGACGAAGTAATCAATTGAAACGATCTGCTCGTCGCTCAAAGATGCGCCCTGGGCGACTTTAACCGCCCCGGTCTGGTCTTTGATCGGACCGGTGTAGACATCGAAGGTACCGGCTTTCATGGCCGCTTTCTTATCATCTACCAGCTTCTTAACATCGTCCGGCACGGCCGCATTGAGCGGAGAGAGGTCTACCGCGCCTTCTTTGAAGCCGCCAAAATAGCTGCCGGTCTTCCAGGTGCCGGCCATAGCCGCCTTCACCCGGTCAATGTAATAGAGGCTCCAGTCCCAATAAGGCGAGGCCAGGTGAGCTTTAGGGGCGTAGCTTTCCATGATCGAGTCGTTGCCGAAAGCGTATTTTCCGGCTTCCTGGGCGGCCTGCAGGGTCGAAGGGGTATCCTGGTGCTGGGCCAGGATGTCGGCCCCGGCGTCAAGCAGCGACTTGGCGGCGGTCTTTTCCAGGCCAGGGTCGTACCAGGTATTGGTCCAGACGACTTTCACTTTAGCGTTCGGGTTGACCGAGCGGACGCCCAGGGTAAAGGCATCAATTCCGCCGACCACTTCAGGTATCGGGAAGGCCGCCACGTAGCCGATGATGTTGGACTTGGTCATTTTCCCGGCCACGATACCGGCCAGGTAGCGCGGCTGGTACTGCCGGACCTGGTAAACCGCCACATTCGCGGCGGTCTTGTAGCCGGTGGCGTGTTCAAAGTAGACGTTGGGGAACTTCTTGGCTACGTTGATGGTCGGGTCCATATAGCCAAAGCTGGTAGTAAAAATGATCTTGTTGCCTTTTTGGGCCAGTTCGTTAATGACCGGCTCGGCCACGCTGGGGGTTTCCTCCACGCTTTCAATATAAGTCGCTTCCACGTTCGGCAGGGCTTTAACCAGCTTCAGGCGGGCTTGCTCGTGGGCAAAGGTCCAACCGCCATCACCGATTGGCCCGACGTAGACGAAGGCAACCTTGAATTTCTCACCACTGGTGGCGGCCGTAGAAGCGACCGTTGTCGCGGCAACCCCGGCTACGGTGGTACTGGTTACGGTGACACCGGCGGCGGTAGTGGCGGCCACAGTCGTACCGGCGACCGTGGTCGCCGCCGCGGCGGCAGTCGTAGCCGGAACGGTGGTCGCGGTATTGTCACCGCAGGCCATTAATAACAGACTAAGCGCCATGAGCAACCCGGCCAGGGCGCTCACATAGCTGATACTTCTTGATTTCTTCATTAAGTCTCTCTCCTCAGATAATTGGGGTTTAAACCTACCCGACAGGTACGAAAACTAAAAACCTCAACCTCGTTCTCGCCTGAGATAAAACAGACCCAGGCCGGAGGGAGCCGCGCTGCTCGCTCGTCCGGTTTGATCTTTCAAACGCCATTGAGTAAAAACCAGGGCTGCAATCGTTAAAAGATAAGGCAACATCCGCAAGAAATAGCTGCTGACAGGGACACCGGCCACCTGCAAGCTGAACTGGAAGGCTTCCATGCCGCCAAAGAGATAAGCGCCAACCAGGGCGCGCCAGGGATTCCAGAGGGCAAAAATTACCAGGCCAACCGCAATCCAACCCCGCCCGGCCGTGATATTTTCCTGCCAGTTGGGGTTAGAACCGAGCGAAATAGCCGCCCCGCCCATACCTACCAGAGCGCCGCCGGCTATTGTATAGAGATAGCGGGTGCCTGCCACCGAAATACCCTGGGCGTCGGCGGTAGCAGGACTCTCGCCAACTGCCCGCAGGTTTAGACCGGGCCTGGTCCGGTAGATAAAGAAAAAGAGGGCCGGGACCAGCAAAAAACTGAAATAAACAAACAGGTTCTGGCTGAATAAAATCGGGCCGAGCACCGGCAAATCGCTCAGTACGGGGATTTTGAGGGACTGAAACGAATCTTTAGCGGCCTGACCGACCAGCGATTTACCAAAATAAGAAGCTACACCGGTGCCGACCAGGGTCAGAGAAAGGCCGCTGACCACCTGGTTAACACCAATCGAACAGGTGAAGAAAGCGTGAATCAGGGCCAGGGCTGCCCCGGCCGCCAGGGATACCAGAACACCGATAAAAACATTGCCGGTCGCGGTCGTGGCGGCAAACCCGCCCATGCCGCCAACCAGCAGCATGCCCTCCAGGCCCAAATTTAAGACGCCGCTCCGTTCGGTCAGAATTTCACCGAGGGTCGCGTAAAGGACCGGCGTTCCGGCGGCCACAGTGGTTGCCAGGGTTTTAACCAGGTCAATATCGGCCAATGTTTACTCCTTCACCGTATTCGAGCGGCGCAGCGCGGTTTGATAGAGCAGGCGGCGGTAGAGACTTTCGCCACCGAGGACGCAAAAAAGGACAATACCCTGCAAGAGCGTAACCAGGCCGACAGAAACCCCCACTCGCTGCATTGTGAAACCGCTGGAAACCAGGCCGCCAAACAAAATCGCTACGAAGAAAATCGCCCAGGGATTGAGGCGGGCCAGCCAGGCGATAATGATGGCAGTATAGCCGTAACCGGGCGAAAGGTTTTGTTGCAGCCGCCCGGCCACGCCCGTCACTTCACTCATCCCGGCCAGGCCAGCTAAAGCCCCGCTCAACACGAAAGCAATTATGATATTGCGGGTGATATTAATCCCGGCGTAACGGGCCGCTTTGAGGTTATCGCCCATCACTTTCAGTTCAAAGCCCCACCTGGTCCGGCTGACCAGCAGCCAGACGACCGCGGCCGCCACAATCGCGAAAATCAGGCCAAAATGAATGCGGGTGCCCTCCACCAGGACCGGCAGGCGCGAGTCGTCTGAAAAGGTCCGCGTCACCGGAAAATTAAAGCCTTTGGGGTCTTTCCAGGGGCCGAAAATAAAATAGTCGGTCAAAAGCAAAGCCACATAGTTGAGCATCAGGCTGCTGATGATTTCATTGACATCGAGCCAGGCCCGCAGCAGGCCGGGCAGCAAGCCCCAGATCGCCCCACCAAGCAGACCCCCGGCAACCATCAGGGGAATAATGACCGGGGCGGGCAGGCCGGGAAAACTTAAAGCCAGGGCAGTCGCCACCAGGACACCGCCGTAGAATTGACCCTCGGCCCCGATGTTCCAGAGCCGGGCCCGAAAAGCCAGGGCTACACCCAGGGCTGCCAGGGTGAGGGGGATGGCCTTGACGACGGTTTCAGAGAAATTCTCGACAAATGAGCTGTGAAAGATTTCGCCCAGGATAAACAAGGCATCCTTACCGCTAAAGAAAAGGAGCAGGGCGGCAATCAGCAGGGCGGCCACGACCGATAAGACCGGCGTCACTACCGTCAGGATGGCCGTAGAGGGATAAATCCGGCGCGGCGGCAGGGTAAACAGGTATTTCTGGATTTCTAATTCTTTAACCGCTCGTTGTTTCAGGCTCAAGGTTGCATTCCTCTATGAATTGGCGCTAGGCTGGAGCCAGCCATCAACAGGCCGATATTTTCCAGGTTGGCCGGGGTGCGGGAGGGCGGCAGTTGGCCCATCAAACGCCCCTCGTACATCACCAGCAGTTGGTCGCACAACAAAAAGGCTTCGTCCAGGTCTTCCAGAATCAGGAGGACCGCCGCGCCCTGTTCGCGGACCTGGCGCAGCTTGTTGTGGACGTAAGCCGAAGCGTTAATATCGAGGCCGCGCGTGGGATTGGCGACAATCAAAAGTTTAGGCTGGCTGCGCAGTTCGCGGGCCAGCAGCAGTTTTTGCAGGTTGCCGCCGGAAAGGAGCCGGGCCGGGGCGTAGACATCGCCGACCGTTATCGAGTACTGGCCGATAGCCTCGCCCAGACCCTGCCGGGCCGGACGGCGGCGCAGGAATGGTCCGGCGCTGTATTCGGGCCGCCAGTAATCGCGCAGCAGAAAATTATCTTCCAGGTTCAACCCGGCCGCGCTGCCGGTCCCCAGGCGGTCTTCCGGGAGGAAAGCCAGGCCCATTTTATGGACCTGCCGGACCGGTTTGTTTGCCAGGTTCACGCCGTTTAGCAATACCGAACCGCTCTCGACCTTGCGCAGGCCCGCCAGAGCCTCGGCCAACTCGCGCTGCCCGTTCCCGGCTACGCCCACCAGGCCGGCCATTTCACCCGGATAGACCTCGAAAGAAACCTTCTTGACTGAGGAATTTAGCATTTCGCCCTTTACATTCAGGTCGCGAACGACCAGGGTCGGCTCGGTCGGGGTCACGCTGGCGGCCTCTTTCACGGCTTTTTCAGGCAAGAGTTCAATCATGCCGAGTTCGAGTTCACTCTGAATGTCGGCTTCCCGGCCAATCATCAGGCGGGCAATCTGCTCTTTTTCGCCGGGCTGGCCTTTCAATTCTAGGGTCGCGACGGCTTTACCGCCCCGCAGGATGGTGGCGCGTGAGGCCAGGCTGACCACTTCCTCCAGCTTGTGGCTGACAAAAATGATGGCGAAACCCTGGCTCGCCAGGCGGCGCACCGCCGTAAAAAGACCCTCGGTTTCTTTAGGAGTCAGGTTGGCGGTCGGCTCGTCCAGGGCCAGGATGGTCGCGCCCAGGTAGAGCGCCCGCAGGATTTCGGCCCGCTGCTGCTCACCGACCGAGAGCGAACCGATTTTAGCCCCGGCCCGGACGGCCAGGTTATAGTTGCGGCCCAGTTCGTCCAAATCCTGTTCGATTTTCTTGAGGTTGAGGAAAAAGCGGGGCTGGCGCATACCGAGGGCGACGTTTTCGGCGACGGTCTGGTTGGGGACCAGCTTGAAGTGCTGGTAAACCACCCCGACCCCTTTTTTGATGGCATCGGCCGGGCCGCGCAGGACGGTCTTTTCGTCGCGCAAAAAGATTTCGCCTTCGTCAGGACGGTAGAACCCGGCCAGGATATTGAGCAAAGTTGATTTACCGGCCCCATTTTCGCCCAGCAGGGCGTGAATCTCCCCGGCTTTCACCTCAAAATTCACCCGGTCGTTGGCGACAATGCCGGGAAAGCGCCTGGTGATATCGGTGAGCCGGACGGCCGAGGTGCCAATGACCGGGGTCCGGGTAGTTACGAACATCAGGGCCACCTTTGAGTTAAATTGAGCATCGGAATAAAAACACTCCTATTAAAAGGGAAGGAGCCAGCCCTGGCAGCGGCTTTTGCGTTCCCGAAAGCAAGCGTCCCTGCGAATTTAAACTGCTGGAATTTGGGAAAAAGCGTTCGATAGATTTTGAATAAAAACCGGGCAAGCGAAAATTAAATCCTCTAAGCTCTTTGTGCTTATTGACCATAACTTCCCTGAGTTATAATAAGGTATACCTGATTTCTTGCTGAGCAAGATGCCTGCGAGTACTCTTAATTATAAAGCCGGAAGAAAAAAGTTACTATGCACAACATGCCCGAACTAAAAGGAGCCTTTTTCGTGCAGATTGCCCAAAATTTGATTCAAATATCCAGCAAAAAGCGCAGCGGAAGCTTTACCTTTTTTGCCAGGCCGCTTCCGAATGGTCTTCTCCTTCAAATTTAAGGCTGAGACAGTCAAAACCCTCGGTGTACCCGACCTTGTGCAGCCAGTTATCCAAACGGGCCTGGAAAGGCTCATAGGTGCCGTCCAACCCGACCGTACCAAAATCAAAATAGATTTTAATAATTTTGAACCGCCAGGTCAAAAAGCCAATCTTTACTTCCTTAGACCGTTTCTTATTGGTGGTGCTGGGCAGCAAACTCGCGAATTGGAATCAGGCTTTGCTTATCCTTAAACCGGATACGCTGCTTCGCTGACACCGGCAAGGCTTCCGGCTGTTGTGGAAACTCAAATCAAAATCCAATAAAAGTTGCCAGCCAATAATAGCCCGGGCAACAATCGACCTTATTAAGGAGATGGCAACCAATAATCCGCTCTGGGGAGCCGAAAGGATAAGGGGAGAACTCTTGAAACTTGAGATTAAAGTTGCCAAAAGAACTGTCCAAAGATATATGCGACCGGAGCGACTAACCCGACCTTCCTCCAACCAGAACTGGGATACTTTTCTGAAAAATCATTCTAAAGACGTGTGGGCGTGCAATTTTGTTACAGTAACTGACGCTTTGTTCGGTCAGCTCTACGCTTTCTTTATCCTGCAACACTCCTCACGGCGCATCATCCATTTTGGGGTTACTCGCCATCCCAACGAGCAATGGGTGACCCAGCAACTTAAAGAAGCAACTCCGTTTGAGCAGCGGCCTAAATACTTGATAGGAAACAATGATGCACAATTTGGAAGGGCTTTTGACGCTCTAGCCGAGAGCAATGGGATAAAAGTGCTCAAAACTCCCATTGCTGCCCCAAAGGCAAACGGTCTTTGCGAAAGATTTTTGCGAAGTTTACGCCAGGAATGTCTGGATCACTTTCTGATCTTAAACGAGGGCCATTTAACCCGCGTATTAAAAGAGTATGTGAAGTATTACAACACTTTGCGTCCACATCAAGGTATCCAGCAACAAATCCCGGTTGTACCAGTTCAACCTGCCCCGACTGGCGGGAAAAATATTAGTTTTCCGGTCTTCAACGGCTTACCTCAGGCCTATCAAAGAACTGCTTAAGCTTCGGATAGGCCTGGTAGCCAATACAGCAGCAAACGGCCTGGTATCCTAAAACCGAAGCGACCTTCAGCGATGTGCTGAGAGCCGTGCGGCGGACCTTGTGGAATAACTTTAATTTTTCGACATCACCTTCTGAGCCAGATATGGTGTTAATTCCCCGTTCACAACTCGATAGGCTGGCTTATGCCGTCTGTTTTTAATTATTAATGTGCAAAGTCAAGTTAAGAATTTACCTTTAAATACTATATTTCGGAAAGGCAATACCTCACTCACTTTCATCAGCCTGATCGGCAGGGATATAGGGTATCAACCCTTGCCGGAAAGCTTGCTCTTGAATTTCTCTGTCAACATAGCGAATGTCAAGCATAAGGCCATTAACACTCAGCATCCAGACATAGGGGTTACTGCCTAATTTGCTGGGTAGGGTTCAGTCCGGGTTCAGCTGGTGCATTTTCATTAAATCGCGGATTTGTTTTGATTTCGCCAAAACGGTACTCTGGCTTAATTTGAAGTAATCATTTTGCTGGCTCGCTTTAATGTGAGGTTTCTGTGACGGGTCAAAAAGAAAGTTCACCATCGCCAGGGCGTGAATAATACCGGCGGCCCAGGTAGGTGCTTTACCTGTTACCAGTGGAGAAGGCAGTTTCCGGCTCAAAGTGGCAGTTAGCTGGCGGCAAAGTTGTCTCCATTCATCGTTGAGGTATTCATCACAAAAAGCGTCAATTAAACTGCTTATTTCGTTAAAACGCTCTTGCATCTCTTTTGGCACATTCTCAGACCTTTTAGCTTTAGGCATTTTGTCTTTTTCTCCTTTTTACAATGGTTGGGCAGATTTCGTTTATTACCACCTGCTAGCAGTTTGTCGGAGAGAGCTTTATGTTGGCCGGAATGGTACTACCTGTAGTTCTTATTTGACACGCTTTATTTATAAGTGGTAGTCATTTCGATTACTCTGACAGGTTGCTAGCCTATAAAGTCTTGAATTCGTCCATTAGAGCCGGGCGGCGACTGTTAGCAGCTCTTATTTTGCTTACATAACGCTGCCAGCTTGCCGGCTCTTTCAGGATTTGCAGGTAAACTTCCTTGATACGGGCAGCATATTGGGCCGCCACCTGGTAATATTTGCGGTTAGCTCGCTCAATGTTAACATCCACCAGGTTCAGATATAACTCGATGGCGGCTTCGGGCCGGTGCTGCTTCACAGTGTCGGCTATCAGGTTTTTAACATCTTCCTGGACAGATTTCTGCCGGGCCAGGTCTATGGCGGCCTGCCAGTCTTTTTCGTAAAGGTAGATTTCGGCCAGTATTTTGTAATTATAGGAATTAATCAGTCCCAGGAACTGCTCTCGTACTGTCTGCCAGCGCTGTAGCCGCTGAGCTATTTCTTCAACCTGCCGGTATAGTTCGAGAGTAGGCCGTTGGTGGACGACCTGAGCCAGAAGGACACGCAACAGGTTCTCGTCATCCCCGTGTTCACGGTAATACCCGGCCAACCGTTCCAGAATAGTGCCGCTTGGCCGCAGAGAAGCTGAGGAGAACGGTACCGATTGGTGTTGCGCTTTGTTTTCGTCCAGCCGGACCAGCCAGCTTTCCAGGGTTTCGAGATACTTTGCTCCTTCACCTTTGTCCCGCCAGTAGTCGGCCAGTTCGAGATAATGGGCCTCGGTTTTAAGGTTCGCTTGCCGGACAGCCAAATAATTCCCATCATCATCCAGCTTGAGGTAATAATCGGCCACCCAATCGGTTGCATCGGAATATTCTTCCGCTAATTTCTTAAACTTTTTTAGCAGGAAAGTATAATCTTCGGTGGTAGAGGCCAGCGCGTCCAGCCCGGCCTTGAGGTCTTCCATTTCGGTCCCGTTATCCCAGATTTCCAGGTCTACAAGGGTCTTTAACATTCGGTCAAAATGGTCCTGCTTCTCCTTTGAGGAAAGCGAAAGGAGGCTCGCAGCCTGACCATAATAATTCAGGGCCCGGCCCAGTTGAGCGGTATTGATTTCGTACTCGTCTAAAACCTTGTTTCCGACTTCTACAAGGTGCATAAGCAGGTCTAACTGGTCTTGCGGGTTGAAGGTTCCAATCTGATCAAAAAAGTCGTCTATGTCGTCCAGTTCGTCGTTCTCGTAATATTCACTCAGGGTCTGGGGCAAGCGGTTGAAGTAGTAGGAAATCTCGCTTTTGAGGCGGCGTACTTCAGTTGGGTTAATCGGTTGCTGCTGAACGACCTGGGCCGGAATAATAATATTTTCTAGCAGAGTGCGCCGGAATGTATCGTTTTGCTGGCAAAGCCGGAGCAGCAACTCGACCAGCCGGGAGTGTTCCATTTCCGTCAGCGTATGTCCCAGGGCCGAACCGGTATTTTCTTGTTTGGCCTGATCTTTAGCTTCGTACATAAAATTGTTAACTTTCTTCAGGTTATTTATTGATCTTCATCAAAGTATTCATCATATAACGCCCCCAGGTTGTCGTGAAATCCCCAGCCAAAACCGCTGGTATTCGTTACTACCGCCCAGCAGCGCTCTTCAAACTGGTTTTCCAGATGGTATTTTACAAGATACTGTAAAGCTTTTTCGTACATACTTTCCATGCTGGAGTGCTGGAGTAAAATCTCTCGGTAATATCTCCATACTCGTTGGTAAAATCCACGCCCTGCTCAACGTAGTAAAGCATGAGGTCGGCCAATCCTTCGGGTGAATTGGAGAGCTTATTATATCCCATTACAGCCTTGCGGGCCACCGAAAGGCTGGCCTGCCCCAGTTCCCGCGCCGGAAAGAATTCCTTTTTAATTAGTAACTACACAGGGGGTAAGATAGGCAACAAAGGTTGGCCTAAAAAAGCCTGCCTCAAAGCATAAAAAGCACTTTGCCCCTGTTTGCGTAAGCTCGAAATATAACTGCGGATGCGACAAAACCACTTCGCCCCTCACTAAGTGCGAAAACTACCTGGCACCTTTTGTTGGACTTTTATCATCCGCAAATCCCGTTCAACCTGGTTGTTGTCAAACGGCACCTTAAAATCATAACCGAATGCTAACCCCCTTAGTGGCTACCAACCTCATCCGTTTTGTAATCCCGTGTAATAAAACGAAGCAAAAGATCAGAAATTGAGGTCGGATGATCAATGTAGCCATGACGGGCCCTCGTTCAGGATCAGAAAATGATCAAGACATTCCTCCTGTAAACTTTGGAAGGATCTTTCGCATAGACCATTTGCCTTCGGGGTAGCAATAGGAATTTTAAGCACTTTTATCCCCGTCCTGGGTACTTTAGTCATCCGAAAGATTTTCTGCTCAGGCTACCCCCTTGTAAGAATGGTATAAGCCACCAAGTATCGCCACTGAAACTATTTTCCCTTCTATAAATTTAGAGGAGTGTTGTGGTATTGCTTGCCCTATGCCTTGATGGGGTCGCTCCCCATTTAAATATTGAACGTATTGCTTTAAGACCCGATACAGTTGTCGCTCACTCCAAATAAATAAGTGATCCAGACATTCGCGCCAAACGCTGCCCCGGAAGCGTTCACATATTGAATTGCCTTTGGGAGCTTTGATGGATGTCTTTAGTATTTTGATATTACCTCCCTGCGCTACTCGCTCAAATTCCACTCCAAATTTGCGGTCATTATCTCTTATTAAATACTTAGGTTCCTGCCCAAATGGAGTCGCTTTTCTAAGCTGCTGAGCGGTCCATTCATCAGTCGGATGGCGAGTTACCCCAAAACGGACCTCTTGCCTGGAACCAAGTTCCACGATAAAGAAGGCGTAAAGCTGGCCGAAATTGAATACCGCAATCAAATTTAAACTTTAGGGCTTGCGATAACGCCTTCATCCTAATTTCCCTCCTAAAATTGACCTGGAATTGGATCAATTATACACCGGATGAGCAAAGTACCCAGGACACCGTGGAAACGAAGTATCACCAAACATCGCTTCCGCGATACGAAAGAGGGTCACTATATGGTGGCCCTCTTGGTTCTCGCTAATATATATTGTATATATTGGGGAGAATTTCACAGCAGAAGTGACGGGGATAGCATCATCACTTCAGACTTTTTTACGGTCAATTTGCATGAGTTGCAGAAAATCTTTGACCCGCTGTTCCTCTTTATCGTGGCCTCTCAGCCCAGCTATTATATAAAACCTACCCAGGTTCCCCAGGAGAAATGGCAGGAGGTGGTGTCCCGAAAAGCAAATGGCGAAAGCCTCAGGAATTGGCAGGAATTTATGGTGTTTCTCCTGAGGCTATTCGTCAAGTGTTAATAAAGGTACAGACACAGTAATTGTTATAAACGTACCCGGAGTAATCAGGGGCTTGCGTTAGCCGAATTGAAAATCCTGACCGGATAGTAAAAGTAGCCAGAGCAGGTATAATTAAACCGTCGGCGGCTACAGGGTGAAGTTGGAGTTGTTGACAATATCGCGGCAATCTTCCTTAAGAGAAAAGGGAATGAAAGCATAATTATTTAATATACTATTTAATATACTATTTTATATGATATAAGT
>CADDZM010000196.1 GCA_902812345.1 Chloroflexota bacterium | reverse complement strand
ACCCACCAACAACAAAATAGTCTTGGCACCCCAAAATAATATGAGCAAATTTTTGTTCGGTATTGTTGTTACTGAACTGAGTTCTGCCAGTACCTATTTGAAGGATTACGAGGCAAACCTGACTAAGGTAGCAGTAATTTAAAATCTACCAAAAAACTATTGTATTGGACTTTTTCAATGGTTTAACTAAAAGCCTGTAAATGCTCGAGACTCTTGTATTTTTTCATGAGATATTTTTTGCAGAAGGTAAAATAACTAGCACGCGCGTTTTTATACAACATTCCCATTGTGAATGATGCCCGGTCGGGCAAATCGGCGCAGTAAAGTTTTTATATCGTTCTTTTTAAATTCGATAGTTAGAGGATTCAGATCGTATTCTTGTTTAAGTCTGATGCTGCTGAAAATATAGCTGGCTTCCCGGATGGATGGTTCAAGCTCTACCAGTTTTTTAAGTATCGAAAGTGGTTTCGTTTCCGGCTCCGGTTCCGCCAGAGGAAACCGGCCAAATCTATCCAGCCGTCCGTCTTCGTAAGCAATAATGTAACCTACTTCATAGGGCTGCTCACCACCAGCCTGACAATTGTCTTTCATATATTCACAAATTCCTTGTTACTTCGTTTCTCAACTCTGAAATTTGAATTCTTTCTAAAACAGTCTCGTTTTTCATATAATTAGAAAACCCACTCGAATTGTAGCAAACAGAGCGTTATAAAAGCGTTACAAATCTACCGCTGAGATGTATAATTTATTTATTGGTTTGCTAAATGATTTATTGGTTTGCTAAATTTTCCAACCTTCTCACAAGTTGGGTACCGCTTGGTTACTTTGGAGACCCGTTACTTTTGTCAGTATTCGCTTTTAATTTATTGGTTCTGAACTGAAATGATTTGTTTTAGAGTTTATTAGAAGCAATTATAGTCCAGGGCCAGTTGTAAAACTTTACTTAAATTCTGTTTCCTGTCTAAGAAGTCTAATCTTTTGGCTAAGGCAGGCCAGACCAGGGTTAGTTATGGGAGCGGTAATGCAACTCTCGCTGTTATTATTTGGCTCGGTTGATGTAACCTGGGCCGGTACGCCTGTTACTTTCGCAACCAATTCCGTACGAGCCTTGCTGGCGTATCTGGCTGCGGAACTGGACCGGCCTCAACCGCGTGAAATGTTGGCCGCTTTGTTTTGGCCCAACCAGACCAGGGCTGCCGCTTATAACAATTTACGCCAGACCCTTGTCCGGCTGCGAAAAGCTTTCCCCGCTTTTTCGGATGTCGCCAGTTTTCTGAACATTTCTCCACAAGCGCTTGAACTGAAACACGAAGCTGTCACCTCCGACCTGGCCCGTTTTGAAGACTTGCTGGCTCAATTTGCCGCGCACGGCCACGTAGCGGATTTTTCGAATTGCCTCGTCTGCCTTGCTAATTTGAAGGAAGCAGCCACCCTTTACCGAGGTGAGTTTTTACAGGGACTATACCTGGAAGGTAGCGAGGCTTTTGAAGAATGGTTGTATTTCAAAAGGGAAAGCTTCCACCGGCAGGCTCTCCATTTGCTGCATTTACTGGCCCAGACGCACGAAGTAATGGGCAAATTCGAGGAGATGCGGTTTTACGCGGCCCGCCAGTTGGCCCTTGATCCCTTGCATGAGGAAGCACACGCCGAGATGATGCGCAGCCTTGCCCTGAGCGGGGACCGTAATGCTGCCTTGAAGCACTATGAACTTTTTCGTAATAACCTGCTGGCTGAACTAGGCGTTGAACCTGGCGATGAAACTGCAGCTGTCTACGATCAGATTCGTAAGGGGACTTATCCACCGGCCAATCCGCCCGGTCTGCCCAAACACAACTTACCAGCCGCGCTAACGCCTTTTGTCGGACGAGAAGCGGAACTTGCTGCGCTAAGAAATACAGGTGAAGTCCGGCTGTTGACGCTTGTCGGTGTAGGCGGAATAGGCAAGACCCGGTTGGCCTTGATGCTGGGGTATACTCTTTTGTCGAATTTCGCCGATGGAGTGTTCCTGGTATCGCTTGCCGCTCTGGCAGACCCGGCAACCATCGCGCCAACAATCGCAGCCACTCTTGGAATAGGTGTTCACAGCGGCGATCCGCACCAGGCAGTATTACACAGCTTGCGCGACAAACATTTGCTGCTTATTCTGGATAATTTTGAGCACTTACTTACCGGAGTAGATATTGTGATAGATATCCTGGAGGCTGCGCCGCACGTAACAATTATCGCAACTTCACGTGAACGGCTCAACGTGCGTGGCGAAAATCTTTACAATCTGCCTGGATTGGCCTTTGAACCAAACGCAGCCATAGCGGATGCAGCCAGTATGGAGGCGGTCCGACTATTCGTCCAGAGTGCGAAACGGGTCAAGCCTGACTTTACCTTGAGCGCTGAAAATGTGGCCGATATCCTTAGGATTTGCCAGTTGGTCCACGGCATGCCCCTGGGCCTCGAACTGGCAGCCGCGTGGACCGAAATATTGTCTGTTAAAGAAATTGCGGCGGAAGTTACCAAAAGCGCCGACTTTCTGACGGCGGAATGGCGTGACGCTCCCCAACGGCATCGTAGTTTGCGAGCGGTCTTCGATTGGTCATGGCAACTGTTACAAGAGGATGAGCGGCAGGTCTTTAAGCAGCTTTCGATATTCCGGGGAGGCTTCACGGCTGAAGCGGCCCTGGCTGTCGCTGGAGCTTCCCTTCGAACGCTGCTTAGCTTACAGCGCAAGTCCTTACTGAGTCGAGGTGAGGTCGCTGTAATCAGCAGTTGGTACAATATTCACGAGGCTTTACGCCAGTTTGCAGCCGAAGCCCTGGCCGCTAAAACGGGCGAGGCCGCAGAGGCAGGGGCCAGGCATAGCGCCTTTTACCTGGCCCTGGCCGAGGAGGCCGCGCCAAAGTATCACAGCCGTGACCAGGTTAAATGGTTGAATTATATCGAACGCGAACATGATAACATCCGGGCAGCCCTGGCCTGGTTGGAACAACACGGCAACCTGGAAGCCGCTCTGCGGTTAGCCGGGGCTCTACGCTTTTTCTGGTATGTGCGAGGTTATCATACCGTTGGTTCCGAACAGTTGATGCAAGTGTTGCGCCGGCTGGAAGAAACCGGACCAAGCCTTGCCCGCATCCAGGCGCTAAACGATGCAGGTTATTTGCTGTGGGTCCGCGGCCAGGAACACGCGGCCCGTGAACTGCTGGAAGAAGCCCTTACTCAAAGCCGCCTTATTGAAAATCAGCCGGGTACGGCCTTCGCGTTACGCTACCTGGGCGCGGTTAGTAATGCTCACGGTGAATACGCCAGGGCCACCAACTTTTTAGAGGAAAGCCTGGCTATCTGGCGGCAACTCCAAAAAGAGAATGATATTGGCCTGGCTTTAATGTACCTGGGCGATTCGATGATCGGTTTAGAAAATTATGAACGCGCCAAGACTTTATTTTTGGAAAGCACCAGGATTTTAAAACACCTCGGCAATACAAGTGTTTTACCCTATCCGCTTCGTCGCCTGGGTTACGAGTCTCACCGGGTGGGTGAAGTAGCCCGAGCCGTAACGTTTTATGCCGAAAGCATGGCGCTCAACTTGGAGGTTGGAGACCGCCAGGGTATGGCCGCTTCGCTAGTGGGGCTGGCCGCCGTAGCCGCAGAGAGCAGCAATTGGAGCGGAGCAGCTCGCCTTTTGGGAGCAGTGGAAGCCTTATTGGAATCAGTCCAAACTCAACTGCTGCCGTTTGATCGACAGCAAAGGAGCAAGATTCTAGCCCAGGTCCGAGCCCAAGCCGGGCAAGAGGCTCTGGACGCGGCCTTTCAGGAGGGAAGCGCCTTTACCATTGAGCAAGCCGTGAGTGCCGCCAGCTATTTAATTACGGACTTAACTAACAGGAATTTATTGGGCAGGTCTTGATATTTACACTCAGGCCGGCTATCAAATACCGGCTCCCTCTGCTTGCAGGTCGTAGTGCGTGACCTTTAGCCCTTCGGCTGGGGCTGGAAGGGGCAAAGCATTTCTTTAAATATGTAGTAAAAGGTGCATTTCTTTCCCCAATAAAGGGGTTTACTTCCGAATCGCCCAAAGGTAGCTGTATAATAATACTTTTGTTTTCCAGACCCTCAAGCTCTTTGGGCAATACTTTCAATTTCCATCTACGTTTTATTAGTTCAACGCATGGCCGGTTTTGTTACTTACTTCCCTTTTCTCGCCATTTTTCCAGAAACTTCAACACTACGGCAAACTGGTCAGCCCTAATATTTTTATAAGAACTTACTCCGAAATGCCGGTATATTTCCTGGATTATGTATAATCAAAAGTCAATAGGTTGGGCAAAAATTTCTCCAAATTGTTCAATTGATTTCCTCAAAAAGTTCAAAAAACTTGCTCCAATGTTCTTTTCCTACTTTCCGGCTGAAGCTGACTTGAGCGCCATTACTCTTCTTGCTTTCTCCGGTTGCCCCCCAATTCTTTGGGTGTAGGTCCGGCTGGCGTTGGTACATCAACCAGTTTGCCAATTAATGCCTGATGCAGTTCTATACCTTCTGTTACCAGCAATTGTTCATCCTCACTCAGCCTTACATATTCCTGCATCCGTACTAAATTGGCCTTGCCTTCTACCAGTTGCTCTTTTATGGAGTCTTTTGGCCGGTAGAAGGGACAGCGCGCACAGGCCATCCGATGCGCACATTCGGCCCAGAAGGGGTTCGTACACCAACCATGCCCTAGATCATAATATTTCCACGCCTCGCCCCGGGCGGCCGCTCCGCTCAGCACCGCCTCCTGGTCCAGCAGCACTTCAATGGTCGCCATATTCTGTTCCATGTATCCGGCTTTTGCCACTTTACAGGCTAGCCTGGTCGGATCTACCCGGGCATAATACTGGGTCGATGAGAGCTGTTTGTGTCCCAGATATTCTTTCAACTCAAACAGGCTTAACGGCTCTTTGGCATTGTATAACATTGAAGCAATGGTTGCCCGCGCCCGGTGACTGGTTATTTTACCCCGACTATCTTCGCTCGGTATATCGGCCTTTCGACAAAGCATTGGAATAAGCGAATTGTTGATGTATACCGTCCCCCTTTGTCAATACAGTTAGAGGGTAATGTTAAGGTGGAAAGGCTTTTCAATAAAGCCTTTCCACCCCTGGCTAGGGTAAAATCACGGCCTGCTTGTGCAACTGGCCTTTCCATTTAGTGACCAGGTTGGGGTGGATTTGGAATTCGCTGGCTATTTCGTTGGTAGTTCTGCGACCACGCAGGGCTTCCAGGGCGACTTTGGCCTTAAACTCGGCGCTATGTTCTTTGCGTTTGACGCTCATCGCTGTCTTTCTCCTTTTTTTTAGCAGCGATTTTACCACCTTACACCCTGTCTAGATTCCTGGGGATAGTATACAGCCAAAAATTAGGGGTCAACATCTCTCACTATCTCTAGACCGGGTGAGCAGTCAATATAAGCTGTCGAGTAACGCTTGCAGCGCGCCGAACTGCTCAGAAGGATAGACAAAGCCTCTCAGAAACTGGACAAATTGGCCCACCAACAGGGTTATAAGCTGGCCGAAGATGAAAAAAGCTATCTGTCTGAATTGATTAACCGTTTGAAATTTATCCTTGAGCGATAAAGAAACGACGAAAAGTGAAACCAATGGCTACCACTGAAGAACAATTAAAAGCCTTAATCGCCAGGGATGAAGAAACCGCCGTCGAATTCAAACAGGAAAGCGAGAAGCAGCAAGACCTGGCCGAAATGATGGCGGCGATGGCTAACGCCAGAGGCGGTTGGCTGCTGGTTGGCGTGAGCGATGAAGGCAAGTTTCGGAAGCGGTCCAGCCTTCCAGGGCCACCGAGGAATTAAGAGAGCGGGAAATACTGGAAAAGCTGCCCCTGGCCTTGTGATGGCTACCACGTGCAATCGAGTTATAGGGAGAGGAACATATTACCAGGCTAGAGTTGTCGGATAGGCAGGGTAAAAGCAAAGGTAGACCCTTTGCCAGGTTCACTTTCAACCCAGATAGCACCGTGATGCCCTAAAATAATATGCTTGGCAATAGCCAGGCCAAGCCCACTACCTGCATCGGCGGAGCGACTTTTATCCACTTTGTAAAACCGCTCAAAAACCCGCTGATGTTCTTCCCTGGTTAGCCCGACCCCGTTGTCTTTAACTACTATCTTGATCCATTCATCGGATGAGGCCTGTCCGAAATAGCCTGTCGGCCCCTGTTCAAGCTGAACATCAACTGCTATTGATCCACCCTCCGGGGTATACTTGATGGCATTTTGAACCAGGTTACGCAGCACAATCATAATCTTTTCCCTATCAATAACTGCCTGGGTTAGCGGGGTGGTAGAGCCAATCAGCTTCAATGACTGATTTTTCTGGTCGGCCAGGGGCTTGAGGGCCATTATCACCTCTTTCACAAGCGGTTCTAATTCTACCCGGCTAAATTCAAAGTTAAGTTTACCCGATTGCAAGGTAGTCAAATTTAGAAGCTCTTTGACCAGTTCGGTTAACCCGTTTACTTCGGTGGTTATGCGGCTAATCATTTGCCGAGCAGTGGTCGGGTCTTCTTCTAGAATCATTTCCACTGTTTCGTTCATAACCTTGATAGCGGCCAGGGGAGTTCTTAACTCGTGTGAAATGTTAGCCACGAAATCGCGTCTCACTTTTTCGACCCGGTGAAGTTCGGTCAGGTCGTGCAGTATCAGCAAGACCCGGCCGTTTTGGGTTTGCTTGAGGGGGATGGCGGTTACCTGTAACGATTTAAATTTCAGAGGTCTTTCTAATAACTGGGCGGCTGGTTGGCCGGTGTCTAAAGCCTGGTTTAATAACTGGTAGATTTCATGATCTTGAGTAACCATCATCAAAGTATTGCCGGTTACCTCCCTGGCATTTGAAATGTCCAGCAGGCGGCGGGCCGCCTGATTAAGGGAAAGTAAGGACAATTCACTATCAAGAATAATTACGCCATCTTCCATATTTTCAAGTACGGCCCGCAGCATTTGCCTTTCTTCATCCAAAGTGCCTATTAATTGATCCAGTTGGCCGGCCACGTGATTAAAGGTTTTGGCAATCGTGCCAAATTCAGCATAAGGTCCAGGACCCACTCGGACCTTGAAATCTCCCCGGCCCAGCGCTCGGGTGGCTTTTATCACTTCCCCAAGTGGCCGGACCAAGCGGTTTAATTGCCACTGCCCGACCAGGATTGCCAGCAGTCCCACGATCAGAGCAGTCAGGCCGAAAGTGAGCCAGATGGAATTTAACGCCTGGTCAATACGGTCGGTGGGCAAGGCCAGGCGAATTATCGTTCCTGATAATTCGCTACCCGTAACCGGTGGAGTAATTACGGCAATGTAGAGTAAGTTACTGCGGATACTGACGCTAAACCGCTCGGCCTCACCGTAGCCGGAGGGGTTACGCATGACTGCCTGTACTTCTGGCCGGTTAGCATGATTTTCCAGGTCTGCCGCTCGCGCCTGACTATCGGCCAGGACTACTCCATCCTGGCGAATAAGAGTCACCCTGGCCCCGCTTAATTGGGCAGATTGATCTACCAGGCTCTGGCAGTTGCTCAGGTTGATATCCTGGCCGGCAAAATGAGCGGCGCTAAGGTGAGCTTCCGCTACCAGCCGTTCTTCCAGATCGTGTAAATAAAGGTCTTTAACGTAAGAGGCCAGAAAGAGAGTCAATAGCAGTAAACACCCCAGTATCGACAAGAAAAAAACCAGGGAGAGCCGCCAGCGCAAGCTGTGGAAATTAAAGTTTCTTGATAACTTCTTTAGCATGGTTAATCAGGTAATGTTTCAGGTTTATGCTGGTTAGCAGGCAGCATATTTCCGCTGGTATTTTCCAGCTTGTAACCAACCCCAAAAACCGTGTGGATATATTGAGGTGTAGAAGGGTTCGACTCAATCTTTTCCCGCAGCCAACGAATATGGACATCCACGGTCCGCGTCCCCCCACTGTACTCATAACCCCAAACCCGTTCTAACAGCATCTCCCTGGTCAGGACCTGGCCGGGGTGGGAGGCCAGAAAGATTAGCAAATCAAATTCTTTTGGTTTGAGCAAAACCGGGCGGTTTCCCATTATTACAGAGTGCTGGTTGGAATTTATTAACAGTTCACCCACTTTGATTGTTTTAGCTCTACCAGAATTGTCAGAGGAGTTGGTTTGGTCCTGGGAAAGGGTATCATCTTCGGAAGCAGTTGTAGAATTGGGGGCCTGGTTTACCTGGAGCATTTCCATGCGTCTTAACAAAGCCCGGACCCTCGTGATTAACTCGCGCAAGCTGAACGGCTTGGTCATGTAATCGTCAGCTCCCAGCTCCAGGCCCAGAATTTTATCAACTTCTTCCTCGCGAGCGGTCAGCATCAGGATTGGAACAATTGAAATGTGGCGTAAGTGGCGGCAGACATCAAGGCCGTTCATTCCTGGCAGCATCAGGTCAAGAATAACCAGGTCAGGTTTTTCCTGTTTAAAAATTTCCAGGGCTTGTTTGCCGTCACTGGTAATGACTACATTATAGCCCTCCCTGACCAGGTTATATTTGAGGGTGGTAGCTATGTTTTCCTCGTCCTCGACTAACAGAATTTTAGCCATAACAGGACAGCCGGTTCCCCATTGGGCAGCTATAAACAGGGATTAAAATTGGGAACAAGGGGCCAAGACCTCCTTATCAATATTTATTACGGTAAGAATAAGCATCAACTTAAAGACAAATTTTAAATAGCCGCCTGCATTCTCAAAGAGATTATACCTTATTTACTATAGTTGTGTTTGCTAGGGGGAGTGCGCGTTTTATAGACCTGCATTTACTGACCCCTGGTGAGTGGACGGTCCAGCAGGCCCACGATTATGCCGGGCTAATCGAGGGGAAAATTAAAAGCCAATTTAACGAAGCAGAAATCACCATTCACATTGAGCCGCTTGAAGACCCTCGTTCGTTTGAGAATACCCTGGATAACCGTCTTAACTTCTAAAGATCGCCGTTCGCTAGGGGTAAAGAAAGTTACGGGTTATTTATAAGTTTGTGCAAAATCACCAATTTTCCCGGATAAATTTAAGATTAATTCACATTGACGGCCTGCTTATTTCCCGCTATGCTAAAGTATCTTTCTCAACCAAAGTCAATTTTGGCTCGCACTTAGTTATATATTACCGGATGCGGCTGAAGACCCGCCAATCCCAACCGCTCCCAATGATAATGTAATGGCCTTACCTGTACTTGGTATAAGTTCAGTAAACCCGGTTCCTATTCAATCACTACAAAGTTGTATTCGCATCTCTCGCAGCCTATTCGGCCTTTGTACCCGTTAACTCGCAGCCCAGGCCCAGGAAGCGCCTGATTTCTCTTCAAGCAAAAAATCAAGCAAAGAAGCTGAGCAAATAACGGATAAATCAGCCAGGCAACCCCTTGTTTGAGCTAGGTTTGGGGTTACCCTGCAACAGGAGGAAAAATGAGACAGGTTTTTCAGTTATTTTCGTATGTTCAAAAATCCAGCCGCCTGGCCGGGTTAGTTTGCCTGACCTTACTGGCTACACTTGTTCTGGCTGCCTGCGGTGACTCGACCGCGACCACGGCGCCTTCAGCGACAACCGCTGCGGTCACGACTGCCTCGATTACTTCGGCTGTAACTTCAGCCGCGACCGTAGCCGGTTCGCCCGCCGCCACTTCCGGCACGATCAAGGTCGGTATCCTGCACTCCCTCAGCGGTACGATGGCTATCAGCGAGGTTTCGGTCAAGGACGCGACCATGATGGCGATTGACGAGATTAACGCCAGGGGCGGGGTCCTGGGCAAGAAAATCGAAGCCGTGGTGGAAGACGGCGCCAGCGACTGGCCGACCTTTGCCGAGAAAGCCAAGAAGCTTATTCAGCAGGACAAAGTAGCGGTCGTCTTCGGCTGCTGGACCAGCGCCAGCCGCAAGTCGGTTTTGCCGGTGTTTGAGAGCCTCAAGAGCCTGCTTTTCTACCCTGTGCAGTACGAGGGCCTCGAACAATCACCCAATATCTTCTATACCGGGGCGACCACCAACCAGCAGATTATCCCGGCCGTAGACTACCTGTTAAGCCAGGGCAAGAAGAAAATTTACCTGCTCGGTTCAGACTATGTTTTCCCGCGTACCGCCAACACTATTATCAAGGCCCAGCTTAAAGCCAAGGGCGGCACCCTGGCCGGGGAAGAATATACTCCCCTTGGCGCGACCGAATACAGCACCGTTTTGAGTAAGATTAAAGCGGCCGCTCCTGACGCTATCTTCAACACCCTGAATGGGGATAGCAACGTAGCCTTCTTCAAGCAGTACAAAGACGCCGGGTTTACCGCCGACAAATTACCGGTCCTCTCGGTGAGCGTGGCCGAGGACGAAGTGCGCGGTATCGGAATTGACAACATCGTGGGCCAGTTGACTGCCTGGAACTACTACCAGACCACCGAAACCCCTGAAAATACCAAGTTCGTGGCAGCTTACAAGGCCAAGTACGGGGACAAACGGGTGACGGACGATCCTATCGAAGCCGGTTATTTCGGGGTTTACCTCTGGAAGCTGGCCGTAGAGAAGGCCGGTTCGACCGATGTCGAGAAGGTCAAGGCGGCTGCCAAAGGTATTGAATTCGCCGCCCCGGAAGGCACTGTTAAAATTGACGGCGACACCCAGCACACCTACAAAAAGGTCCGTATTGGTAAGGTCCGGGCTGACGGGTTGATTGACGAAGTCTACAGCACGCCCGACCCCGTCAAGCCCGACCCCTACCTCAAGACCTACGACTGGGCGGCCAGTTTACCCAAGCAGTAGAAAACGCCTTAGACTGTTAGACGTAGAACGTAGAATGCGCTGCAAGCGGGCAAGTGGTAGAAATACTAACTTGCCCCTTGCCAATACACGAGCTTTTCTCCAAACCACGTTTAACGTTTTCAGTTCACTTCTTATCACTTCTTATCACTTCTTATCACTTCTTATCACTTCTTAAATGAAGGTATTGAAGGAGGGTCTGACACTGGATGAATTATTAACCCAAGCCTTTAACGGGCTGAGCCTGGGTTCGGTCTTGCTGCTAATATCGCTGGGACTGGCATTCTCATTTGGCCTGATGAACGTAATCAACATGGCCCACGGCGAATTTATTATGGTCGGGGCCTACACCACTTATCTGCTGCAACAAATTTTATCCCCGGCCCTGGGGGGTGACTCCAGCGGCCTGGCCTTCCTTATCTCAATCCCGGTTGCCTTCCTGGTAGCCGGAATACTTGGCTTTTTGCTGGAAAATACCCTCATTCGCTTTTTATACGGTCGCCCGCTCGATACGCTCCTGGCAACCTGGGGCGTCGGCCTGGTCTTGCAGCAGGTCGCCCGCTCGATATTCGGTGCGCCAAATGTCCAGGTGGTCAGTCCGGGCTGGCTTAACGGCGGCTTTAGCCCGTATGAAGGGGTCAATTTGCCCTACAAACGCCTGTTCATTATCGGACTGGTCATCATCTGTGTGGTCGCGATCTACCTTTACCTCTACCGCTCCCCGGCCGGGCGCCGGATGCGGGCTGTGATGCAGAACCGGGAAATCGCCGGGACGCTGGGGGTAGCTACTCGCCGGGTAGACGGGCTTACTTTTGCCATCGGTTCGGGCCTGGCCGGGGTAGCCGGGAGCGCCCTGACCCTGATCGGGCCAATCGGTCCTACCCTGGGTACAAACTATATCGTCGATGCTTTCCTGGTGGTGGTGCTGGGCGGGGTCGGAAGGTTGCCGGGCACTATTTTCGCAGCTTTACTGATTGGGGTATTCAATACCTTGCTGGAATTGCAGACCTCGGCCAGTATCGGCAAAGTCCTGGTCTTTGCCCTGGTCATAATTTTCTTGCAGTGGAAGCCGCGCGGGTTGGTGGCTTTGCGTAGCCGGTAACCGGCTAAAGTGTTGCTCCCTGGGAGAGGTTATTTTAAATGATTAAGGCGAAACTTTTATCAAAAGATATGCTGGCTACAAGGGTCTTTCCCATCCTGGCCGCCCTGGCGCTGCTGTCCGCGCCCCTGATCCTTTCCGATTTCCGGCTCAGTCTGCTGGCTAAATTCCTGACCTACGCTATCGTGGCCCTGGGCCTTGACCTGATCTGGGTTATGGCGGTATGTTGAGCCTGGGCCATGGGGTCTTTTTCGGCCTGGGAGCCTACGGTATGGCGA
>CADDZM010000195.1 GCA_902812345.1 Chloroflexota bacterium | reverse complement strand
GAGCATAATCATACCGCCACCCCGGCCCCGGTAAAAGTGAACCCGACCCCGCCAGCCGGAACGACTAATGCGGCAGCTAAAACCACCAGCGCGGCGGCTTCAGGCGCTAATGCCCTGGGCGGCCCCGGCCAGGAAATCAAGATGGATATTACCGGGTTCAAATTTTCTAAAAATCCTATCACCATAAAAGCCGGGACTAAAATAACCTGGACCAATCAGGACACTGCGCCCCACACGGCTACCGCCGACAATAGTTCGTGGGATAGCGGAACGCTGCAAAAAGGCCAGAGCTTTAGTTTCACCTTTAACAAGGCCGGTCAGGTTAGTTATCATTGTGAGATTCACCCGAATATGACCGCCACCATAACCGTCGTCGAATAGCCCTAAATAGAATTTTCCGGCCCCTTACCCCAAAGGCAGGGGGCCGGAAAATAGCCGGATTGAGACTAAAACATTTACGAGGATGGAAAAGGCAAAAGAAATGTTCAACATGAAGGATTTACAACTTAACATTCCTAAAGTTAGTTTTATGCTGGCCGGCTGGGGTCTGGTGATTTTGCTGGGAGGAATAGTCAACCAGTGGTTCAACCTTAGCGCCGATTTCACCCTCTGGCTGTGGGCCGGGGTTACCATTTTAGGTCTGGCCGCCCAGCTTATAAGCATGGTGCGGGGCCTGGAATTAAACCTGGGCATCTGGGTTGTTTTGATAGTTGCAGGCTGGCTTTTTACCTTCTACGTAATCAAAATCGATGGGGGCGCTCACATAGACCTTTTCGGAGATTTAGCCGGAGTCTGGTTGATATTGCTGGGGCTGGGTTATATTGCCACGGCCTTCCAGGTGGATAAACGGTTTTTCATTGTGGCCGGTCTGCACCTGGCGGTGGGCGGCTTGCTGGAACTTTCCAGCCGCCGGGTAATCAGTATAGAAATTTTTGATAGCTTTTCGGCTTTTATCTTTGGGCTGGTTGGCGGCCTTCCGCTAATAGTGGCGGCTTTACCGTTCTGGTTTGCCAGGAAACAGCCTCAACAGAACCCCCAGTACTACCAATCTCAACGTTATTAGCAAAAGGTATAAGTTGTGACTGGATTTAATCTGAGACTCCTGGGCCGCACCGGACTCATGGTCAGCCCTTTAGGGATTGGCGCAGGAAGTGGTATAAAAAGTCAAGACATACAGTATGCCTTCAGTCAGGGAGTAAATTATTTCTTTTACTCCAGCGATTTACATCAATTTTCCTACCGGCATAGCGCTGGAGCTTTAAGAGAATTATGCGCGTCCGGCTCTTCGGTGCGCGACAAGGTTGTTTTATCTACCGTTACTTACATTAATAACCCCGATAAAATCATGTCGGTTCTGGTAGACCAGTTCTCCGAACTGGGAGTGGATTATATTGATGTTTTTCACTGGGGCTGGGTCACAGAACGCGATGACATCGCTGATTTAATAGAACTAGGAAGGGCCATGCAGGATGCCGGCCCCCTGACCCAATTTATCCGCGAACAAATCCTGGTTATGCAAGCCGTAAACCAGGACCTGGTCAAGCGCGGGCTGGTGCGTTTTGTAGGCGCGTCATTTCATTCCAGGTCGCTGGCGCGAGAATGGATGAACCAGCTTGATGTAGTTATGTTGCGGTATAACCTGGGCCACCTGGGGGTGGAACGCGGCATCTTCCCTTTTCTTTCAGGTAATAAAAGCCTTGACCCTGGCCTGGTAGCTTTTAATGTAGCCCATGAGGGTAAGCGGTTAATCAGTAACCCTCCGCTAAATTACCCGGCTGACCTGTATGTGCCGACCATTCCTGATTGTTACCGCTTTACTCTTTCTAATCCCTATGTAGATGTGGTCCTGGCCGGGCTGAGAAATCGCCGGGAAGTGGACGAAGCCCTGGCCGCCCTTGAAAAAGGGCCCCTAAGCCAGGAAGAAGGCCAGTATTTCAGGGAATACGGGGCAGAGTGGACCCTTGATGGAAGAGACTTTACCTCAAGCCCGGTGATGAAATTACTACAGGTTAGCGCCTGAACCAAATTTGCAATTATCTGTCTATTTATCTGGAGCTTCAGCCAGCCCCTTACCTGCGACTTGCCGGGTTGAGCCTTCAGAGTATCTTTTAACGATCAATTCAAAACCCTTAAAGAATGGAGACCCTTATGTCGAAAGAAGCCGCCGCGGCTTTTATTGTAAAAGCCAGGAATGACTCTCAGGTCCAGCAAAAGCTAATTGGCCTGGGCCCCAGCGCCAATATTGAAGACGTTTTGGATGTCGCGACCGCCAACGGTTATCAGTTTACTGAACCTGAACTGATGGCGGCGGGCAAAGAGGACGCCGAAAAGGCCGGTTACCCGGCCGCCAGCGAACTCTCTGAGAGTGAACTGGCACTGGTGGCTGGAGGGAAATTTAACCTCACGATCAGCCGGTTCTATATCACCACCGACACCGTTAGTGTAGTTATTAAAAAGTAGTTTAACAAGGAGAAAACCATGTCACAAATTAAGGCTAGCGAATTTTTGGAAAAAGCCAACACCGATACCGCCCTCATAAACAAACTGGCCGAGCTTGGCCCAGATGCCCAGTTAGAGGATGTGCTGGACGTGGCGGCTGTTTCCGGCTACAGCTTCACCGAGAAGGAATTGCTGCAAGTAGCCAAGGAACGTGCTGAAGCCGAAGGAACCTCTCTGGACCAGGAACTTTCGGTCGAGGAATTGGAAGCGGTGGCAGGTGGACTCAAAATCAATTTGAGCATCATCCAAATTACAAAAATCAGCACCAAAAACTCGGTCATTTTTACAATTAAAAGTAACTTCTAATTCTTTAATTGCATTTTTTGAGGTGAAAACGTTGCTTACAGATAATATTCTCTTAAATATAGTAGAAAGAGCCAGTTCTTTAACTGAGCGTCTTAACGGCGTTTTTCTTCCTGAAAATGACCTTTCGACGCAAGACCTGGTTGAAACGCGCCTGGAACAATGGCGAAAAGCGACAGGTGATACCCCCGCCGGTTGGGAGCGCCGGCTGGCCTGGGGTAATTTCCAGCCTGATAATCTCAGGGCAGCGTTGGGGGCCGTCCGGTTGGTCAGCCCCCAGGAGCTACCCGATTGGGCTACTACTTTACGAGAGATACTTTCGATAGACCAATTCGATAGTAACTCGGAAGAAAAGCCTGGTTTTATTGATCCTTGCGATCCTGTCCCTTACGAGGAATTACTGGTGCCTTTTGTGGTGTGGGCTCGCCGCCAGTTGAAGGCGCAACAACCTTTTAGACGTGAATTGTTTTCGGATGAGGCGGAAAGTAACCTGGAACGCTTTTTGTTAGCGGTCCTGGCCCGGCTGAGTGCCAATGCTTTCCAGACCGAGTTCAAGGTTTTCTGCGCCAGACGCCAGGTTTTCCGCCTGTTTCAACCGCTATTCTCCACCAGGGCAGGGGGTGAAGCTGGCAACCGGTTATACCTTGCCTTTGTAAACCAGGTGCGCCAGGACAACCACGCGTCTTTCTTCCAGGAATACAGTGTCCTGGCTCGCCTGATAACCCACGCAACGCGGTACTGGGTCGAGACCATCACTGAATTTGGCAGACGGCTTTGGCAGGATTTACCAGCCATCCGGCAGGAATTATTCGATGGACAGGAATTAGGTCTGGTAATGCGAGCCGAGTCGGGGCTTTCGGACCCGCACCGGAACGGGCGAAGTGTCATCAAAATAAAATTTACATCAGGTTTGAAGCTGGTTTATAAACCGAAAGACCTGGGTCTTGAACAGGTTTACAATGAAATGCTGGCCTGGCTGAACGCTACCGGCAAACTGCTGCCCTTTAGAACTGTTAAAATAATTGCCCGTCCCGGTTACGGTTGGACCGAATTCATAGAACAATTACCCTGTGCCGACTATGCTGCCCTGTCCCGGTTTTACCGGCGGCTTGGTATGTTGTTGGGTCTGATCCACCTTTTAAATGGTACCGATTGCCATTACGAAAACCTTATCGCCAGCGGTGAATCCCCGGTTTTAATAGATGCGGAAACACTGCTCCACCCTGTAGTGCCTTACCTGGTAATTGAAACGGGGGAAGAAGCTGCCAATTTAGAGCAAATGGCCCAGAACCTGGAAAATTCAATTCTTCGCACCGCTATGCTGCCGATCCTTTCACCCGAGGCGGCCGAGCTAGATTTCAGCGCCTTTTCGGCTGTGGAGGCACAAAACACCAATTATAATTTGCCTCATTGGGAATATATTAATACTGACCTGATGAATGTTGTTTACGAAAAAACTAAAATTGAACCAGGTCAAAATGTCCCCTTTCTGGAAGGAGTCAACCTCGACCTGACCGAACATGCTGGCGAGTTCTGCGGCGGGTTTGAAGAAATATACCGGTTTTTTATTGAGCACCGCAATATTTTGCTGGGTGAGGCAAGTCCGCTACGCAAATTTAGCGGGCAGCCCGGCCGCTTTCTTTTCCGCAATACCAGGGTCTATGGACTCCTTTTGCACCACGCCAATCAACCAGCCTACCTGCGCGAAGGGATTGAACGCAGCCTCCATTTTGAAAAATTAAGCCGGGCCTTCCTGGTTGACGAAGCAAAGCCGGTTTATTGGCCCTTGCTTGAAAAAGAAAGGCGAGCTTTGGAGCAATTAGATATTCCCCTGTTTGAATGTAATACCTCACAAAAAGATTTATTTGTAGAAGCCGAAGGCCAAATAATTGGCTGGTTTAGTGACAGCGGGATGCAGACGGTTTATTCTCGCTTACAGGCGCTGGACGAAACTGATCTAAACCGCCAGAAGGCCACCATCCGGGAGGCCATGCGTTCCCGGTTTGCCGGGGAGCCTTTTAACTTCCAGAGCTTGCCTGGCTAATTCTTTAATCCAGCGCTGGGCTAGCAGGAGCCGATTGTGCTGGAACTACGGGCACTTTTTGCTGGATGCCTTGATGTGGACGCAAAGTGTTGTAATACTTCACATACTCCCTATTTAGCGTCATTATCCCTTATCAGGTATTTTGGTCGCTGCTCAAACGGAGTTGCTTCTTTAAGATGCTGCTTCTTTAAGTTGCTGAGTTATCCATTGCTCGTTGGGATGGCGAGTAACACCAGAATGGATTATCCTACAAGAGGAGGGCTGAAGAATAAAGAAGGCGTAAAGCTGACCGAACAAAGCGTCAGTTACTGTCACAAGGCTACCTTTCTCCAAATTGATCTTCAAGCGAGGTTTATTGTACCTCGGATCACTATGGTAGCCAATACAGGTCCAAAATCCCCTTAACCCCACCAAAAATTCCCTCTCTGCCCCTAACTTGTAAGGTTTGTAAGGACTAATTTCAATTTTCCAGTTATTATGCAATTAACGGTTATCAGAGAATCGTTTGCTTGAAGTGTCGAGAGAGAGAAGGATTGAAATTATTTTACCTGTTACTTGGCATGGGGCTGCTTCTTGAAGTTGGCTTTTTGCTCCTGATACTGCCCACCAATTTGAGCGAACAAAGCGGCTTTTATGTCGTAACTTTTAGTGTGCTCTTTGGACTCTTTCTCCTGGCAAGTTATTTTGTAATCAAGGCAAACGCGGCCGCAAAAGGTTTTGATAGCCCATCCTTTCCAATCTTACCGGGCGAGCTTGCCCAAGTTACAACACAAAGCCGCCCGGCCCCGGTATTGGTATTGATAATTTTCTTTGCCGCCCTTTTTCGACTCACCACCGTTTTTATTGCGCCTACTCTCTCGACCGATCAATTTCGTTACACCTGGGAAGGACGGCTGGTGACGCTAGGCATCAGCCCGTACCGGTACCCACCGTCCGACCCATTCCTGGCGCCTTACCACAGCGCTATCTGGCCGCTGGTCCAACAAAAAGAAACCGCTTCGCCCTACCCGCCGCTCGCTCAAATAACCAGCGCCCTCGAATATAGCGTCCTGGGAGATAGCCTGTACGGGCCAAAAATCGCGGCGGCTTTCTTCGACTTTCTGGTTTGCCTGGCTTTGCTCTGGTTACTTGGGATTTACAGGCTGGATTTAAGGCGGGTTATCCTTTACGCCTGGTGCCCTCTGCCGGTTATCGAATTTGGTCAAAGCGGGCATAATGATGCCTTGATGCTCCTTTTACTGGTACTGGCAGTTGGGCTGGCTCTCCGGCGGCGGCCCGCGCTCTCGGCCATTGCGCTCGGCCTGGCCTGCCTGGCGAAATTCACGCCACTTTTCGGCCTGCCTTTGTTCCTGATAAACTGGCAGAACGCCGCGCCCGGTCAGGCGAAAGCCCTGGCTAATTGGAGCTGGCGAAGCATTTTGCAGCCGCGAAACTGGCGCTACCCGGCCCTGACTCTAGGGGTAGTAGTGGCCGGTTATCTACCGTTTCTGGTCCTGGGTGGCGGCGCGATAGGCTCCATATTTGAATATACCGGCACCTGGCGGGACAACGAAGGTTTCATCTATCAACTGGCTTTCCAGCTTGGCGGCATCTACACCGCTAAACTGTTAAGCCTGCTGATCCTGGGTGTTACGATAATAGGGTTGTCTTTTCATCCCACCCTCGCCGCAAAACTCAGCCTTCCCCGGCGCTTAATGCTGGTCTTTGGGATTACGCTCCTGGTAGCTTCCACCGTCCATAGCTGGTACATAAGCTGGTTACTGGTCTGGTTGCCCCTGGAATGGGGTAAAGGGTTCAGGGGATGGGATAAAGCCTGGTTACTGTTCGCCGCCCTCATTCAATTATATTATCTCAATTACGACGCAAGGGCCGATTTCCCGCTCCGACCCTGGATCAATCCGCTCGAATACTGGCCTTTACATCTCCTGATTGGTTGGAATATATACGCCTGGTGGAAAATGAACCGCAAAGAAGACCTCAATTTAATTTTAGGGAAAAAAGGGTTATCAGAATATGAAAACTTTTAGTCAGCAAATCGGCTCCCGGCGAGGGGTAGCGATTGGCCTCGCCGTGGTTTTGACGGTTTTCCGGGTCTGGGCCGGGTATTTGTGGTTCAGTGAACTGGGCTGGAAAGCTCCCTGGGTGAATGCCGGTTTTGGTTGCGATGCTTACCGCTTCAACCCACCGGTCGGGCAACAACTCCACGGCCTGTGTGACTGGATGCAGCGGGAAGCGCAATATCCAACTTTGGGCTTATACGGCAACTTTGTTAAAAACGTGGTCATTCCCAACTTTGACCTGTTCGCCTGGCTGACCATCTTTACCGAAACTTTCATAGCGGTTAGCCTGGTCCTGGGTATCCTGACCCGGTTAGGTGGTCTGGTGGGCGTCTTATGGGGTTTAAGTTTACTGGTCGGGTTGTTAAGCGTTCCCGGTGAAAGCTTTTTTAATTATTTACTTTTTATCATCCCACCGGCGGTTTTCGCGGTAATCGGGGCCAGGAACCAGTTTTCGATAGACGCTTTACTGGCTACCAGCTATGACAGATGGGCCAGCGGTAAGAATCCGCTTGGCAAGCTCTTGAAACTGGCAACCGGGGCCGCGCCGGGAAGCGCCGGGGTAATTTAGATTTGGAAAACAGGGGTATAGGCTTCAAAAGAACTAATCCCAACCGGTAGCGGTGCCCGGCCTATACCCATTCCGATGGTTTTTCCGGTGAACCTTAGGTGAGCCTTATATGAAAGAAGGTTTTGACAAATGCAGACACCCCGGCCAGCTCTGATCCTGGCTAACCGGCCGTTAATCCGGCGACCGGGCAGCCTCTATATTGAGGTAACAAAAAATTGTAATGAGAAATGCACGATGTGTCCCAGGACCTACCATTGGCCCAATCGCCGGGACAATTTATCTTTTGAGCATTTTACTCACATCGTAACCCAGACCCCTGGCTTACAACGGGCGGTCCTGCATGGCCTGGGCGAACCTTTACTGAACCCGGACCTGTTTGAAATGGTCCGCTATTTGAAAGCCCGTGGCGTCTATGTCCTTTTCAATTCCAACGCGCTCGCTTTAAACGAACGGCGCCGCCGGGAACTGGTCGAGTGCGGGCTGGACGAGTACCGGATTTCATTTGACGCTTCCCGGCCCGAAACCTACAAGTTGATCCGGGGAATTGCCGGGTTAGAGAAGGTTAAACGAAACATATTAGCCCTTACCGGCCTGCTTAAAGAGGCCAGGCACGGGCCGAAGGTAAGCCTTTGGTTTACCAGCATCCGCCATAACATCCGCCAACTACCTGAAATCGCCCAGTTCGCCGCCCTTGCCGGTATCAACGAAGTGTACGTGCAACGGCTGGTCTATTTCGGTCAGGGGTTGGCCGTGGCGGAGCAATCGCTTTATCACAAACTTTTTGAGGAAGAAAAAACTGCCCTGGCCGAAGCCTACAAAGTCTGCCGCCAAAACGGGATAAACCTGGCCGCCAGCGGCGGCGAACAGATAACTATGGAAGGTAGCTTAAAGAGCCTGGAAAATCTTGACGAAGAATATCCCTGGCAGGAGTGTACGCGGCCCTGGCGTCTGTCCTACATTCAGGCTAACGGGGATGTATCGCCGTGTTGCTTTGCGCCTTTTACGGGTAAAGAGGGCGGCCCAATCCTGGGAAATGTCTTTGAGCAGCCGCTTGAAGAAATCTGGCAGGGCGACGATTACCAAAAATTCCGGCGGGCCTTCTTGACCGGCCAACCACCCCAGTGTTGCGAAGGATGCGGGGCGAAATGGAGCGTTTAAGGGTTTGAAAAAACCGGGGCTTTATACCCTGAAGTAATCTTGATTTACCGGTTGTATTTGATTATCGCCCGGGGATAGTAAAAATGGACGACCAAGCAGACCAAGCTGCCGAACTACCCTACCGCACCCTGGAAGCTCGCTATCTGTTGAAGACCCGCTGGCGCAGTTTCAGGGAAGACCGGGTAGATATTGGGCAAGGCAGGCAAATAACCTACAGCTATGTCGAGGTTCCCAGGGCCGCCTACGTGGTGCCGCTGACTACCCAGGGAGAGATTGTGCTTATCCGGCAGTACCGCTATCCCATCCGGGAATGGGTCCTGGAAGTACCGGCCGGTTCCCTTGAAACCCCCGACGAAGACCCGGCCAGCCGCGCCCGGCAGGAATTACGAGAGGAAGTTGGCGGCGAGTGCCAGGAGTTAATCTACCTGGCCCGGTTTTACAGCAGTTCGGCTCACCTGACGCTCTCCTGCGAAGGTTTTCTGGCGAAAGGCGTAGTGCTGGGCCAGATGCGGCTTGAAGAAACCGAGCTTTTGCAGCGGTTGGTTTTACCGGCCCAACAGGTTCTATCAATGGCCCGGCGTGGGGAAATTTCAGAAGGTCAAAGCGCCTACGCCATTCTGTTAGCCGAATCTTATATTTTAGCGATGGAGAGTGAATGATGGTTGAACCAGAACCAGGGCCGCTCGGATTGATAGTAGTCGTCGCCAAAGCCCCGCGGGTAGGCAAGGTTAAGACCCGGCTTTGCCCCCCTTTAACCCCCGCCCAGGCGGCTACCCTCTATACCGGGTTTTTACTCGATACCGTCGAGGTGGCCTTAAAGGTGCCGGGTGTAAAGGTTATGGCGGTCTGCCCAACCCCCCAGGATGCTCAGCAATTGGGCCATATTTTACCTGCGGCAGTTGGCTACCTCGTGCAGGATAATCCCGGCCTTACGGCGGCCCTTACCGGGGGATTTGAAAAGGGGCTGGCGGCAGGCTATTCCAAAGTGTTTTGCATCAGTAGCGATAACCCGACTCTGCCCGGAAATTACCTGGAAGAAGCCTTGCAAGCTCTTGACACAACCGAAGTGGCGCTGGGTCCGACCGAAGATGGCGGGTACTATTTGATTGGCGCTCGACAGGTCTATCCTTTTCTGTTCAATGACATGACCTGGAGCACCGCTACAGTGTTTGAAGAAACTGTTAACCGGGCTACCCGAAATGGTCTTCAGGTCAAAATCCTGCCCGGCTGGTACGACCTTGACACTATTGTGGACCTGGGCCGGTTTCGGGCTGAGTTGTCTTCCTCGGACGGGCGGGCGGCTCCCCACACCCGCCAGGCTCTGGCCCTGATCTGTAACGGGGATTAGGAAAGGGTCAGGGCCAGCCAAGCTCTAACAATTATTCCGAAATTTATAAGAAAGGCGCTATTTCGCTTTTATTCCAGCCCATGAAACAAATCGCTAATGCAAAATTTCCAGACAAAGAGACGGCCGGACCCCTGGTGGCCGTTATAATCCCGGTCTATAATGAAGTTGCCAATATTGGCAGAGTGCTTCAAGAGATAAAGGAATTACCGCCGGACCCGGCATACCGCCTCGAAGTAATTGTGGTTGACGGCGGGAGCCAGGATGGCACCTCTCAAGAGGCCGAGCGGCTGGGAGTGCTGGTGGTCCGGCAAAGAGGCCAGGGTTATGGGGCAGCTTGCTTTACCGGGTTTGAAGAAAGTACCAGGGCCAACATATTGGTCTTTCTGGATGGCGACTACAGCGATCCACCGGCCTCAATTCCCCTTTTATTAAATAAGGTATTGGTCGAGGGAGCCGATTTAGTGCTGGGTTCTCGCCGGTTAGGACGGTTACAAAAGGGAGCCTTACCTTCCCAGGCTATCTGGGGTAATCAACTGGTAAGCTGGCTAATCAGCGGGTTATACGGGCAGACCTTTAGCGATCTTCCGTCTTTCAAAGCCATCCGGCGCGAGGTTTTAACTTCATTCAAAATGCAGGAAATGACCTATGGCTGGACAGTTGAAATGATGGTTAAAGCCGTGCGAACCAACTGCAAAATCGTGGAAGTGCCGGTGGATTACCGGCGGCGCGGTGGTGGTCGGTCCAAAGTTAGCGGAACTGTCAAAGGCACCGTAAAAGCCGCTTATCACTTGATCAAAACTGCTCTAAGTTACATTCGTTGGTCGCCCGCCAGCTAATACCAAATAAAGAGGATCAGATTAGAAAGGTTTTTTTAAATAATGACCCTGACGAATCAAACTGATTTTGAAAAGCTTCCCCTCTTAAACAACAAGTATTATGCTGAACCGTCCGTCTTTACGGTCGAAAATCTGCTGCGAGAAGCCCGCCGCCAGAAACATTTAGGCCAGGGGAAAGTCCCGGCTATCTGTATCCTGGACCCGGATGGGGATCTGGTTGACTACCTCAAAACTAACGGCCTGGCCCAACGGCGCCAAAGTTGGGCCTGCTACCATACTCAACTGGAAACCTTCCTGCATACGAATGTTGAATTTGGCATTATCGGCAGGGTAGTTGGCGCTCCTTTCGCGGTATTGGTAGCCGAGGAATTATTTGCCTCTGGCTGCCAGTTACTGATCAGCCTTACCTCGGCCGGGCAGATAAGCCCACTGGGCCAACCGCCCTACCTGGTGCTAATTGATAAAGCCCTGCGCGATGAGGGGACCAGCTATCATTACCTGCCACCCTCTGACTACAGTTACTTGAACCCAAAGTGGAAAACCGCCCTGACAGCCGGGTGGAAGGAGCAAGGGCAGCCCTTGCAAGTCGGCGCGAGTTGGACGACTGATGCCCCGTTCCGAGAAACCGAGGAAGCTATTTCCTTTTGCCGGAAGGAAGGTATTCTGACTGTTGAGATGGAAGCGGCGGCTTTGTACGCCCTGAGCAGCGCGAAAGATCTGGATATAATCTGTTTTGCCTATGTCACTAACCAGATGGGTCAAAATGAGGGTGATTTTGAAAAAGGCCAGCACCAGGGAAGTACCTCAGGTCTTGAACTGATAGCCCGGATAGCGGAAGTGTTTTTGTTAAACCAACAAACCGAATTGAAATGAGTCGATGCCGGGACTCAGATTTAAATTAGGTGTCCTGGGTACTTTGCTCATCCGGTGTATAATTGATCTAATTTCAGGTCAATTTTAGGAGGGAAATTAGGATGAAGGCGTTATCGCAAGCCCTAAAGTTTAAATTTGATTGCGGTATTCAATTTCGGCCAGCTTTACGCCTTCTTTATCGTGGAACTTGGTTCCAGGCAAGAGGTCCGTTTTGAGGTAACTCGCCATCCGACTGATGAATGGACCACTCAGCAGCTTAGAGAAGCGACTCCATTTGGGCAGCAACCTAAGAGTCTATCCGACAAGTCCAGCTCGCCTAAAAGTGATGAAAGCACAAGCCAAAGGAAGCAAAGCCTCGTAATTAGCCACCTTCTTTTCCCACCGGATCAAAAGCCTACGAAAACGATTCATCCAACTATGGCTCCGCTCTACTACCCACCGCCTTGCTCGATAGCCCGGTATGTTTCGTTT
>CADDZM010000194.1 GCA_902812345.1 Chloroflexota bacterium | reverse complement strand
GACCGAGGTCGGGCGGCAGCCCTGGGTCGTCTACGGGTACCTCCGCACCACCGACTCGGTGACGACCGCCCCGGGCCTGCTGCCGATTTTTATCGGCTTTACCACCCTTTATGTGGCTCTCGCGGTCATCGTAGTCTGGCTGCTGCGCCGGTTGGCGGCCACGAAACCCGAAAGTGCCAGCCCTGCGGCAGAGTTGGCAGAGTTGAAAGAAGCTTAAAACTATGTTTACGATTGAACTGCCCTGGGTCGTGGCCGGGCTGATTGGCCTCGGCCTGACCCTCTACGTAATCCTGGCCGGGGCCGATTTCGGCGGCGGAGTCTGGGATTTGCTGGCCTTTGGACCGCGCAAGGAAGCCCAGCGCGAAGCGATAGCAAAAGCCATGGGGCCGGTCTGGGAAGCCAACCACGTCTGGCTGATTTTTGTAATTGTGCTGCTTTTTACGGCTTTCCCGCCCGCTTTCGCCGCTATCTGCACCGCCCTGGCGATACCTCTAACCCTCGTGACGGTCGGTATCGTGCTGCGGGGCGCGAGTTTTGTCTTCCGGGCGCACGCCGCCTCGCTGGTCCGTACCCAGAAAGCTTTCGGCTGGATATTCGGCGGGGCCAGCCTGATAACCCCCGTTTTCCTGGGAATGTGCGTCGGCGCGCTCGGTTCGGGCAGTATCCGGTTCAACAGCCAGGGCCGCTTGCTGAGTGACTTCTTTTCGACCTGGCTGTCGCCGTTCCCGCTCCTGATCGGGGTGTTAGCCCTCTGCCTGTGCGCCTTCCTGGCGGCGGTCTATCTCACCCTGGAAACAGAGGGCGAACTGCGCGAAGATTTCCGCGAACGGGCAGTCTTCTCCGGCGTGGTCACGGCCCTGATTGCCACAATTACGCTGCCGGTTACGCTTGACGGCGCACCGGCCCTCTGGCGCGAACTGGCCTGGGGGCGAGCTACGCCGCTGGTAATCGCCACCGTTTTGCTGGGTCTGGTCGCCATGCTCGGCGCTTACTTCCGGCGCTACCGCCTGGCCCGGGTTGCCACCATTGCCGAGGTTGCGGCTATCGTGTGGGGTTGGGCCATCGCCCAGGCTCCCGCCCTGGTCGTCCCCGACATCACCATTCACGGCTCGGCAGCGCCCGATTCCGCGCTCGGCCCGCAACTGGTCGCGCTCGGCTTCGGCATGGTGATTTTGCTGCCCTCGTTGTGGCTGCTGCTAAAAGTCTTCAAGGGGCAGAACCCGGCGGCCCACCGATAGCAATTACTCACCCGGCCCTGGTATTGTTACCGGCAGGATTAGTTTAAAGTGGGTATTATAGATTTCTATAAACCAGGGAAGTACCCCTAAAAGGCCATTAATTGGGCCTTTTTATTTTATAAATGGGCCTTTTATTTTTTATGAGGCAGGCCGCGCTTTTGTTTAGAACTGCTTTGTGTAAGATTAGCTGTCATACTACCCCAACAAACCTGGCAACTGAGCCGGCTATTTTGTTCTTCTTAATAAAAAGGTTTTACGAATGTTTAAATATTGTAGAAGGTATATACAATATTAATATAGTGATACAATTATAAAAGTATTCTATTTTTTATCGAGTTGAATAAAAATTATCTATCTAAAAATTAGACCTGAACTCAATTGTAAACTTTATCTATATAGAAGGGGTTGCAGATAAAGTTATAATTAATACATTAAATGGCTAAATCTTTAGATTAGGACTGCTCTCTAATCAGTCATTGCTGATTGATTAGCCAGATTACTCACTCACAGCGTTGTAAGTGAAAAATACTAATTTTCCTACTACTTCTAGTTATTATTTTAAAAGAGTCCGTTTGGAGCAGAAACGGGCTCTTTTTTTGAGTTTTTCTATATTTTGAGTTTTTCTATATTGAAAAGAAAAAGTGCAAAGGCCTTCCAATCTTCGAACAGGGCTTTTTCTTACCCGATAACATAACCGGTACTAAATCCAACAACTATAATATCAAGACACTTGTGTCAAATCTTTCACCAAACTTATATTTTTAAAAAGGGTTGCTGGCATATTTTGTGTCATAACAAGTAACAAAGAAGCAATAAGAGAATATAAGAATGAAATATAAATAAGAATGAAAGGAACTTAGAAATCATGAATTTTAGCGAACTTAAAGGCCGGGCCGTCGTCGAGTTAAACGGGGCGAAAACTATCGGCCACCTGGATGACCTGGTGCTTGATTTGCAGACTCGCCAGGTTATCGGCCTGCGGGTCAAGGAAAGTGGTCTCTTTGGCAAGACCAATTCGATAGCGAAAGCGGCTGTGCAGAGTATCGGTAAAGATGCCCTGACTGTTTCAACGGCTGCCGAGCCGACCTCCAACGATACGGCCCTCGAAAAAGGGCCGGGCTTTTCCGACCTGATAGGCAAGCAAGTGGTGTCTCAGGGCGGCAAACTGGTGGGCGAAATCAACGACATTGACCTGAACCCCGAAAGCCTGGCCGTTACCGGCTACGAAATCAAGGAAGGCGGCCTGCTGGGTAAAACGCATCACCTGGCCGAAAGCCCCGACCTTACCTTTGGCCCGCAAATGGTGGTCGTTCCCGACGCCCTGCTGGACCATATAAGGGAAAAGTAGCTTTTTACCCGGCGTTAAAACAGGTTTCTAAAAGGGGGTACAACTTCTGCTCTATTTTTCTTGCTGAGTAAATTTTAAGAACGGCAAAAATCGGGCCGGGAAAGAGCGGTATGAAATTTTGGGTGGGCCACTTCATCGCGACAGGGCTTCGACGGATATCCTTTCAGACGAGCAGGGCGACGAGGAAGTTTTAGACAACCGGACGCTGCGCCGGAAGAAAATCAAGGTCGGGGTGGTCGGACACCGGCGCTGGGTAAGCCCTATCCTGTGGGTTATACTCGGCTTTCTGCTCAATTTGCTCCTGGTGAGTGGGCTGGTCTGGTGGCTAATCGGCAGTTCGCACGTAAAACTGGTGCTGCCCTCGTCCAGTACGCAGGCCAACACCAGCGACTTGAACGTCCGGGTGGGGCAGGATTATATCAACCGCGAAATAAGCCGGGCCTTGAAAGAAAACCCCTTAAGCGCTTTTAGCCTGGCCTCTATCACCGATTTAAAAGTAGCCTTCGAGCCGAACTCCCTGATGAGTGTAACCGTCCGGCTTAATGCGCTTGACCGCGATTTTGACTTTAACTTCAAAGATCAGGTTGCGGTCGTCAACCAGAAAGTCGTCCTCACCCAGACCGGTGACGTGCAATTAGCCGCCCTGGGTCTGCCGCTTTCAGCCTTAAACGAGGTCGTCAAGCAGGTAAATGGCCTGGTCGAGGACCAGATTAACAGGCAAATCGGGGCCGGACAGCCCGGCGATTGCCTCACCTGTACCAACCTGGGCCGGGTGCCCACCCTTAAAAGCCTTACTACCGAGAAGGGGTCGCTTGTTGCCCAGTTTGATATTCAGATAAAGTAGATAGTTGAATCTAACAAAAATCTAACAGTGGCTTTAGCCAATAAACTTGCTGCATCTCCGGGGTAATGATACACTAGCTCAAAAGAAGCTTTACTAGAAACCTGGATGACATGGCACAAAAAGACTATTACAAAATTTTAGAACTTCCTCGTACTGCAACCGAACAGGATATTAAATCTGCCTATCGCCGACTTGCCCGGAAATATCACCCGGATGTGAACCAGGATAATACCCAGGCCACCGAACATTTTAAAGAAATTAACGAGGCCTACGAAGTGCTTGGCGACAAAGAAAAACGCTACAAGTACGACAGCCTCGGTTCGGACTGGGAAAGACTCGATAAGGCCGGGTTCGGCTCGTCGCGGGGCAGCAGCAGCGGCGGCAGTTACACCTACGACTACACTAACCCTAACGGCGGTTTTGGCGATATTTTTGATAGTATTTTCGGCACCAGCCGGACCCGCACCCGCCCTGGCGGTAGCGGCGGGGCTTCTTCCGGTACGAACCCCGGCCCCAGCATCCACACCCGGGCCAGCGATTTTGGGTTTGGCCGGGGCGCTACTCCTCGCCCGCAGCGCGGCGACGACATCGAGCAGCCTTTAGAAGTAAGCCTGGAAGAAGCTTACCAGGGTTCAACCCGCCAGCTTCAAATCCAATCTACCGAGTTATGCAGTTATTGTAGCGGCACAGGCATGCGCAGCGGCCAGCGTTGTACCCTTTGCGGAGGCCGGGGCGTGGTCCCGCGTCCTAAACGCCTGGAGGTACGTATTCCGCCCGGTGTGGACGACGGCACTAAAGTGAAAGTGCCGGGTGAAGGCGGACCGGGCATTTCCGGCGGCGCCCGGGGCGATTTGCTTCTTAGAATCCAGGTCTTGCCGCACCCGGCGTTCGTCCGCAAGGGGCCGGACCTCCATACTACCGCTAACATCTCGCTTTACACGGCTATCCTGGGTGGTGAAATCATCGTGGCCTCGCCCAAAGGCAGTAAGTTTGCCCTGAACGTGCCGCCCGAAACCCAGAACGGCAAAGTCTTCCGGCTGACCAACCAGGGCATGCCGGTGCTGAACCTGCCGAACAGCCGGGGCGATATGTATGTGAAAATCGAGGTAAACTTACCTTCGAATTTATCGGAACAGGAACGGCAGCTATTTGAGCAGTTAAAAGACCTTCGTTAAGCCGATAAGGAAAACCTTAGAGCAAAATGAACCTTGAAATCGAATTTGTCCCTGGCGAGAAATATCGCAACCGGCGCGGTGTCTATGAAGTCCTCGAACTTTTGCCTGGCGGGCGTATGAAAGTCCGTTACCTGGCCGACGAAGTGGTGGCCGAGTTCGACCAGGCTCAGCAATCCCGGATTATTACCAATATCCAGTTTGAGGAAAAAGCCCAGGAGCAGCAGGCGGCCAACGTGAAACCGTCCCGCCCCGCCGCGCGCGCTGGCACCGCGGCCCCGGCTAAAACCAAACCGGCGGCTTCTTCCCCTGGGGCAGCCCGGCCCTCGGTCGCAAGTTCTCGCAAGACCTCCGCCCCGGTGGAGGCTCCGGTCGAACTGCCCCCGGCGGTGCCTATCCGGCGGAGCTTTGAAAAGCTGGAGGTGTTCCGGCTGCTGCCTTTTATCGGTTTTGGCAACCTCGACGCTAAAATCTGGTTTATCGGCACCAACGATACCGGCCCCGAAGACGGCAATATAACCCTTTCCGCGCGGATAGCGATGCCGGAATATCAAAAGGAACTGGCCGATGCCGAGATTTTAAAAAGCCGCTACCGCGCCGAGACCAACTATTTCTACGGCAACCCGACCTGGCGCTACGCCAACTACCTGACCACGCGCCTGCTGGAGCCGCCTGAGCAGCAGACCGAACCCGCTCGCCACGAATATTACACCAATCGTTTCGGCGCTCTCGATGGCGACGTGCTGCTGACCGATACGCTGCCCTTGCCCTCGCGCAACCTGAACAACCAGGAAAAGTGGGTCTACCGCAACACTTCGCTGACGGACAGCCCTTACTATAACGATGTGTTGCGGGACGCCCAGCGGTACCAGGAAGACCAGTTTCTCGGACGACCAACCCGGCTCAAACGCTTGAACGAGCTTTACATTACTCTCAAGCTGGAAGAAAAGTCCCCTAAATTTATTTTCTGCTATGGACGGGCCGGACAGTGGAAGTATTTCCGGGAAATCTTTCCTTTCCTGAAAGCTTATACCGATATAGAGCTTAAAATATCTCCGGATAAAGAGCGCCAGCTTAAAATAGCGGTGGCTAAAGACTCGTCTACCGGGACCGTAGTGGTGTTGCTGCCCGGCCTCTCTCCCCAGGAAAACATCACGGAGTTCTTCCTGGACCACGTTGTAACTATTATGAAGGGGATGAGCCGCTAGAAGCGAAACAACGTTGAAGGGGAAGGGGTTTCAAAACAAAATTAGCGGGTGTTGCTGCAAGCGGTTTAACCTTGCGTCAATGCTCGCTTTTTGTTTGCCGGTTGTTCAAAAAAGCAGAGAGCTCCCCGGATTCCTCCACAGGGCCGGAATGACAAATTGGTGGACTGGGGCCTGGCGGGTTAACCTGAAGCATGGGTAGCCTTTTTACTAAACACTGACGACTGCTCACTGTCCACTGCCCACTAAACACTATTCCCCCAAAATCCCTGAGACTATTGACTTGCGGGCAAAATAGCGTTAAACTTACAAAGTGGTATATACAACTAAACCACCTGGCCTTAAACCAGCGCAATACCTGATTAAAGCAACACCCGGCATTAAAGTTTTAACTATGTGGTAACGAAAGAAGCGGCATGTTAAAAAATGGGCCTGTTCCCCGCTATTACCAGCTAAAAGAAATCATCCGCCAGAAAGTTACCAGTGGGCAGTGGAACCCCGGTGCGCCGATACCCAGCGAACGCGAACTTTGCGAACAGTACGGTCTCAGCCGCATGACCGCCCGCCAGTCCATTACCGAACTCGTCAACGAAGGCCTACTCTACCGGGAGCAGGGTAAAGGCACCTTTGTCTCCCAGCCCAAGATTACCCAGCAACTTATTCAACTGACCGGCTTTACCGAAGATATGCAGGCCCGTTCCAAGCGTCCCGGGACCCAGGTGCTAAATCACGCTATGGTCGCCGCCGACGCCGCCACTGCTGCGGCCCTCCGCATCAAGCCCGGCCAGTTGCTATTCAAAGTCCAGCGGTTGCGCCTGGCAAACGGCGAACCCCTGGCGATTGAAACATCGCTGATAAACTTTATCGGCTGCGAACACCTAATGGACGAAGACCTGGGGCATGAATCGCTCTACCAGTTGCTTGAAAAGAAATACGGCCAGCCGCCCCTGGAAGCCGACCAGGAACTGGAAGCCCGCCTGGCCGGTGAGGACGAGGCCCGCTGGCTTAAAATTGCCAAAGGTGACGCCGTGCTGCTTATCCGCCGGACCACCTATACTGACCGCAACCAGCCGCTTGAATTTGCCCGGTCGGTTTACCGGGGCGACAAATACCGTTTCTATACCCGGCTAAACCGGAAATAAGCTTTAAGATGGTCAAAAGCGGACTTGACGCTCTAAATAAACAGTTAAGGGGGCAGCGGGTGGGCCAGGTAACAAACCAGACCGGCCTTAACCGGGAGTTTAAACGGACTGCCGCCGTCCGGGAGGAAGCCGGGGCGAAAGTCGCCGCCCTCTTTGGGCCGGAACACGGCTACTACGGCGTTGAGCAAGCTACTATCCCTGTCGCCGAAGTTGTAAAAGATAGGTGGAGCGGCGAACTGGTCGAAGGGCCGTCCGTTGAGCCGGAGTACCGCTCTTTTGTCGGGCGCTATCCCGGCCTCCCGGTCCGGCACGGTCTGACCCCGGCGAACTGGCTCACTTTATCAACCAACAATTGCTGGGAGGTAGGGCCAGGCTCGAAGTCCTGAAAATGGAGGGCTGGCGGCGCGGCCTGCCGTGGCTGGCGACCTCGCCCAACCTGCCGACCCTGACCACGGCCCGGCTTTATCCCGGCGTTTGCCTGGTCGAAGGGACCAATCTATCGGTCGGGCGCGGCACCACCCAGCCGTTCGAACTGGCCGGCGCTCCCTGGATACGGCAACCGGAAAAACTGGCGGCGGAGCTTAACTACCTCGGCTGCCCCGGCCTGTACTTCCGGGATACCTACTTCAAACCGATTTACGAACCATTTGCCGGGGAAGTCTGTGGTGGGGTGTAAATTCATATTTCACCCGCCTACCACGGCAACCCCAACGGGCCGGACCATATTGTCAGGAGCGGGTTGCTCCTGGTTGCGACAATTGCCCGGCTTTACGCCGATAACTTCAACTGGCTTCCGGCGCATTTCGACCGGCTTATCGGCAGCGACCTGCCTCGCCGGTTAATAACCGGAGAAAGTAACCCGGTTGATTCCCTGGCCGACCTTTTTCAGACCTGGGCTTCGCGAGAAGACCGGTTTCTGAAAGCTCGCCAGCCTGTTTTGTTTTACTAATTTACCTAAGGAGGAGAAGATGTCTGAAGAGACTAGAAAAAGACTCAGCCGCCGCAAATTCGTTACCCTGACGGGTGGCGCGGTGGTGGCTAGCGGTATCCTGGCAGCCTGCGGTGACAATACCGCGACCACGGCTCCCGCTACTACCGCAGCATCCGCCGCGACGACTGCCGCCGCCAGCACCACGGCTGCGACCAGTACTACCGCTGCGGCTACCTCGGCTGCTGCGGCTACCTCGGCTGCTGCGGCTACCTCGGCTGCTGCCGCGACGACTGCCGCCGCTGCCGGGACTACGGCTGCCGCCGGAACTACCGCTGTGACCGGGACTACGGCTGCTGTTACCACGGCGGTGGCCGGTTCTACCGCCGACTTTAAAACTTCCAAGAGCGGCTACAAGGGCAACCTTGATTACTGGGCGCTCGGTTACGCTCCCGGTGGTGGGAACGTCTTTAGCAAGTCGTCCGACTCGGCGGCGGCGGCCTTTATGAAGGCTAACCCCGACATTAAAGTTACGATTACCGGCTACACCCCCGACAACGCCGGGTTTGCCAAAGTCGTTAACGCGGTCCAGTCGGGCAGCGGCGTGGATGCCTTCCGTATCCCGAACGACAGCCTGCCGACCTTGATTCAGCAGGGCGCGATTGCGCCGATTGACGATTACCTGACCGCCGAAGACAAGACCGACATTTTGCCGAACCTGTTCGACCTGGTAAAAGTCAACGGCAAGCTCTACGCCTGGCCGTTGTGGGTGCCGCCCGTGGGCATGTACATGAACCTTGATATTTTCAAGGAAAAAGGCGTTGATTTGCCGCCCAAAACCTGGACCTACGACCAGTTCGTGGACATCGCCAAAAAGCTGACCTTCTCTCGCGGCAACGATAAAGTTTACGGCTTTAGCGCCCTGTTCGACCCGGGTGGGGTGGATAGCTGGCCCTTTATCCTGTCGGATGGCGCTTTACCGCTCAGCCCGGACAATACCAAGTACACCTGGAATACCGCCGACGCTTACAGCGGCCTGAAGAAAATCACCGACCTGGCTTTGGTCCACAAGGTGACGCCGCCGGACTTCGGCACCCAGAAACAGGACGACCTGCTCACGGCTATGAAGAACAAGTTGCAGGCCATGTGGACCCGCCCCAGCGGTGACGCCGGGACGCTTACCCAGGCCGGTCTGAACATTGACATCTGGCCGATTCCGATTGGCAAGAGCGGCAAGCCGATTTCCGCCGGTGGGGTGGGCCTGATTGCCGTTACCCCGAACAAAGATACCGCCAAGCAGAAAGCCGCCATGGACCTGGCCCGTTACCTGACCAGCCCGCAGGTGGAAAAGGACGTGCCCGGTTACTACCTGGCTCCCAGCGCTCGCAAGTCGGTCACGGTCGTTTCGCCTTACAACAAGTTCACGGATATCGCGCCTACCGCCTGGATTACCCCCAGTATTCCTAGCTGGACGCAAATCCGGACCCTTATTCACCCGAATATCCAGAACGCCGTGTTTGGCAAGATGACCCCTGAACAGGCACTTTCCCAACCGGCGGACGAGATTAATAAGCTTCTGGCCCAGAAGTAATCTAGAGGCAATTTGATGGCAGATACAAACCTCACGCAAGTCAATAGTCCGGCGGCTCAGCGAACCAATCCTTTGGTGCTATTTCTCAGAAAGTACGGCTGGGGGTATGTTTTCGTACTACCAAGCTTTCTGGCTTTTGGCATTTTCACCTTCATACCGGTAATCTGGGCGTTTATCATCAGCTTCCAGGATTTCCGGCCCCGCGGCGGTGGCGATTGGGTTGGTTTGCAGAACTATAGAGACGCCTTCACTACCCAGAATGGGGTGTTTCTGGAAGCCTTGAAGAACACGATTATCTATGCCGTTGTTACGGTGACGGCTAACATCTTCATCGGGCTGTTTTTAGCCAGCCTGCTTCAACCGCTCTCCAATAAGTTCCAGACTTTCTTCCGGGCGGCTTACTATCTGCCAGCCGTAACCAGCGCCGTCATCATCGCGGTGACCTGGCGCTGGTTATTCAATACCCAGTGGGGCTTTCTCAACTTTTTGTTGGGTCTGATCGGGGCCGCGCCGGTGCGCTGGCTCTCCGACCCCGATATTGCCCTGCAAAGCATTATCCTTTCGACTGTTTTCACTATTCCCGCTGCCGGGGTGGTCCTCTTTAACGCGGCCATGAACAGTATCCCCAAAGATTTTTATGAGGCCGCCGACCTGGAAGGGGCCGGGCCTATCAGGAAGTGGTGGAGCATCACCCTCCCCCTGATTAAGTCCACCACCCTTTATGTGGTTGTTTTGTACACAATCGCCAGTTTCGAGGTCTTCGAGAAAGTTTATATTATGGTGCCGAGCGGGGTCGGCAACAGCACTCAGACCATCGTTACCCAGATTTACCAGACCGTCTTTTCACAGTTCCGCTACGGCGTGGCTTCCGCCCAGGCGATGGTTTTATTCGTAATTGTAGTCTCTTTCGCGGTTATTCAGTTCCGGTTCTTCCGGTCGGACGTGGAGTATTAAGATGGCTTTGAGCGTAGCACAAAACGCGGGACGGCAAGCCCCCTCAAGAGTAACCGCGCCCAGAATATTAATGTGGGTCGCCCTTATCCTGACCACTCTCATCTCGCTTTTTCCGATGTACTGGATGTTCGTGACGGCTTTTACCCCGACCCAGGACACTATCAAGACCCCGCCCGATTTGTTCCCCCACGCCGACCTTTCCAACTTCGAGCGGTTATTCGCCCAGGCCCGGGATTACTGGGCCTGGTTCGCCAATAGCGTCATTATCACGCTGGGCATTACTTTTTTCCACCTTATTTTCGATACGCTCTCCGGCTACGCTTTCGCCAAAAAGCGCTTTCCGGGCCGCAATATATTGTTCTGGGTAATTATCAGCACCCTTATGATACCGCCCCAGGTGACGCTGGTCCCCCTCTACATCGTGGTCCAGAACTTTAACTTGCGCGACAGCCTCTGGGCGGTGATTTTGCCGGGCTGGGCCAACGTTTTCGGTATCTTCCTGATGCGGCAGTATATCCAGACCCTGCCGACCGAGCTTGAAGAAGCAGGTCGGATTGACGGGTGCAGCGAACCGGGCATTTTCTGGCGGATAATCTTGCCGCTCTCCAAACCGGCCCTGGCGGCTCTGGCGATATTCACTTTCGTGCGGTTCTGGAACGACTTTTTGTGGCCGAGCATGGTCTTGATCAAGAGTCCCTCCTACACGCTGCCGGTCGGGGTTGCCAGTTTGCAGACCGAGTTTTCGACCGACTACGGCCTTATCTTTGCGGGGTCGGCGTTGGCGGCCCTGCCGATGATACTTTTCTTCCTGGCTTTCCAGAAATACTTTTTGGAAGGGGTGCGGGCCGGGGCAGTCAAAGGTTAAGCCTTGCCCCTTTCGAGAATTAGAATACAACTATTCACCTGTGGGAGGGAATTGTATTCCCGATTGGTTCGCCAGGTATCGGGAATACAATTCCCTCCCACAATCGGCTGCCTTCGAAAGCCTGACTGGCTAAGAAGTTACGTTAGAATCAAACTTTATGGTAGACAATTCTCGTTCTCCGCGGTTAAATGCGACCATAGTGGGCCTGATGAGCGGTACTTCGGTGGACGGGGTAGACGTGGCCCTGTGCCGTTTCGAAGAAGATTTAAGCAGCCCGGGCGAAATTTTTCTGAAAGTGCTGAGCTACAGCGAGCAACCTTTTCCGCCCGAAATCCGGCGGCAGGTCTTTGAGGCTTTCCAGGAAAAAAGCGGTCCCGCCGAGCTTTGCGAGTTAAACTTTGCCCTGGGCGAAGTCTTTGCCGCCTCGGCTCTGCAAGGCTTGGCCGAGGTCGGTTTGGACCCCTCACAACTTGACCTTGTATCCTCACACGGCCAGACCATCTATCACCAGGTCGCCGCCGGACACCGCCTTTCGACCTTGCAGATGGCCGAAGGCGCGGTTATCGCGGCCCGGACCGGCGTGACGACTGCCTACGATTTCAGGACCGGCGACGTGGCTCTCGGCGGGCAGGGCGCGCCTCTAGCGCCTTATTTCGATGTCCTTTTCTTCTCCCACCCCACCCGTAACCGGGCCTTACAGAATATCGGCGGCATCGGCAACGTCACCTTTTTGCCTGCCACTGGCACCAGGGCCGGTGACACCAGGGCCGCAGGTAAAACAGCGCCCCTGGCCCTGGATACCGGGCCGGGTAACGCCCTGATTGACGCCGCCGCCCGCCTCTTTAGCGACGGCCGCCGCCAGTTTGACGAGAACGGCGAAATGGCGGCCC
>CADDZM010000193.1 GCA_902812345.1 Chloroflexota bacterium | reverse complement strand
CTGGGCCAGTTGGGCCAGTTGGTAAAAGCCGTCCGCGTCTTTTGGGTGTGTACTCAACGTAAAAAACTTTCGTAAAACGTTGAACGTTGAACGTAAAACGTAATTTAATAAATGCAATTAAACCGGGTAGTTTGCCAGTTTAACTGCATTTATAGCCAAAACCGATATTTTTAACCCCTCACCGAATCCCCGTTCAACGGTTTACGCTCAAAGGAAAAACGTTACACGATGGAAGGGTCTTTGTGTTCGCCGTAAACTTTGCGCAGCACCCCGGCGATTTCGCCCAGGGTCGCGTAAGCGTTGCAGCAATCAATCAGGTGCGGCATCATATTTTCCTGGCCGAGCAACGCCTGAGAGCGCAGCTTTTCCAGGGCCGCCGAGGTCTTTTCGTTGTCGCGTTCCAGGCGCAGGCGAGCCAGGCGCTGGCACTGCCGCTCGTAGCCCTTGGGGTCAATCGCCAGGATAGGAATGGTCAGCGGTTCGTTTTCAACATACTCGTTGGCCCCGACCATAATCCGGCGCTTGCTGTCCATCTCTTCCTGGAAGCGGAAAGAAGCGTCGGCGATTTCCTTCATAGGGTAGCCCTGGTTAATCGCCGGGAGCATGCCGCCGAGCGCGTCAATTTTGCGCTTGTAGTCGTAGAAGCCGCACTCCATCTCGTTGGTGAGAGCCTCGACCATGTACGAACCGCCCAACGGGTCAACCGAGTTTGCCACGCCGCTTTCGTGAGCGATAATTTGCTGGGTGCGCAGGGCGATTTTCACCGCTTTATCCGAAGGCAAGGCTAACGCCTCGTCCATCGAGTTCGTGTGCAGGGATTGGGTGCCGCCCATAACCGCCGCCAGCGCCTGGATAGCGGTCCTGACAATGTTGATTTCAGGCTGCTGAGCGGTCAGGCTGCATCCGGCGGTCTGGGTGTGAAAGCGGAGGAGCCAGGAGCGCGGATTTTTGGCTCTGTAAGTTTCTTTAAGTTCGCGCGCCCAGATGCGCCGGGCGGCCCGGAACTTGGCGACCTCCTCAAAGAAATCGTTGTGGCAATTAAAGAAAAAGGACAGGCGGGGCGCGAAGTCGTCCACGCTCATGCCTCGCTTGATGCCTTCCTCGACATAGGTCAGGCCGTCAATCAGGGTAAAGGCCAACTCTTGCAGGGCCGTCGCGCCCGCTTCCCGGATGTGGTAGCCGCTAATCGAGATAGTATTCCAGCGCGGCATTTCTTTCGCCCCGAACTCCATCGTATCTACCACCAGCTTTAAGCTGGGTTCGGGCGGGTAAATATAGGTGTTCTGGGCAATATATTCTTTTAAAATGTCGTTCTGAGTGGTGCCGCCCAGGATATGGCGGGGGAAACCCTTTTTCTCGGCGGCGGCGATATACATAGCCCATACAATCGGGGCCGGGCCGTTAATCGTCATGGAAGTGGTAATCTGGTCGAGCGGCAGCCCTTCCAGCAAAATTTCCATGTCTTCCAGACTGCTCATCGCCACGCCGCAGGTGCCGACCTCGCCTTCTGAAAGGGGGTCATCGCTGTCTCGTCCGTAGAGGGTCGGGAAGTCGTAGGCAATCGAGAGGCCGGTTTCGCCGTGTTCCAATAAATATTTGAAGCGGACGTTGGTTTCCTCGGCGGTGCCGAACCCGGCGAAAAGGCGCATGGTCCAGGGTTTGGCCCGGTACATGTTAGCGTGGACACCCCGCGTGAAGGGGTATTCGCCTGGCATACCCAGGTCGCGCTCGTAATCGAAATCGGGAATATCGGCGGGCGTATAGAGGCGGTTGATGGGCATGCCGCTGACCGTCGTAAAATCTTCATCGCCGCCCCGTTCCGCCATCCGGCTGATAGTCTGTTTAAGCGTGGTATCTTCCCAGCGTTTGCGCTCGCGCTGGACGCTGCGAACTCTATCCAGATTAAAACTTGCCATTTTAAAAACTTCCTCCAGGCAGGCTTCGTTGCCTGCATTTTAAATACATCCCTCTATATTATACCTGTCCGCAGCCCTTTACTTCAAGAGGATCCTTAAAGGCGATTGGCGGATTCTTTATTCTTTGCCGCGAGTCATTTCGGAAAGGGCGTATTCAAAGTCTTTAAGCTGCCTGGTAACGTCCTCGATATTTACTTCGAGGCGGCGTTTTTCAAAGTCATTACCGGCGGCTTCCATTTTCTGTTTTAGTTCAGCCAGCAAACCTTTAGCGGTAGCAATATCTTTTTCAAGTTCCCCGTGGCGAAATTCAAAATCTCCTGTAGACATCAGCTCTCCTCCTTTCCGGTAAAATTTTATCGGCTTTTTCAAATGTGCTAAAGTGTACCGGCATAATTATGAAACCCGGCTACTTTGAAGGCAACTCAGTTCGCCAGGACGCTGAAAGAAAAGGAAACCTTATGGCCGAAGATACCCCTGATTTTACCCCAACCGACAACATAGAACACTGCCGCTACGAGTTAAAGTTTGGCGGTGGGGAAACCCCTGCTATCCTGGTCTATAAGGAACAGGGCGATACCATCAACCTGGTTCATACCGAAGTGCCGCCGGAGTTAGAAGGGCACGGCCTGGGTGGGAAAATCGCTAAATTTGCGCTTGACGATGCCCGCGCCCGCGGTTTGCAGGTCGTGGCAAGCTGTCCTTTCGTGAGCGCGTATATCCGCCGCCACCCTGATTATATGGTGGTGTTGACTGCCTCCGAGAAAGAACGCCTCGGTAAAAAGAGCTAAACTTTCTTTCTTTCTCTTAATTTGTTTGGCAAAATAGCCGTATTTACCGGATATTTACCTGTTTTTACTAACCCTTTTACCTGCGAGGATTAAATTTAGGACGGGTGGTCGGTACGGCAGCTACTATTTTCAAAACAAATTAACCGGTCAGAACAAGAAAGAAGCAAAATATGAGCAATATTATTACCTTAAAGACAGTTAGCCGGGTCGCGGAAGGTATCGCTATCCGGACTCTTAAAACCGAACACCAGGCGGTCTGCCAGGTGTTGAATGTACTGGACAAAGCCGTTTTAAAATTGGAAGAGGGCGGCGAAGTTCCGTTAAATATTTTTGAAGATGTCCTGGAATTTCTGACGGTCTTCGTGGACCGCTGCCACCATACCAAAGAAGAAGAAGTGCTTTTCCCGCTCATGGAACAGTCCGGCATCCCGGCCCAGGGCGGCCCGATTGGGGTAATGTTGAGCGAACACCAGCAGGGCCGGGAGTTAATTGCCCGGTACCGCCAGAGCCTGGCCGAGGTTAAAGGCGGGGAAACCACCGCCAAGGCCCGCCTTATTGCAGCGGCCCGGGCCTATTCCGGCCTGTTGCGCCAGCACATTCATAAGGAAAACCAGGTTCTTTTCGCTCTGGCCGATAGAATATTTAACGCGGAAACCCAGCAGCAGCTTTATGAGAGTTTCGAGGAGATAGAAACAAATAAGCTTGGCCGGGGTACCCACGAGCGGATACACGGCATGATTGACGGGCTGGTGGAAGCGACGGCTGATTGGCCGGGCGGTGACGCCGGGCCTGGCTCGGAAGGCTGTTCGTGCAGTTGCGCCCATCAGGACTAAATGGATAGACTAACACGTTTGATGGGAAAGTTGAGCCTGGTGTACCTCGCGCTGGGCTTTGTCCTGGGGGCGGTCTTACTGGCCGGTGAGGGGGTCAGCGCCGGATGGGGCGCGGCCTGGGGTAACGTTCACGCCCATGTGCTTTTCGTGGGCTGGTTCGTCCAGTTCGCGGTTGGCATCGCTTACTGGCTGCTGCCCCGCCGCAAGACCGCCGCCCAACCTTTAGGGTATGACGAAAGGCTGGCTCTGCTGGCCTGCGGCCTTATCAACGCCGGGCTGCTGCTCCGGGTGGTCATCGAACCGTGCTTTTACTTGCAAGTTATTGAGGGGCCGGTGGTAACTCTTGGGCTGGCCCTGAGCGGAGTTTTGCAGGCCGGGGCCGGGTTAATCTGGGCTTTCCAGCTCTGGGGCCGCTTTTTCCGGCGCTTTAGCGCCAGCACGCCTGCCGCTAACAAATAGTTAAAAGGTTACGGTCCTAACGTTGCCGCACGTTAAATTTTAGGGAATCATTAAAACACCCGCCAGTTAAAAGCTGCCGGGTGTTTTTTTTGAAGTTTTATAAGGGTTTTGGCTTAAATCTTGAAGAGAATTTGAGCAGTAAGTAATTTTATTAAATCGCTCAAGTTTGTTAGAGCAACGCTAGAATTTTCTAATTTCTGTATCTTTTCGTTTTCAAAAGCGTATTATTTATACAGGAAAAAACAAAGGAGCAATAAAAAAGATTCTAAAGTTACTAATGATTAAAAAGTTTAGCAGCGGCCTGACTCATCCGATACCGATAAGGAGACGGGCCAGGCAAGAATATAAAAAACTAATCTCAAGGGATTTTCTCTCGCAATTTATGGGGAAAGGAACCAGGAACCAAATATAATGGCAAGTAATAATTTTTTAGATAAATTTAATGAAAACGCCCAGCGGGTGCTGACCAACTCCTTCGAACTGGTAGCGCAATCTCGCCATTCCAAATTAGAGGTCGAGCATATTTTAGTCGCGTTGCTGCGCCAGCCGAACGGTTTACTACCGCAGGTCATCGAGCAGTTGCAACTTGATTCCGCTAAAATAAACCAGGCGGCCCAGGAACGGCTGGAACGCATCCCGCGTGCGGCAAAACCCGCTACCGCCGGTATTAATGTCAGTATGCAGATTGCGCCGGAAGTGCAGCAATTGTTCACTATCGCCGAGGGTTTCCGCCGCCAGCACGGCGTGCCGCAAATTGGCCCGGAACATATTGTGATGGCGCTGGTTAGCGCCGCGAATGTACCGGTTTCCGAAATGCTGCGCTCGAATGGTCTTGCGCCGGAAGCGGTTTTGCAGATTTTGATGAGCCTGGACCTCTCCCAGCAGGACGAGGAAGAAGGCGGCCAGGCTAAACTGGCTAAGTACAGTGTTGACCTTACCAAACTGGCTAAAGAAGGCAAGCTCGACCCGATTATCGGGCGGGACGGCGAAATTCAGCGGGTCTTGCAGATTCTCTCGCGCCGTAACAAGAATAACCCGGTCCTTATTGGTGAGCCGGGCGTAGGTAAGACCGCTATCGCGGAAGGTCTGGCCCAGCGCATCGTGGCCGGTGAAGTGCCGGAACACCTGACCGACAAGCAGGTGGTCAGCCTGGACGTAGCCGGACTGGTCGCGGGTTCCAAGCTGCGCGGTGAGTTTGAAGAACGCCTGAAAGCTATTATGGACGAAGTGCGCCAGGCCGAAGGCAAGATTATCCTGTTCATTGACGAGGTCCACAACGTGGTAGGCGCGGGTAGCGCCAGCGGTTCGATGGACGCAGCCCAGATTATTAAACCGGCCCTCGCCCGGGGCGAGTTGCAGGTTTTAGGCGCGACCACGCTTAACGAGTACCGCAAGCACATCGAAAAAGATGCTGCCCTGGAACGCCGCTTTGCCCCCGTAATGGTGGACGAGCCGAGCGTTGGCGATACGATTGAGATGTTGCGGATTTTGCGGCCTAAATACGAAGAGCATCACAAGTTGACCATTACCGACCAGGCGCTGGTCGCGGCGGCCGAGTTGAGCGAGCGTTACATCACGAACCGCTTCCTGCCTGACAAGGCCATTGACCTGGTGGACGAGTCGGCGGCGAAAGTGCGGCTGGACAACTACCAGACCGTCGCGGCTAACCCGCTCAAAAAGCTGGAAGCTACTCTCAAAGACCTGTCCGAGAAGATGGAAGCGGCGGCAGCGGACCAGAACTACGAGCAGGCCGCCAGTTACAAGCAGGAACTGGTTATTGCTCAGCAGGAGTACGAAGATGCCAAAGCGTCTATGCCGGAAGTGGAAGAAATCGCCCCGGTCGTGGACGAGGAAACCATTGCCGAACTGGTCAGCAAAAGCACGGGTATTCCGGTTAGCCGGATGCTCGACAGTGAAATGAAGAAACTGCTCGAAATGGAGAAGCACCTGCACGAGCGGGTTATCGGCCAGGAAGACGCGATTATCGCGGTCTCGGATGCCATCCGGCGTTCGCGGAGCGGTCTGCGCGACCCGAACCGGCCTATCGGTTCTTTCATCTTCCTCGGACCTACCGGGGTTGGTAAGACCGAACTGGTCAAGGCGTTAGCCGGGTTCATGTTCGACGACGACAACGCGATGGTCCGGATTGATATGTCGGAATACATGGAGCCGCATAGCGTGAGCCGCCTTATCGGTTCGCCTCCGGGTTACGTGGGTTACGATGAAGGCGGCCAGTTGACCGAAGCGGTCCGGCGGCGGCCTTACCAGATTATCCTTTTCGACGAGATTGAAAAGGCGCACCCGGAAGTCTTTAACGTGATGCTGCAAGTCCTGGACGACGGGCGCTTGACCGATGGGCAGGGCCGGACGGTTGACTTCAAGAATACCATAATCATCATGACTTCAAATGTGGGTACGGCCCGCATCAAGGAGCGCGGACTGGGCTTTTCGACCGGCGGTAAGAATACCACTGAAGAAAAGCAGGCCAATGACCGGATGCACGACCAGGTGATGGGCGAACTGCGCCACAGTTTCCGGCCTGAGTTCTTAAACCGGATTGATGAGATAATTATCTTCAACCACCTGAGCGAGGCGGAAATCGGCCAGATTGTCCACCTGATGCTGCGGGAGTTGGAAGGCCGGTTGGAGGCCAGGCACATGCAGTTGGAGCTTTCCGACGAGTCGCTGGCACTGCTGGCGAAGGAAGGTTACGACCGGGTTTATGGAGCGCGGCCTCTGCGCCGGGTTATCCAGCGCAAACTGGAGAACACCCTTTCCAAATCGTTGCTCAACGGCCAGTTCGAGGAAGGCGATACCATCCGGGTTGAGCTTGACCCGGCCAACGAGCGGGAACTGACTTTCACGAAAGTGCAGCCGCCCAACCGCCCGGTGTCGCTCCGTTCGAACACGGAAGCGGCCAAAGTGGAAAGCTCCGGTGCAAACCGGGCTGCTTAACCGCAAAAAAACCTGCCTCACCCTGGCACCAGGGTGAGGCAAACAATAAAAAGAATAAAACCTCTTGAACTTTTAAGGTTTGCAAAGACCAGCGAAGTCAAGAGGTTTTTTTATGCTTGAAATAAAGAAAAATTGTCTTGCGGAAAGGGTTTTTGCTTGCTAAACCGGGCTGTTCTGGCGTAATATCGCCATGGAAGTTTTAAAAAGGAATAGGAGTTTGTACATGACCTTAGCTATTGAAAATGAAATAACACCGTTAAAAGTGGATAAATATGGCACTATTCGGGTTGGCAATTCCCGTGTCACATTCGACCTTGTAGTCAATGCGTATAATGAAGGGGTTATGCCACCGGAAATAGTAAAGATGTATAGCACTTTAGATTTAGCGGACCCTTATTTTGCTATCGGCTACTACCTGCGTCACAAAACCGAGATTGATGAATATATAAGGGAAGGCGAAGAAAACGCCGATAGAGTTGGCGAAGAGTTACAAACTCGCTACGGCCAGTCTGGCCTTCGTAAAAAATTGGAAGCAAGGAAAGCTTCACAGGGGTAAACACGATTGTTTAGAATTGTTGCTGACGAGAATTTGCACGATGACTTATATAAGCGGCTTAAAACTCTAATGCCAGATTTAGACATTGTAAGAGTAAAGGATTCTCAAATCGCTGGGAAAGATGATGAAACGGTGTTAGAGTGGGCGGCTTCCGAGCAACGCATTCTTCTCACTCACGATAAACGGACTATTGTTCCTATTTACTCGTGCCGGGCGTTTTCATGATTAGCACTAGGGCAAGCCACAAAACCATAATTGATGACTTGCTTTTAATCTTCGGCACAAGCGATGCAGATGAATGGATAGATAGAATTAGTTATATACCTCTGTAATTGTAAAGCAGGCTGCTTTCAGAATAGAAATATCAAAGGGAGATTAAAAATATGGTAGTGGTCCAGAACAGGATAACGGCCCCGGCAGCGGTGGCCGAACGCATCGAACACGGTTTCAGCCAGCCAGGCAACCTCAGAGAGCAGCCCGGTTTTATAAGTTTTAAGCTGCTCAAAGCCACCCAGGTTTCCGGCCTGGATGAGGATGAGGTGTTGTATGTTGCCAGCACCGAGTGGGAAACAATGGAAGCTTACGAAACCTGGCGCAGCGGCGACGCTTTTGCCAGGGCGCACGGTGGCGGCGGGCAAGGCCCAATGCGGGCGACGCTCGAGGTATTCGAAGTAAAAGTTGCCCGGTAAACCGGCAGATTCAGTAAAAGTCCGGCTCTTTCTTACTATTTACCGGATTTTAATTATAAGTATAAGAATTCTAATAAAGATAAATAAAATATTTTATGAGGTTGTTTGTTATGAAACTGGGAAAAAGGAGTGGGTCTTCTGCGGCGGAAGCCGCCGTTTTACCTTTTGAGGACAACGCCGGGTATGGCACTTTGTCGGTATTTGAGCTAAAAAACCTGCCTGAAAGCTGGCCGGATACCCTCAACAAAGTCCCTATCCGGTTTCACGAAATTACCCCGGCTGAAGCTGGCCTGTTGCAGGTAGCCCAGGAGAAGTCCGGCCAATACCTGCCCGGCGACGTGGCCCGCCGGTTAGAAGCCCGGCGGGAAGCCTTCGTGGGGGAAGTGGAAACTCCCCGGGGTAAAAGCATCGTCACTTACGGCTGGGTAGCCCTGACCGCCGAACCGCTGGGGAACACCGGTTGCTCGTTCGGCCCTCCGCCGGGTGACGCCTACCTGTACGACTTCGCAACCGTCCCGGAATACCGGGGGCAGGGTTTTTACCCGGCTCTTTTGCGCTACATTCTTGGCGAACTGGCCCGGCGCTGGATCCGGCGGGCCTGGATTAGCACCGCTCCCGGCAATTTTGTCTCGTTCCGCAGTATCCACCGGGCCGGGTTCACGAAAGTGGCCGATACGGCTTATATTTCGGCTGAACCGGGCAAACCGGCCTATTTTGAAATTGTAGAGAATGATACTTTCGACCGGGAACTGCGCGAAATTGCCAGCCGCGCCTATATTTCCAATCGCGGCTAACCGTTTTCCGTTTCGCGTTCGTGGGATACCGGGGAAGGGGAAGGTAGTTGGGCCGGTGCGTCCGCCTGGCCGACGATTTCCAGCAGCCTTTTCCGCAGGGTCACCCGGTCGAAACGCCGGGCCAGGTCTTCCAATTCCTGTAAATATAATTCCAGGCGGTTATGGGGAATCGGCTCGGACGGCGGCGCAACAAAAATCTTCTGGTGGCGGGTGTGTCCCAGGGTTTCCCTGTGGGTCAAAAGCTCCTCGTACATCTTTTCGCCGGGCCGTAACCCGGTAAACTCAATTGCAATATCTTCGCCTACTTCAAACCCGCTCAACCGGATTAAGTCTTTCGCCAGGTCCACGATTTTCACCGGTTCACCCATATCAAGCACGAAAATCTCGCCGCCCTCGCCCATCGCCCCGGCCTGGATTACCAGCGAGGCTGCTTCGGGGATGGTCATAAAATAACGGGTGATGTCGGGATGAGTGATAGTTACCGGGCCGCCCTGGGCGATTTGCTCTTTCAAGAGAGGCACCACGCTGCCCCGGCTACCCAGCACATTACCGAAACGCACCGCCACAAACGAGGTAGAAGTGTTCGAGCGGGCCAAATCCTGGATAATCAATTCGGCCAGGCGCTTCGAGCCGCCCATTACATTGACCGGGTTGACCGCCTTATCCGTCGAAATCGCCACAAACCGCTTCACGCCGTGCCGGACCGCCGCTTCAGCCAGGTTCTTGGTTCCCAGCACATTTACATTTATAACTTCCTCGGCGTTCTGCTCCATCAGAGGCACGTGCTTGTGGGCGGCGGTGTGGAAAATCACCTCAGGTTGGTACTGACCGATAACCCAATCAACCTTCAGGGTGTCCCGGATATCACCGATAACCGGGATAAGTGGTATATGCGGGAAAAGGCGGCGCATTTCCTGTTCGATAGTGAAGATACTGTTCTCACCGCGCCCGAACAGCACCAGGCGTGAAGGGCTAAAAGCGGCGATTTTCCGGCAAAGTTCGCTGCCAATGGAGCCGCCCGCCCCGGTAATCATTACCGTGGCGCCGCTCAAGAAGCTGGCTATCGCCTCGGTATCCTGCATCACCTGCACCCGGCGCAGCAGGTCTGTAATCTGCACGTCGCGGACTTCTTTAAGCGACACCCGGCCCTCAATAAGTTCGTTGACCCCCGGCACCGTCTTGGTGGGAATACCCTCGGCCTTGCACATTTCCAGGACGCGGCGGACAACCGTGCCGGGCGCGTTAGGAATCGCGATTATAACCTCATCTACGCGGTAACGCCGGATAGCTTCGGGCAGGTACGCGTGGACCCCCAGGACCGGGCGGCCCAGGATACGCTGTCCTTTCTTGCGTTCGTTGTAGTCCACGAAGCCGGCAAGCTCGTACTGGCGGCGGCTGCGTAGAATTTCCCTGGCGACAATTATCCCGGCGTCCCCGGCCCCAACGATGATGACCCGTTTACGGCCTGCGTTTGTAGGGCGGTTCGCGGTGCGTTCACTATCGGTCCGCTCGAAGACCACCCGTACCATGACCCGCGACCCGCCGATAAAAATCAGGCTGAGCAGCCCATCCAGGATAAAATAGCTGCGCGGAAACCAGTTACTGGCGTAGGTTGGAATGGTGTTATTTATGATAAGGGTAAACAACGCCACGGCAAACGAAGCGACGATAACGGCGTAGAATAGCGGGAAAAGGTCTGACAGGCTCAGATAATACCAGGCCCGGCGGTAAAAGCCGAACAGGGTAAAGACCAGCAGTTTGAGAAAGACAATCGGGATAATCAGGGGCAAAAAGTCGTTCCAGGCGTGCGGCAAAATATCGGGCCGGTCCAGGCGCAAGAATAAAACCAGCGGAAAAATCAGCAGGCAGATAGCTGTATCAAGGATAAAAAGATAGCGGTTGCGATACCACATAACAAAAGCCGGTTTTGGTGGATAAATGTGTTAAAATCTCAGATACATCTATATGTTAAAGTAACGGGTTTGTCAAACACAAACCAGGAAAAATGGACTAATGGCGAAAAAATTAAGGGAAAAACCCGCCCCGGAGATTGTTAGCGGCTTACCATTGCAGGAAATGGCTTATGGCGGAGAGGTGGTTGCCCGTCTGCCGGGGAAAAGCCCGGCGGCTGGTCCGGCTTCGACTTCTAATGAAGGGACGGTAGAAAGTGATGACTTGCAAAAGGGCGTGGAAGAAGGTGACTTTCAACCACTCGGCGAGTCGGTTGACACCGAGTTGGTTTCGCCGCCGGCCCCGGCGGGGTCGCAAGTCGTCTTCGTGACCGGTGGGTTGCCCGGTGAAACGGTCGAAGTCCAGCTTTACCGGCGCAAGAAGAGTTTTATCAAGGCGAATGTCCGTAAGGTGGAGCAGGCTTCGCCCGACCGCCGCGAAGCGCCCTGCCCTTACTTTGGAGTGGACAAGTGGCCTAACTGCGGTGGATGCCAGTGGCAGCACGCCGACTACGCCGCCCAGCTAAACTATAAGCACAACATCCTGCGCGACCAGATGATTCGGCTGGGCGGCTTTGTGGACCGCGAACCGCCGCTCGTACCGCCCCTGGCTGCCGTCAGTCCGTGGGGTTATCGCAACAATGTCGAGTTCCAGGTGGACGAGCATGAAGGCCGTCCCTGCTTTCACCGTCAGAACAGCATCCGGTTGGTGCCGGTCCAGTCCTGCCACATCTCGCACCCGCTCATCACCCTGGCGATTGACCCGCTAACCTCGGCTTTACAAAGGCACCTGCCCCGGCGGGTCCACCAGGTAACTATCCGGGCCGGTGGGGTTTCAGGCGACGCGCCCATCTCCGCCGAGGAAATCACAGCCCTGGCAAGCTACAGTGATAACCCGGTCGGCAAGCTGGCGGCCCTGGAAAGGTTGCTGGCAGTCGGGCCGATGGAGATGGCCCTGGAAAAATCGCGTCCGAGTATCCTAATGGTCTTGCGGATGCTGGGCGAGTGGCAGCAGTCTGATTTGCAGCCCTTTTTGGAAGAGTTACAGGTTTCGCTCGACTGCTATGTGGAGCTTACGGTAATCGGAGAAGGCCGCAAGCGGCGGCTGGAAGCAGTCGGCGGCGACCCCTTTTTAACCGAGACGCTGGACGGCGTGGCCTACCGGGTGCCGCCCCTGGCCTTCTTCCAGTCGAACTCCCCGATGGCGGTCGAACTAATCCGGGAAGCCCTGGGCGCTTTTGATGAAGCCGGGCTGAAGTTGGGCGGGAAACGGCTGCTGGATATTTATTGCGGGG
>CADDZM010000192.1 GCA_902812345.1 Chloroflexota bacterium | reverse complement strand
CGCGACTACCGGCACCATAATCGCTTCCTGGGAATATAAACAAAAGCAGCCGCTTATCCTCTACTTTTTGCCGAACTTTGATGAGGCTTTCCTGCAAAAACTGGAGCAAGTTGCCCTGAACTTACAGGCTTACGGCGCCGAAACGCTGGCGTTGCTGCCGCTGCCGCTAGATACACTCAAAGAAGCGGCGGCCCGTTTGAAACTCACTATGCCGCTCCTTTCGGACGAGAACGGCGAAACTTTTCAGAAGTATGTGAAGTTGGTTTTGCCCGAAGATGATAAAGAAAATAAAGAAAAGGTTTTTGCAATAAAGAATTTGCCCGCGCTGCTCTTCGTAGCCGACCGCTTTGGCGCAATCAGCCGTTACGCCACCGCTACCGAGGCTGCCAGCCTGCCCGACAAGGCCGAGATTATGGCGATGCTGGAATTTCTGGGCAATCTGTGCAATCCCTAGTTTTTTAAAATAGCTCTAAAACTATTACTAATCAGGAGTAAAAAAGTTGGTCCCGGTCAAGCTCGAACTAAAGAATTTCATGTGCTACAAGGACGCTACCCTGGAACTCGATTCCATCCACCTGGCCTGCCTCTCCGGCGATAATGGCGCGGGTAAATCAGCTATCCTGGACGCCTTGACGTGGTCGCTGTGGGGCAAAGCCAGGGCCTCTTCCGACGAACTAATAGCCATGGGCGAAATCGAGATGCAAACAACCCTCGATTTTTATATCAACGAGCAACTCTACCGGGTCAAACGCTTCCGCACCCGCAAAGGGGCCGGGCAGACCGTTATCAGCTTCCAGATTAAGACCCCGGGCGGCGACTGGCGCAACATCAGCGGTAACAGCCAGCGCGGCACCCAGGAAGAAATTATCAAAGCCCTCCGCATGGAGTACGATACCTTTATCAACAGCGCCTTTTTGCTCCAGGGCCGGGCCGATGAATTTATGACCCACACTCCCGGCGAGCGCAAGAAAGTCCTTTCCGACATCCTGGGCCTGAGCTTTTATGACGAACTGGAAGCCGCCGCCAAAGAGGAAGTCCGCGAGGCCGAGCAGCGCCGCCGCCGCCTGGAAGAACGCCTGACCGAACTCAACCAGGATCTGGACCTGCGTCCAACCTACGAACGCCAGAAAGAACAGGCCCAGACCGAATACCTGGAAAATCAGCTTATTTTTACCAGGAGCGAGACCGAGTTTAGCGACTTGCAACGCCGGGAAGACGAACTAAAAGCCAAAGACCGCCAGCTTAACGAGACTCGCCGCGCAGTCGAGAAGGACCGCCTGGAACTGGCCGAAACCGTCCGGTCGCTCCGCCAGACCAGGGACCAGATTGAGGTCGCCCAGGAATATATCACCCGGCGTGACGCGATTGAAAAGGGCTATAAGGAATTCGTGACGGTTGACCGGGAACTGGAAATCCTCAACCGCAAGTTCGAGCGGTATAACCAACTTCTTATCGAACGACGCGCCCTGGAAGACAAAATTAAGCAGACCGGGATGCGCCTGGAAGCCCAGCAGCACCAGTTAACCCTTTCTCTAAAAGAGGTTGAGGAACATAGCCAGCAGTTGCCGCGCCTGGAAAAAGGGTTCGAAACGCTTAAGGTGGAAACCGCCGCCGCTACCGAAGCCCAGCAAAAGGTAGAAAAACTACGGACCACGCGCCAGGAAAAAATGGGCGAGTTGCGCTTTGTAGCCGAGGAAGTTAAACGCAACGCCAAATTGCTGGCCGAAATCAAGGAACGGGCCGACCACGTGCCGCATGTGGGAGAAGCCTGCGAGACCTGCGGCACTGAATTAACCGAAGAAGCCCGCGAGAAAACCATCAATGACCGCCGCCGCGAGTACGCCGACCAGCGCAAGGCCGGAAAAGAATTAAAAGACCGCCAGGAGGCTTTGCAAATTGAAGTGCAAACCCTGGAAAAAGATTTGCGCGACCTTGAAAAACCGGCCGCGAAGTTCGCCGAATTGCAGCGCAAGAGCGGCAGCCTGGAACGCGAACTGTTACAGGCTCGTCAGGCCAATGACAAAGCCGCCGACTACCGCAAAAGACTGTTGGAAGTAGGCCAGCGCCTGGAAAAAGAGGAGTATTGCTCGGAAGAACGGGCTAAACTGGTCCAGGTTGACCGCGAATCGAAAGAGTTGGCCTACGACGAAACGGCCCGGCAGAGTTTGCGGGTTAAGCGGGACAGCCTCAAACAGTTCGAGCAGCAAAAAACGGCCCTGGTAGACGCCGAACGCCGTATCGTTCAGTTGCAGGAGAGCTTGCAGCGCGAGACCTTACGCGAGGGCCGGTTGCGCGAAAACCTGGCCGAGAACGAAACCCTGACTGAAAAGCTGGCCCTGGATGTGGCGGAACTGCCACTATTGACTGCGCACCGCCTGCAAGCCTTCCAGCGCAAGGACGAGGCCGACCTTAAACTTAAAAGCAGCCAGCGCGCCCTGTGGCAGGCCGAAAGCAACCTCAAACGCTGCGAAGAATTGGCCGAGGAAAAGAAGCTTAAATTGGCGGCCCTTAACGAGGCGGCCAACCAGAAAAGCGTTTATGGCGAACTGGCCGAAGCCTTTGGCAAAAAAGGTTTGCAAGCCCTCATTATTGACACAGTGCTGCCGGAACTGGAAGACGAGTCGAACAAACTGCTGGGAGGCATGAGCGACGGGCGCATGTCGGTGCGGTTTGAAACCATCCGCGACAGCAAAAAGGGGGACGCCATCGAAACCCTCGACCTGAAAATCAGCGACGAAAGCGGTGTCCGTTCCTACGAGCTTTTCAGCGGTGGCGAGGCATTCCGGGTGAATTTCGCGGTACGGGTGGCCCTCTCAAAGCTGCTGGCCCGCCGGAGCGGCGCGGCTCTCAAAACGCTTATTATTGATGAAGGTTTCGGCTCGCAAGACGGGGCGGGGCGGGAACGCCTGGTGGACGCTATCCGAAGCATCGAGAAAGATTTCGAGCGCGTCCTGGTAATTAGCCACATCCAGGAACTAAAAGATGTCTTCCCGGTCCGCATTGACATCACCAAGACAGCTAACGGCAGCACCATAAGCGTTAACTAGCCGGGATAAATTGGTCAACGTTAAACGTTGAAAGTGGGACAAAAAGTAGGGTTTGGGGCCAGGCAAATTTTGCGCCGAGATGGTAAAATAGGGGTCAAGCCAAAACTTTTACCAGTAGAAGAATTCGGGCAACTTAAACAGAAAGCCATTATTTGCTTATGTCAACCAATACCGGCACGGGTCCGACCATTACCAATAAACGAAACATGCTTTTCATCGCGGCGCTGGCCGGGTTAACCTGGGCCGGGCTGGTTGGCCTGATTTTCCTCCTTAACACCGGGCAATATGATTTCTGGTTTCCAGGCCGGGTTGTGGTATACGTGCTGCTGCTGCTGGCCCCGGCGCTCACCTTTATGCCGATTGCCCGTATTCTCGAATTCCCGCTCTACGGCTACTGGGCGGTTATAAGCTTCGCGCTCTTTGGGTACGTCCTGGCCTTCGTGCCGAGCGACCCGACTAAAGGCTGGTCGGCCAATAGCGGTGGCCTGGGCTTGCTCCTGATTTCCCTCTTTATGGTAGCAATTACTATTTTCCTGCCTGTCTTCTACCGGCTCGGTTTTAAGCTTTTCTCCCGCAAAGTCGAGCAATATGACCTCAGCCGCGCCCGGCGCGAAGCTATCCTGGCCGGACTTTGCGTCCTCATGCTGGCTTTTCTCCGCATCGTCGGCGCGCTCAATCTGCTGATTGGCGTGGCCCTGGTCCTGGCCTTTATCGTCTTCGAGATGCTTATCCTCTCCCGCAATTACGGCCGGCCTTAAATACCTCAAAACTCTATTACAAATCCAATGGAAATCGTGAGTAGCGGCTGGTAAAATTGCATCCGTGAGTTAAAAGCACGAGCAATTTATGAATATAGAAAAGAAACATCTCTAACAGAACTCTAACGCCAAACATGCTACTTAATCTTTTGCCACTTCGTAGATTATGGTAGCATAGAACAAGTAAGAGTGCTAAAAGAATTGCTTGCTCGTGTAGGCTAAACAGCCGGAAACAATGCTTATATTAGTTAGCTATAATTTTATCTTTTCTAGCAACTAAAATCCTTAATTTTTGGAGGAATGAGAAACAATGGCTAAGATTTTGGGAATTGACCTCGGTACCACCAACTCCGCTATGGCGGTTATGGAAGGTGGTGAGCCAGTCGTTATCCCTAACGCTGAGGGCGCTCGGACAACCCCTTCGGTCGTAGCTATTTCGAAGAGTGGTGAGCGTCTCGTAGGCCAGGTAGCGAAACGCCAGGCAGTTACTAACCCTGAAAATACAATCTTTTCGATTAAACGCTTTATGGGCCGCAAATTCAGCGACCCGTCCGTTCAGCGCGACATTAAACTGGTCCCTTACAAAGTGTCTGCCCGCTCCAATGGAGACCTGGAAGTCTCCCTGGGCGGCAAGACTTACAGCCCGCCTGAAATCAGCGCGATGATTCTGGCGAAACTGAAGGCTGACGCCGAGGCTTACCTGGGTGAGAAGATTACCCAGGCCGTTATTACGGTCCCGGCTTACTTCAACGACACCCAGCGCCAGGCTACCAAAGACGCCGGTGAAATTGCCGGGTTGCAGGTGCTGCGTATCATCAACGAACCGACCGCCGCGGCCCTCGCTTATGGCGTGGACAAAAAGGGCGAAGAGGAAGAAGTCGCCGTCTATGACCTCGGTGGTGGTACTTACGATATTTCCATCCTGGGCCTGGGCGAAGGCGTTTTCGAAGTAAAATCCACCAACGGTGATACCCATCTGGGTGGTGACGACTTCGACCAGAAGATTATTGACTGGCTGGCCGACGAGTTCCGCAAGGAAAACGGCATCGACCTGCGCCAGGACAAAATGGCTCTCCAGCGTTTGAAGGAAGCCGCCGAGAAAGCGAAAATTGAGCTTTCGACCACGCAGTCTACTGATGTGAACTTACCGTTCATCTCGGCTGACGCCAGCGGCCCGAAACACCTTAACGTGACGCTTTCCCGCTCTAAACTTGAGCAACTGGTCAGCGACCTGATTGACCGGACCGTCCCGCCGATGAAGTCGGCCCTTGACGATGCCAAGCTGAGCTTGAACAAAATTGACGAAATCCTGATGGTCGGTGGTATGACCCGTATGCCCGCCGTGGTTGAGAAAGTGAAAGCTTTCTACGGCAAAGACCCGCATCGCGGTATCAACCCGGACGAAGTGGTGGCGATTGGCGCAGCAGTCCAGGCCGGTGTGCTTGGCGGCGAAGTTAAAGACATCCTGCTTCTGGATGTTACCCCGCTGACGTTGTCGGTGGAAACCCTGGGTGGTGTAGCGACCCCGCTCATCGAACGGAATACCACTATTCCGCACAAGAAGAGCGAAGTCTTCAGCACTGCCGCCGACGGTCAGAGCAGCGTTGAAATTCACGTAGTCCAGGGCGAACGCCCGATGGCAAGCGAGAATAAGAGCCTGGGCCGGTTTATCCTTGACGGAATTCCGCCCGCGCCGCGCGGTGTGCCGAAAGTCGAAGTTACCTTCGATATTGACGCTAACGGTATCCTCAATGTTTCCGCCCGCGACCAGGCGACCGGACGCGAACAGAAGATTACCATCACGGCTTCGAGCGGCCTTTCCAAGGACGAAATCGAGCGGATGAAACGCGATGCCGAACTGCACGCCGCGGACGACCAGCGCAAACGCGCCTTGATTGAAGCCCGTAACAACGGTGACAACGCCGCTTACCGGGCCGAGAAAACTTTGACCGACTTCGGGGCGCAAATCCCGGACCCACTCAAGGAAGAAGTCAACGGTAAGATTGCGGCGGTTCGCTCAGCTTTGCAGGGTGAAGACCCCGACATCATCAACTCGGCCACTGACGCTCTTAACGCGGCAGTCCAACAGGTTGGTTCGTCTATCTACGGTTCTCAGGGTGGCGCGCCGGGCGAACAGCCGGGCGGCGAACCCGGTGAAGGTGGCCAGCCTGGTGGCGAAGGCGGCCCTCGGCCGGACGGCACCGTTGAAGGCGAATACCGGGAAATGTAAGTAATATCCCCGGTTAGCCGGATAAAAAACAAAACTAAATCTCCCGGAAAGTTCCGGGAGATTTTTTATTGCCTGTCCTTTTTCTAAACTAACCATTTTCTTTCCCGGCTCCATTTCCACAAAACAAGAACAAGTACCATTCTTAAAGATGTGGTACCCGTTCCTAAATGCCAGTTATTTAGAGACTTACCCTACCAGGAAGCTCCATTTGTCGGTGGTTTGGGGTCTGAAGGCCCAGAGGGAGTGGGATTAAGACTGCCACCCTGCCCGGACCGCGCAGATGAGGTAAAGTAATTTAAGGCAGCCGCCACTATCGCCGAGACAATCACCGGCCAGGTAAATGGTTGTCCGCTCATAACCTGTGAAACAATTGCCCCAATGACCGCTACCACCAGACCAACAATTCCTGTTTCCAATCCAACCGGTATACCCTTTAACATATTTTCCCCTTTCTTATCCGTCCTGTTTTACTTCTTACTCAAAAATTGTATTTCCTTTAATGGATAATACAATAAGTGTGCCACCACTATTATAGATTGGTAGGTACACTTTTTTGAACACTTGTGGCTACTGTGAATAAACGAAATAAATAAAGTCGTGCACACTTGTGCAATTTTAAATGCAAATGTGTGCATAGAAGTATTTTATTAATATATTCACTAATAATTGTCCTATTTGACAAATCGTTTTTATAGGGTAAAATAACCTTATATGGGCCAGCGAAGTTGCTTACCCACAAATATTTCAGAATTTTCATAACTATAATTACTGCTTTAAAACCCTCTATCCTTTATCTCCACGGACATTCTGGCTGGTAAGAAGCGGGTTTGAGAAAGGAGCATTTCAGGTTGTCTAATAAAAAAGTCCGGGCCGCCATCATCGGGGTGGGTAACTGCGCGTCGTCCCTGGTCCAGGGTGTGGAGTTTTACAAGAATACCAAAGACAATGATACCGTGCCCGGTTTGATGCACGTAAACCTTGGCGGCTATCACATTTCGGATATTGAATTTAGCGCGGCCTTTGACATCAACGTCACCAAGGTGGGCAAAGACCTCAGCGAGGCTATCTGGGCCGAACCCAACAACACCATCAAGTTCTCAGAGGTGCCTTTCCTGAATGTTCCCGTCCACCGCGGCATGACTCACGATGGTCTGGGCAAGTACCTCAGCGAAGTCATCACGAAAGCCCCTGGCCCGACGGCGAATATCGTCCAGGTATTAAAGGACACCCGGACCGATGTGGTTATCAACTATTTGCCGGTCGGCAGCGAGATGGCGACCAAGTGGTATGTCGAGCAGATTCTTGAAGCCGGTTGCGGCCTGGTGAACTGCATCCCGGTCTTTATTGGCCGCGAGGAATACTGGCAGCGCCGCTTCCTGGAAAAAGGGTTGCCGGTTATCGGCGACGACATCAAGAGCCAGGTCGGCGCAACTATTACTCACCGGATGCTGACCCGCCTGTTCGAGGAACGCGGCGTGAAGTTGGAGCGAACCTACCAGTTAAACTTCGGCGGCAACACCGATTTTTACAACATGCTGGAACGCAGCCGCCTGGAAAGTAAGAAGATTTCCAAGACCAACGCTGTCACCAGCCAGCTCGACAACACGAAGCTGGAAGATAAGAATGTCCACGTCGGGCCGAGCGACTATGTGCCGTGGCTGGAAGACCGCAAGTGGTGCCACATCCGCATGGAAGGCACGACCTTTGGCAATGTGCCGCTTATGGCCGAACTCAAGCTGGAAGTCTGGGACAGTCCGAACAGCGCCGGGGTTGTCATTGACGCAGTCCGCTGCGCCAAGCTGGCGATGGACCGGGGTCTGGCCGGGACAATTGCCGGTCCCGCCGCCTACTTCATGAAAAGCCCGCCGGTCCAGTACCACGATGATATCGCCCGGAAAATGGTGCAGGACTTCATTGACGGCAAGGACGAAACCCGCCTGCCCTTCGGCAGCCCGAAAGTGGCCGTCAAAGAGACTTTGTAAGCCGCAAACAGAAACTAAAACAGACCACGCTTCAGGCTAAATCCCGGAGCGTGGTTTTTAAATTGGAACGGTTATGCTATAATAAACAGATAAAAGTTATGTATTGTTTTACCGAAATAAGGGATAAATAGCTTTGTCCGAAGTTGCTGAAAAATATTATACCGCTGAACAATACCTGGCTCTGGAAGAAAAAGCGACTTACAAGAGTGAATATTACCAGGGCCGGATTTTCCAGATGACCGGGGGTTCGAGACGGCACAACCAGATTTGCAGCAATATTAACACGATTTTGAACGTTGGATTGTTCGACCAACCCTGTATAACATATAGCAGCGACATGCGTATCCTGGTCAAAGCCCACGATTTATATACTTACCCTTATTGCAGCGAGGTTTATGGCGGTATTGAACCTGCCCAGGGGCGAGAAGATATTATTACCAACCCGGTTTTGCTGGTAGAGGTGCTTTCAAAGTCTATCCGCGCCTACGACCGGGGCGATAAGTTTGAATTTTACCGCTCCATTCCAAGCCTCCAATATTATTTATTGGTTGACCAGGACCGGGCTTTTGTAGAGTTTTACCGCAAGTTGCCGGATGATAAATGGCAGTTAGAAACCCTGACCGACCTCGCCCAAATTGTGCGTCTTCCAGAATTAGGCAACCTGGAACTGCCACTGGCCCGGATTTATAGCAAGGTTACTTTTCCCACTCGCGTTCCTCGCCGGATTCGCCAGGAAACCACCCCCCATCCCAACCCCACCGAATAATTTATAATATAGACCTGATTTACCCCAAAGGTATTTTATTACTCTTAACGTATTCACTGAGCACCGACTACTAATTACTGACTACTGCCCACTCCCACTGCCCGCCGGTTACTTTTTTGATTGTGAAAGAAGGCACGGTTTGGTATAATATTAAGTGCAAATTTGGGTCTGCCAGGCGGCGGCTCCAGATGATACACCGTCACGTAACCATAGAGCTTAAAGGATTTTATATGACTCTCGCAACCCCTGCCAACAAATTAGAGTACGAAGCGGTTATCGGCCTGGAAACCCACATTCAGCTTCAGACTAACAGCAAAATGTTTTGTGGGTGCCGGGCCGAAATTGCCAACAGCGCGCCCAATACCCAGGTCTGCCCGGTCTGCCTGGGCATGCCCGGCGTTTTGCCTGTAATCAACCAGAAAGCTATCGAGTATATCGTCAAGCTGGGCCTGGCTTTGCATTGTGAAATCCCCGAATACAGCAAGTTCGACCGGAAGAACTATTTTTATCCCGACCTGGTCAAGGGCTACCAGATTAGCCAGTTCGATTTACCGATTTGCATCAACGGCTGGCTGGAAATCGAGGTGGACGGCTATACCAAACGCATTGGCATCACCCGGATTCACCAGGAAGAAGACACCGGCAAGCTGATGCACATGACCGGGCCGGACGGCCAGGAATACACCCTGGTGGACTACAACCGCAGCGGTGTGCCGCTGGTGGAGTGCGTGAGTGAGCCGGATATTTCGACACCCGCCGAAGCCGCCGCCTACCTGACCAAGTTGCGCCAGATTGTGCGATGGCTGGGTATCGGCACCGGCAACATGAACGAAGGCGCGATGCGCTGTGACGCTAACGTTTCGGTTATGCTCAAAGGCTCGAAAGAGTACGGCACCAAAATCGAGGTCAAAAACATGAACTCGATCCAGGCGGTCCACGATGCAATTGCTTATGAAATTATTCGCCAGCCCGAAGAACTGGTCGCCGGGCATGTGCTGAAGCAACAGACGCGCGGCTGGGATGATGTCAGGCAGATTACGGTCTTCCAACGCCTTAAAGAAGGCAGCAGCGACTATCGCTACTTCCCGGAGCCGGATTTGCCGCCTTTGCAACTGACCGCCGAATTTCGCGAAAAAATCAAGGCCAACCTACCGGAATTGCCCGACGAACGCCGCTACCGTTTCATGAACGACTTTGGCCTGAACGCTTACGACGCGGAAGTTTTGACCGGCACGCGGCAAACCGCCGAGTGGTTTGAGGCTGCCCTGGGGCCGAACCCGACCCCGCCGCGGGCGAAAGCGGTCGCCAACTGGATTTTGAATGAACTCTTTGCCCGCCTCAAAGAAAGCGGCGGCGAACTGTCCGAAGTTAAAATCCAACCGGCCCAACTGGGCGGCCTGATTGAACTGGTCGAGAAAGGCGCTATCACGCCGAAGACCGCCAAAGATGTCTTTGAGGAGATGTTTGCAACCGGCCACGATGCCGCCACCATTGTTAAAGACAAAGGTCTGGGCGCAATCTCGGACGAAGGCGCGATTGCCTCGGTTGTGGAACAGGTTATCGCCGAAAATCCCAAAGCCGTAACAGATTTCAAGGCCGGTAAGGATGCCAGCCTGAACTTCTTAATCGGCGGCGTAATGAAAGTCACCAAAGGGAAAGCCAGCAAAGACGTGGTAACCCGGCTGCTGCGCGAAAGACTTTAAATTAGCATTTCTCCGGTATAAAGCGGAAGCTTTTTCTTTACTTCCGCTTTATACCGGGATAATATTCCGCAAACTAAATATTTCACCAAAAGGAAGGCATACGACAATGATGACGGAAACCGACCAATCCCAAAATCTTCTTCAGACCGCCAGAAATCAATTTAATAACGCTGCCGATTTTCTGGGCCTGGAACCCGGCTTGCGCAAGGTAATGTTGACCTGCAAGCGCGAACTAACCGTCAACTTCCCGGTCCAGATGGATAACGGTTCGGTCGAGGTCTATACTGGCTACCGCTTCCAGCATAACGTGGCCCGCGGCCCGGCTAAAGGCGGTATCCGCTATCACGCCCAGCTTACGCCCGAAGATTTGCGGGCTTTAGCCATGCTTATGACCTGGAAATGCGCGGTGGCTGATATTCCCTACGGCGGCGCCAAAGGCGGCGTAGTGGTAGACCCCAAGAAGTTAAGCCAGCGCGAACTGGAAAACCTGACCCGCCGCTACGCTACCGAGATTTCATTACTTATCGGGCCGGATACTGATATTCCGGCGCCTGATATAAACACCGACGCGCAGACAATGGCCTGGATTATGGACACTTATTCCATGCAAAAAGGCTATTCCGTGACCGCTGTAGTGACCGGCAAGCCAATTAATATTGGTGGGGCGGAAGGGCGCAGCGAGGCCACCGCTCGCGGCGTGCAATATGTCATCCGGGAAGCCTGCCGGGAGAAAGATATAAATTTGGAGGGCGCCAGGATAGCGGTTCAGGGCTTTGGTAACGTAGGCGCGACCATAGCCCGGTTGCTGATGGGGGATGGGGCGCGCGTTGTGGCAATAAGCAACACTAACGGCGGCATCTACAACCCGGAGGGGCTTGACCTGAAAAATGTTACAATCTACAATCAGGAGCATCACACCCTGGCCGGTTTCCCGAACGCCGATAAAATTACCAACCAGGAATTGCTAGGGCTAGACTGCGATATTCTAATCCCGGCGGCCTATGAGAACCAGCTTACCGGCGCAAATGCCGCCCAGGTAAAAGCCCGCATTATTGCCGAAGCCGCGAACGGCCCAACAAATACGGAAGCCGACCGAATTTTCCAGGACAAGGGGATTTTCGTCCTGCCGGACATCCTGGCGAACGCCGGGGGCGTGACCGTCAGTTACTTTGAGTGGGTCCAGGACTTGCAATCGTTTTTCTGGAACGAGGCTGAAACCAACCGCCGCCTTAATACCGTTATGAGCAAAGCCTTTAGCGAGGTGCATAACATCGCCCAGGAGCGTAAAGTGGATATGCGGACCGCCGCCTATATCCTGGCGGTCGGGCGGGTCGCCGAAGCTTCCCTAACCAGGGGCATTTACCCGTAAATAGGTTTTGAGTTTAGAGCTCTATAGATCTTCAGAAAATAAATCAGAAAGTTTGACCGGCGACTAAGCGGCCCATTTATCCAAAATAGTCCCTGCCAGAGCCAGAACTTCACCTGGATTAGCGACTAACTCGGCTAAAGCGGCTTCTACACTCGCTATCAAATCTTGAAAATTCTCAAAATAGCGGTTATGGGTCGCTTTTCGCTTAATCCTACGCCATAAGTGCTCGATAGGATGGTAGTCCGGCGAATAAGCCGGTAGCTGGTAGACGCTCAAGCGCTCGGCGTGGGCGGCAATAAACTCTTTGGTCGCCCGGGCGGTATGGTAACGCGCCCCATCCTGCACCACCATTATCTTCTGGGTGCTGGGGGTCTGCTCCAACACCTTCTTTAGAAATTCACAGTAGCTCGCGGCGTTAAACCGCTCGGTATGACCGC
>CADDZM010000191.1 GCA_902812345.1 Chloroflexota bacterium | reverse complement strand
GAAGATTACAGCCTTCAGCCAGTAATTAGCCTTCGAGAGGGGTTAAACATTAGACAAAGCAGGGGTAACTGGCAGTATGCTTTGGTTTCTTGATTTCCACACCCTATTTGCGGGTAGCTGTACTTAGAAAAGCCAGCCCGGCCACCTCCACTTCGACCCCGGTTTCCTCATAGACCTCTCGAATAATACATTCGCTTAAACTCTCGTTTGGTTGGAGACCACCACCGGGCGGGCACCACTGGTCACCTGGTTGGGTTGGCGATAGCAACAGCAAGCAACCTTGATGGAGTATAATCGCCCTCGTTCGAACGTTATCATAGATGTTATGGTTAAATATTGACACTATATTTGCGGCTTTCACTCAAAGAGGATTTTGCTGATTGAAGAAGCGTTGGAGTACTTGTCCGTGGGTTTATTGGTAATGGTCAGAAAGGAGTTCGCTACACCGACCCGCAGGCGGTTGCCGTCGGGGTCTTGCAGTTCTAATTCACGACCCTATAGTTGTTCCTCAACCGGTACTCCAAATTTTTTGCCACAGTGTTAGGTCGTACAAACTCAAGTAGATAAGGGTATCCGGGCGGGTATCGCCTTAGTGTTCGGAAAGGAACAGTTGGGCTGGCCCGCGCCTGATCGTAACGAAAGCCGTAAAGCCCGGCTCGAAGAGATGGACCGACTCCTGTTTGAAGCCGGGGCGTTCATACCAGGCAACGGCCAGTTCGGCATTTTCGACCCCAAGAATGGGAGTAAAGTCTTCAGCCATCTTGGTATCAGGGCCTCATTTAGGATAAGCAGACTTTAACTTAATTATTTACTATCCCCTCTAACCTGGGCTGCTTTCTTCATCACGATCAGTTATTTGGCTGGCTGGTTCCCTCGGCAATGATTTCATTACAAAGGTGTACGCATTCATCGCAAATAAAAACATTGGGGCCAGCCACCAGGCGCTGGACCTGGTGCGGGCTCTTTCCGCAAAAAGAACAATGCCCCATGGCCGCCTTACTGACCGCCCTTTTTGAGAATAGGAGGCCAAGCTTTTTCAATAGCTGTTTTGGTAACTGCCCAAAACCCGAAAGGGAATTTACCCGGCTAATCGTGGACATACATTTATACCTCCTTGTATGCTTAATAAAGGTTGCTATCTCAACGCTCTACCCGATTTGGGCAGTAAAAGGGTGTGAACCCTGGACTAGGAGCATAGGAAGAATAGCCAGACTTTACTGGATTACCTTCTGTCGCTGATTCCTGTCCAAACAATGCTCTAACCCCATAGCCCAATTCCAGTTGCTAGCACTTTTTGGTATGCCCTGAAAGAGCGGCATCGTTAAGAGGTTCACCTTTTGGAGACTTCAGAGCCCCAGTGACCTAGTATCTGGTCTCATATAAAAGCTTCCCGGCCCTGGTATTCACCGTACATTGGAAACAAATTAAGCTATATTCAAAACCAGGGCGTTTAAAGTGGCATCTAAAATAGCGGGTTAAAACAACTCTAACCAACTTAGCATCTTTTTCCTCTCCCAAGGACGCCGCAACCAGACTGGGTACCAGCGTTATAATCATTCCCCGTAGAAAAGCCTTGAAATGAAAAGAATAGCTATAATATATTGGATCAGCTTCGCTTGCCAATGACTTTATAAAGCCTGGCTTCCAGATCAATAATAAAAGGTAATCCAGGACTAACAGGTCGAACAAATTACCGATACCGCCTACAATGTAAGCGTTAAGGAAGGCGTTATAAAAGGAAAGTTCGCCTTTATTTTGCCTCCTTAACCTTATGTTTGAAAGCAGCGGTATACCGAATAAAAATGAAAGAGAAGGAATAAAGAAAAAGGCGCGTTGTTTTTTAGTCCTGGCATCAACTTCTCCCCTGGAAAGAATGTCAGGGTTGATCTGCGCAACTAACATAATTAACCCGCCCATTGTACCACTGAGAAGAAGGCCATCTACTCCAGCTCGGCGGCCGGACAATTGCTTGAGGACAGGTTTACCGATAGAAAAAGCCTTCATTGTAACTTGCTACTTTGACGCTTCATTGTTAAAAGTCGAACTGGATATGGTAAGGTTAAAGTCATGCAATCTAGGACGTAAGTTATCCTGGTAAGAGTCTATTTTAGTTCACTAGCCAGCCCCAGCCGATCTCTCTAAAGTTCCTTATGGCCGGGTATGCCTATCGCTGTCATGAGAGCCCCTTTTCTTTTCCTCTTGCTTGGTTTCCTTTACCTTGAGGGCTAACACAATAGGTTCATTTAACCTTACCGGCTGGACAACTTTTACGGCAGACTCGGAGTTGTTGCAGCACGCGCAAGCCCCGTCTTCCTGGTGATCTTTCATCGTTACCGGTGCCAGTTGTAAGGGTAATTGTTTGAGCTCAGCCAGGTTGTTGGCGCTGCCGGAGACGCCGGAAGAAGGCTGTTTAATGGTTAGCAAGGCTGATCTGGGCTTTTGAAATGCCCTCAATGTATCAGTCCCGGCCCCAGGGCCTGACCCCGCCACTCCCTCAAATTTCAGGGGTTTATAGCGGAGCAGCCGGGAGGAATTAGCCAGAATGCCAAAGTCCGGGATGGATTGGGCGGCAGCAGCCACTATCATGGGCAGAATGCCGGTGGCGGCCAGGCTCAAACCTAAAAGGTTGTAGACGGCGGTAAAGGCAAAGTTTGCTTTAACCGCCCGCATTGTCCGTTTAGCGATAGCCAGGGCTTCCGGCACCAGCCGCCAGTCATCTCGCATCAGGGCCAGATGGGCCGCTTCAATCGCTATATCGGTGCCGGCCGCGCCCATTGCTATGCCCACATCGGCCTGAGCCAGGGCCGGAGCATCGTTAACTCCGTCGCCAACCATGACCACCCGGTGACCCTGGCTCTGGTAATCCCTAACGATTTTTATCTTATCTTCGGGCAGCAAATTGGCCCGGTAATCTATTCCAAGCTCGCCTGCCAGAGCCCTGGCGGTCCGCTCGTTATCGCCGGTCAGAAGTTCGATTTTTTTGATACCCAAATTACGGACAGCCGCCAGAGCCTGGGATACTTCCGGCCGCAGGGTATCGGCCGCTCCCAGGATCCCGATTAGCTCGCCTCCCTCAACCACAAACAGAAGGGTTTTGCCCTGTTCTTCCAGCTCGTCCGCCGCTTTCAGGTCTGGCGGAAGCTGTTCCAGCCGACGGTTACCCACGGTGACCTGGTTGCCGTCCACCAGGGCCTGGACGCCCATGCCGGGGACCGCCCGGAAGTTGTGAGGTTCACTCACCTTTATTTGTTGTTGCTCGGCCGCAGCCAGGACCGCCTGGGCCAGGGGATGCTCGGAGTAGCGTTCCGCCGCGGCTGCCATCCCTAGAACCTCGGCAACGGATCTTCCTTTTAACGGCACAATATCGGTAATCCGGGGCTGACCGGCGGTTAAAGTTCCGGTCTTGTCTACCAGGAGGATGTCCGCCCTGGCAAGTACCTCCAGGTATTTACCGCCTTTGATAAGCAGCCCCCGCCTGGCCGCCGCGCCGATAGAAGCCAGCATGGCAATCGGAGTTGCCAGGGCAAACGAGCAGGAACAGGCCACCACCATTACCGCCGCGCTGCTAAGAGGATTGCGAGTAAAAATAAAGCTTATGACCGCGACCGCTACCACTACCGGCAGGTAGTAGGCTGAGAAACGGTCGGCCAGGAGCTGCACCTCGGCCCGGTGGGCTTCGGCTTCCTCGACCATTTTTACGGCTTTGCCAAAGGTGGTGTCAGCCCCAACGTGGGTCGCCTGTATCCTTAGGCTACCCAGTCTTGCAATGGTGGCGGCATATACACCATGGCCTTCTTCCACTTCTACCGGAAGCGACTCGCCGGTAATAGCCGCCTGCTCGACGGTAGCCTGGCCGCTCAGGACAACGCCGTCTACCGGTATTTTGTCACCGGGACGCACTACCACGATTTCTCCCGGCCGGACCTGGTTGACTGGAACTTTCTGTTCAACTCCATTACGCTCAACCCTGGCCGTCTGCGGAACCAGGGAAGTAAGTTTCTTCAGGGCCTGGCGTGAGCGTTCGGTGGTAAATCTTTCGGCGTACTCACCCACTCGCATGAAAAAGACTACGACCGCTGCAGTAGGCCACTGCCCGACCACCAGGGCCGCAACAGCCCCCAGGCTCATAAGAGTATGTGAAATTATCCGGCCATGGAAGGTCGCTTTTATAACATTGCGAAAAATCGGTAACCCGGCCACTCCCACGATAAGCCAGCCTACCGGCCAGGGTACTCTATCGGTGAGAGTTTCAAACAGCCCCAGCCATTCTCCGGCCACGATAATTAAGAGGACCGCCCCTAAAATCAAGCCTAAAAGGGTTAATATTGAACTCAGGTAATCCGGTAGTTTAGGGTTAACTTTTTCTTCCTCGGTAGGGCCACTTTGAGCGGAAGTGAATGTAGTAGAGCTCTCCTGAGGAACCGTATACCCGGCCTCTTTGACGGCCTGGCGGATGGCGGTTAAATCGGCCTTTTGCGAGTCCAGCGTGATTATGGCTTTCTCGGCCGAAAGCAGCACCTTCACCGTATCTATCCCTGGCAGGGCGGAGATAGCTTTCTGAACATGGACCGTGCAATCGGCGCAGTCCATCCCGGCGACCGGCAGTTCGATAGTTTCCAGCGAAGAAATTTGCACCGGAACCGCATACCCGGCTTTCTCAATTGACCGGCGTAACGTCGCAGGGGTGACTTTAGCCGGGTCGAAATTAACCACGGCCTTTTGTGCGGAGAGTAAAACTCTGGCAGTTTCAACACCTTCCAAATCTGTTAAAGCTTTCTGGACATGGACCGTGCAATCAGCGCAGTCCATCCCTTTTACGGGCAACTCCAGGGTCTGAATTTTTCCTGTCCTTAAACTTTCAGCCATACAATTTCCTTACTCAATTTTTTCCTTCTTCTTCTTTTTATCTTACTCCGCGCCGGTTTTAAGGTAAGGGGCTACTTAATCAGCAATGATTTTTAAGGGAATTTCAGGTGAATTGGATTTAGTGGGGCCGATATAGCGTGTACATTCGTACACGCCTTTAGCCACCTCGGCCAGCAAATCTCCGGCCAGATTGAGCAGGGCGGCTACCCGCTCGTCGCTCAAGCGGTAGTAACTGAACCGGCCCTGCTGTTCTACGCTGACCAGGCCACAATCACGCAGACAGCTCAGGTGGTTTGAGATATTCGACTGGGATAGCCCGGTTGTTTTGACAATGTCGCCAACGGTAAGCGGCCCGGTCTGGAGGGCTTCCAGGATGATAAGCCGGGAATTATCCGAGAAGCCCCGGAAAAGTTTAGCTTTAAGGGCGGTAGAGGTCAGGCCATTTTCGAGTAACATTTTTCTGCTCCAGAATCTACAAATGCATTATGATTTAGTTTCATCATTATATCATTAGTTACTGATATGATAATGTATTTAAATCGCTCATGTCAAGGTTTACTTTGTTTGCCTGATGAAGAAACCTGGAAAATATAACGGCCACAACAAAAAACAGGCTGGGGAGCCTGTCTTATGTTTGTAGATTGATTGATAACTTACCGGAATAACCACGCCGGTCAAGCGGTAATTTATACCGTCACTCCACGTTTTTGAAGCAGCTCTTTCATATACTTAATCTCACTCTGCTGGCTGTTTACTATCGCATTCGCCAGTTGCAAGACTTCCGGCCGGTTGGTCTGGGCCAGAACCTGTTTAGCCATGGCTACGCCGCCCTGGTGATGGCGGATCATGAGCTGGAGAAAAGATATTTCCGCCTCGGCCACCGGCAACGTATCGAGAGCTTGTAATTGTTGAAGCGTCGCCATACCCATCATCTGGCCCTGGCCTCCCATTACCGGCTCAGGAGAAGCGAACGGCTGCCCCCAGGCGGCCAGCCAGCCCTGCATCTGTCCCAATTGCGCCTGCTGGGTCAGCGTCATATCTATGGTAAGGATACGCAGATCCGGGTCGGTGGTGCGGTCTCTGATTTTAACAGCCATTTCAACCGCCTGGGAGTGGTGGGCACCCATATCATAGGCGAAACTAACTTCAGGGCTATCGGCACCCGGCTTGAGATTACTTATCCAGCCCCAGGTGGTTACCCCTAAAGCCGCTAATAAAATTACAATTCCGCCGATAACCGCCAGCCGAACTAAAGGAAATCGGGCTGATCCAGACGTTTCTTCTAACGAATCAGTTTCTTCTTCATCATAAACTTCTTGCATTTTTGTTCTCTTAACCTGCTTACCGATATTTAGCTTCCGAACTAGGATGCGCGTGCATTAAATCTTGCCAGCACCTTCATTTTAGTGAAGCTATCTTACACAAAATAGTATTTGCGTAGAGAGTACCGGGTCAGGCAAAGCATGTCAAGGTTCCTCAGGTAAAAATTTAGATAAAAATTCAGCAGTGCTAAGGTGTAAGTTCGGCGCTACGATTTTCCACGCTATATTTTATTTTCTTAAGAGATCAAAATACAGCTCAAAGTTTTACCATTAAGCAAATTTACAGTTTTCACCGCATTCGGTATAAATCACAAGCCCATAGCTGGCTTTAGCCTTTTATTTCAAACTGGAAAATATATTCAACATCACTCACTCCCGGCTTTTGCAAGATCACCTTCATCTGCCATTTGCCGCTTTGGGTTAGTAACTCGTTGACACCCTGGTAAAAGCCCGGCACAGGGCGCTAACGTTTTCCAGGTCGAAATTTAACACCATTTTACTCAGCCAATATAGTAAAGTACCCTGAGCTAGCTATAGACTTGATTAATTTGCTCTGGCAAGCTTGAGCTTATTTAACCTGGAAAGAAACGGGCATCTGCACGTCCTCCTGGCCGTTGCGCTGCACCAGGAGAGTACCATGCCAGGTTCCGGCCATGCTTAATATTGGACCTTGCCCGAGATAACGCCCGTTGTTGGCTCCCCTGGGTTTAAGTTCTAACTGCACCTCCCCCATTTCCATGCCTACCATGGAGGTGCGTAGATTAACCAGCCCGGCATCGGAAACAACTTGACCGGTTCGGCTGTCGGTTAAACGAGCTTCAAAAGTATTATCACCAATAATACCGGGAGCAATAGCCAGCGCAACTTTAAGATCGTTCTGCTTGAATTGAAAATACAACACCGAGGTTGTAGCTGCCAAATTTTTAGGAGGTGCCTGGCTAGTCAGGAGGGCCGCAGCCAGAATAATCACAAAACCCAGTACAATCTCGGCCAGGACCGACCGCCGGAACTTTAAACCCAGCGATCCGGCTGCAATTGAGCCGGGACCTTCTCTTGGTCCGGCGGCTTTAGAGCGCGCAAAAGAACGCATTCGTGGCGTCACCACCAGGAGATTAAAAGCGCCTAGAAGTAGAAGGGGTAATAACAAGACTATCTTCGCCAGTAAGGTCAGACCGTAAGTTGTGGTAAAGAGTTCTTTGAGATCGGTGAGTTGCAGCACCGACTGAAGAACACCCGTTAGCACCAGCACCAGGACGCTGGTTAGTGCCAGTTGGGTAAAGACGGGGATAAGAGCTGACAACAACCGGGTCCGGTCACCACTGCCAGGTCTTAAAACCGGCAAGCTTCCGGCCAGCGCAAGGGCCATCGCCCCGAGTCCGCCAATCCACACTCCAACTGAAAGGAGATGCAGCCAATCGCTGCCTATCGCAAGCCAGGCCAGTTTTTCTATACCGGCCGCATGGGAATTTAAACTGGTTGTGAGTAATACCGCCCCTCCCAGGGCAGCGGTTACCCACCACAGTACCAAACCCGGTTTTAATCCAAGTCCGTCGAATTCTTCTTCATCCTCGTTAAGAGCTTTTGAGGTAAATGAGAAGAAATCTCCGTCAGGTGAGCTTGCTTTTCTCACCAGGCCCATTTTTACGGTGAACCACCAGGTAATAGTAGCCAGGATCAGCAGAATCAGCCGGGCCAGCCAGATGCCTCCATAGCGGCTGCCAAATAGAAAATCGGCGAGGGCTTGAGAGCCTCGGCCGCTACCGGTAACTCCCAGGCCCAGGAGTTGGGCCGGGTTTTGAGAGGAAAAAGCGCCGGCCTGGTAGACAAACCAGCCCACCCAGCCTAAGATAAGCCCAGCCAGGCTGGCCCAGACCAGCGTTTGCACCCGGCTTAAGCCTTTCCAGGCTGCCGCCGGTAGTTCCGGTCCCATCCTTTTAGAGGCCCTGGCCCGACCAACGGCCCTTCGCCAGCCCAGGAATCCAAAAATAAGGGCACCAACGAGGGCAGTACCCGAAAGATAGTTCAGCCAGCGCAAGCTGATAGTCCAGATAATGAAATTATCATTACTACCGGAAGCCCCATTTTGCTCGACAAGATCCAGCGGGCTATTGGTCCGGGCCGTTGGCAAAGCCCCCGAACCCACCACAAAAGCAAAGCTACCTTTAAGGGTGTGCCCATCCTCGGTTGAGGCATTCTTGAAGACAACCGTATAGGGGCCGTCCGGCAGGGCCGGTTTAAGACCGATAAACATTGATTTCTGGTCACCTGGGCTTACCTGGCTATTGCCCAGGTCTACCCGGACCCCGTTTTTGTCAAAGACGCTTAGCTCGCTAAAGCGGGGCTCCAGCGGCTCGGTAAACCAGACCTGAACCAGCACCGGCGGTTTACCGGCAGGCAATCGGGCATTGCTGGCCGGCGTGCTCCGTTCGTAACCGGCATGCGCCTGGGCTACCGTGGGACTCCAAAGCACCCCGGATCCAAGCAATATGACCAGCCCCAACCCCGCTGCTACTATAAACCGCCTGAAAAACCTCATAATACCTGCAACTCTCTGATTACTACTGCCTGCAACTGTTTATTGGTCTAACTAACTAATTAGCCTCCCTCGACTTCCCGGCGAGGACGGGGCGAAGTTCGGTTCTTAGACCTGGCAAAAAGCAAGGCCAGGCCGGCCAGGACCACTCCAATCAAACCGATAATGATCCCACCAAAACCGACCATTGTGGCGGTCGAAGCGTCGGATTTAGCGGCGTCTAACTGGCGCTGCTGGTCGGTCAATTTCTGCGTGAGGCTTTGAATGTCTGCCCCGCTTGAACCGTTGTTTGTGCCGCTTGAACCGGAATTTGTGGCGTTAGCAGAAGCATTAGTAGTTCCGGCGTTTGGGGCAACCGTAGCCGGACTCGCCGGGGTGCTTGATGAGGCGTTACCGCTTGTCGCAGCCGCGGCCGCAGCGGCAGTGGTAGCAGCGCCGGCCGGCGCGGTGGGATTGGCGCTCGTCGAATTACCGCTCCCGCCAGAGCCGAAGCCCGGTTTATCGGGAAATTGAATAGCTGTCACCGGCTCTACGCTATCAAAAGTATTCGGGCCTGACCGGAATGTTTCATTGATATTATCAGACCCAAGAGTACCGAAAACCCGAAAGGTGTAATCACCAACCCTGGTCGGAATAAACTCGGCGTTATACCGGCCTGGCATGCGTGGCACCGCTTTAAATCCGAGTTGCATCGTTTGACCGTTCGAGCTGATTTCAACCTTGATAGTATCGAAGGCGCCGGTTACCCCGTTTGAAAAAGTACCGTCCGGGTTGCTCGTGCAACTTCCGGTACAGATTGCCAGATATACCGCGTTATCAAGGCCCTGGTAGACCGGCTCATTCAGAAAGCCGACTCTAAACTGGTATTTTCCACCCGCTACATCCCGGCTTTCGTGGGCGGCTGCCGCAGGCAGGTCCAACACCAGCGCCCAGCAAAAAAGCGCTGCGCCTACCGCTGCTAATAAACCAATCCTTGAGAATTTTCTTGTTTTTTTACTCTTTAACATTGCTCTTAAACCCGATTCCTTTTCCTGTCAGCTATCCATCCAGTTCTTTTACACCTACTTGCTTTGAGCAGGGTAATTGTTGACCGGCGCACCCCTTAGACTTCTGATTGAAGCCTTTAGAGGTAGCGCCGATCAACTTAGTAACGCTTTAGCTTAAGCCCGGCCCTTTAGTTTGCCTTTTTCCGCCGGATAAAAAGCTGTAAGCCGAGCGCCACCAGGCCGATAACCCCCAGGGTCGAAATAGCCACTACCATACCGCTATTGCCTTCGCCAGCGGTTGAGCTGCCGCCAAAGCCGGTAGCCGGAGCACCGGAGGGTTGTTCGGATTCCCCACTCTCCACCTGGTTAGCCTTGCTGGCGTCGCCAGTGGCTGCGGTGCCAGCCTTGGCAACGGTAAAAGTATAATCGCCTTCTACAATGTTGCTGTCATCTTCGGTAAAAGTGCGGAATTTTACCGTATATTTGCCGTCTGCCAGCGTTCCTAGGCCGATGGTAGCAGTGGCCCCGGTAACCTTCAAGTCACCCCTGTCTGCCGCTTTACCGCTCGCGTCCAAAACCTGTAACCTGGTTTCAGTCGGGCTGGTCTCCTCGGTAAAAGTGATGGTAAGAGTTGCTGGAACAGTCGTGACTACCGAGTCAGGTTGAATATTAGCGCTCTTAAAGCGGGCATGGGCCCATGTGAGCTGGACCTGGCTAAGAAACAGGAAACTAACACTTAGCCCAATCACTGCAACCAGGGCTAACCGGTTCACCCGGCCGCTACTCGTAGATCTTAAAGTTGTCATCAAAAACCTTACCTTTCTGCTCAATAAAATAGGCTTCAAAAACACAGTAAAAATGCCTCATAATAGTTTGCCGCTAATTCTAAATCAGGCAAAATACCCTATACCGCAACCATACTAATTACTTGTTTCCCTGAACTTGAGGGCGTTTAAAACTTCCCTCAAAGGGTAAGCCAAACTAGCAAGAGTTAGGGCGGCCAAATTCAGGCAGTTAATTATGGGGTACTCTACCGGATGAATGAAAGAATCAGGGATAAGTTATAAGATGGGTGGTTTTTGGGGTACCTGAAGAAAGGGGCCGGTCAGGCGCAGATCATTATGGGATAAAAGACGGTCCTTGAACATTAGTAAAATTACTCCACTGTTAGTGGAACTATGGAGATAATCAGAAATTAAACTTTGTAGCCAGCCGGCTCCGTAATTCCCGGAATGTATACCTGGCCCGGCACTTGGGTCGGGTCCAGGTCCGGGTCCAGATATGAGTCCGGTCGAAAGAAATAAACCCTTGGTTTCAGTCTGGTTGGTCGTATCGTACTCGATTACGCCGGGTGGAGGTTTTAACTGGTGAATATGTTCTTCAATAATACTTTCGTGAAGGTGGAACAGGCCGAAAAGCTGTAAGTGCAAAAGTTCGTTACCTGCTCTACCGCCCGCTTCCTTCTGGGTATTTAGCGGGTCGGTATCAAGCGTGACCACCCCACCTACGCCTACATTCAAAACCGCCAGGGTCAGGAAAAGCACAGCCGTAAACCGCATGCAAAGGTGCGCCAGGCTGTCCAATTTAACCCATAAAAGTTTTACTGCCGATGTTTCCAGTTAAAAGCCCTCTAATGATAAGTACGGACTAAACTACAGCCTGGCGCATTCGTTGCGGAGCCGCTTAAAGCTTTGTCCAGAGTTGTAGATAGCTTCCTGTTTATCTTTCCGGGTATGATACGGATTAACAAGGCCCTTGTAAAGCCACCTTGAACCTGCCCGGTCAACCGAGCCTCTCCTTTTAGAAAGTTTAGTTTCCTTCCGGTAAGTCCTCTTACAACTTTTAAAGACGGTTCTTCGATTAATTTCGGCCAGGCTTCAGTCTAGCCGCGAGTGGTAAAGAAAATATTAGAAACGGCTAAGAAAATCATACTTCACTACCACTACTACTACAACTAAACAACCATGGTAATTATCAGTAAGAGTAAGAAACCAGCAAAAAAGGTAGCGGTAATCAAAGGCGTTTCAGGTACTTCGTGTGCTTCGACCAATAACTCCTCAGTAACCAGGTAAAGCAAAGCGGCTACCCCAAAGGCCAAAACAGCTTCTAACATTCCCCCGGAAAGGCCGCCGAGCAGGGTTGCCCCGATGGAAGCGCCCACAAAAGGTAAAAGCGCCAGGCCGGAAGTAATGGCGATACTTTTCCCCCTGGCGATACCTAATTTACTTAAAGCAGCCGAGGTTGCGAGACCCAGCGATAAAAGTTCCAGGGTCAGGGCAAAGATAAGCAAAATACCTTCTTTGGCTCCGGCGGCAAAACCAATACCGATTAAAAGGCCGTCAATAGTTACATCTACCCCTATCGTAATAATCAGACCGGTTGGCAGGGTGTTTTTACCGGCAGGTGAAAGTTCCTTTTCGGCTACAGCAGCCAGACCCGAACTCTCCGAACCCTCGGCCTTTTCTGCTTTTTCAGTCAGGGACCGAATAAGGAGCATCAAAAAAATGCCAACTGAAAAACCTACGATAGTAGCTACAGGGGCATGTTCCTTAACTAAGTCTGGCAAGAGTTCAACCCCGACGGCAGCAAATACCATCCCGGCGGCAAAGTGTTGGATAGCACTACCAACCT
>CADDZM010000190.1 GCA_902812345.1 Chloroflexota bacterium | reverse complement strand
GGGTGGCCGGGGGCAGCGGCAGCGGGAAAACTACCGTTGCCCAGCATATCGTGGATAATATCGGCCCGGAACAGGTGGCCCTGCTCGAACACGACTCCTACTATAAAGACCAGCGCAACCTGTCGCCCCAGGAACGCCTCACGGTCAATTACGACCATCCCGACTCGCTTGATAACGCCCTGCTCATCCGGCACTTGCAGGAATTAAAGGCGGGCCGGGCTGTGGAAGTCCCTACCTACGATTTCAAACTCTACTCCCGCACCGCCGAAACTATCAGGGTCGAGCCAAAGCCGGTTATTGTGGTTGAAGGCATCCTTATTTACACCGACCCGCGCTTGCGAAGGCTTATGAACCTTAAAATTTTCGTGGATACAGACGCCGATTTGCGCTTTATCCGGCGGTTGCAGCGCGATATTGTCCAGCGCGGTAGGACGGTCGAATCGGTAGTCGAGCAGTATCTTGAGACCGTCCGGTTGATGCACCTTGAATTTGTCGAGCCTTCCAAGCGTTACGCCGACCTGATAATCCCAGAAGGCGGCTACGAAGTCCCGGCCCTGCTAAATAAGGTCTTTCACCTTGTTCGCCTCATGAAAATTTAGATTACAACGGCAAAGCATCTTCAAAAGAAAAGGTCAGGACAGCATCTTAAAAGGCTGGCCCCCCTGGTACTTGTAAGGTTTGCCCTGCCGGTAGAGGGTAATCCAGCCCCGGCCAAAGACCTGCCAGTCGTTTCCTCGCCCGCCAATTGCCACCCGCTCATCTACGCCGATTAAAAGCACCCGGGGGTAGGCTTTCTGAACCTGAGCAATCCATTTCCGGCCCGGCCCGTTAAACTGCGGCACGAATATCGTATTTTGAAACAAACCCAGGCCGGGCCGGATGGCATTTGTGGCCGGGTCATAGAAGTGTTCCATTAAAACCATCGCCCCGGCGTTTGCTCCCGCCAGCGTCGCTCCGCCGGCAAAGGCTTGCCGAATTGCCTCCCAGCCCGGGCTGCCCTGTAAAGTTTCCAGCAAAGCGGCCGGGTTATCTCCCGCCAGGTAGATAAGATTAGCCCCGGCTAACTTCTCGATTAACTGGGGTTGGTCAGCCCCGGTTAGTGCCACCAGGGGCAGGGCTTGCGCGTTGGTTGCGCCGAGCGAACGAAACCAGTTGGCCCCTCTGCCCGCCGCAGGGATACCGCCCTCACCGTCCGCCAGGATTAAAATTTTTGCCTCTTTGCCACCGGCCTGCTGGAGCGCGAACAGGTCGGCCTGTTCCTGGCCTTTTTGAAATTCGCCGCCGCCATTCAGCATTAAGTATCCAGCCATTATATGACTAATTTCCCCTTTACAAAGATTTCATTTACGGCACAATAAAGCTATTCAGATGTAATTTGTTAGAAACTGTATGCTATAATACAACAAAATTGCCGCCGTTGGTCCCTGGTCCTCCCGTTGCAAGGCCGAAATTTAAAATTGCGGTATATCTTTACTGGAAGGTAAGGAATAGGAAACAAAATGAGCAAAGTTCTGGTAGTGGACGACGACCCTGGTATTACCCTGTTACTCAAACGCATAATTTCTAAAAAGGGCCATCAAATTGTAACCGCCGGTAACGGTTGGGAAGGCTTAAAATTGGCCCAGGAAGAAGTGCCCGACCTTATCTTCACGGATGTACGGATGCCGGATTTAGGCGGCGTTGAACTGGCCGGGTTTCTGAAAGCCGACCCCACCCTGCAGCATATCCCGGTAATTATTCTAAGCGGTACGGCCTTTTTGCTTGAACTGGAAAAAACTCACGCTGACGACATCCTGACCAAACCTTTCGACCTGAAATCGGTTTACGCTATCCTGGAACAGTACCTTGGGACGGCGGTCAATTCGAACCCGTACGAAAATAAAACAGGCGTAAAAAAAGAAGGTTCAGAGTTGAAAGGCGCTGAAACAAAATCCAGCTTTCCTTCCATATCCGAACCTTCCCAGGGTTATACCAACCATTGATTCTTTAAACCTGTTCCGCCAGGTTTGCAGGAATAAAAGTATTTTACTCGAAATTGCGAGACTGGCTGCGGTTGGCATAACCGCCCCGGCTACCGGCCCCGGCGCCTTCTTCTCGCGGACGCGCTTCGTTGACAGCAATATCTCGGCCAATCAAATTGTAGTTATTAAACATTTCAATTGCCCGGTCTGCTTCTTCTTTGCTTTCCATTTCGACAAACCCAAAGCCTCTTGACCGGCCTGTCTCCCGGTCAGTAATCACCCTGGTGGAAACTACCGTTCCCGCCTGGCTGAACAACTCTTGCAAGTTGTCCTCGGTAGCTTTGAACGATAAATTACCAATAAATAGCTTAACGGCCATAACTGCTCTGTCCTCTTTCTCTCTCGCCGCTCAAAGCAAATTTCAGGTTATATTAAATTTTACCCTTAAATTAGAAGTCGGCTGACATAATCGTATATAAAGGTTGCGGGCCTTTAACGAGATTGACTAACGAATAAGAGGAAATAATTTCCTCTCGGGAATTATAACAACGCTTAAAGCTAAATGTCAATACCAAATTAAAGGATAATTAATTGAATCAGTTGGTTAATGTTTAACATTTTCTTATAATATTTGGGCGAATTTCCTATAACAATAACCAAAAGGCCGATTTTGATTGATTTCTCCATACCGAAATACCAATTTTAAAAAGTTTTATCATCAGGCCTTACAAGTCCTGCTATGGCTGGGCTTTTGCAGGGAAAGTAGAAATTGACCCAGGTTATAAACAAAAAGACCGGCCTCCGGTCTTTTTTAGTAATATTTCAGTTGGGGAATAACAATAACGCAAACGGTTCAGGTTCAGGCGCTGAGGGCTGCCGGGCGGCGGCTTCGGCGGTAGAGCAAACTATCGGTCAGCATCAAGAGACCCTTGTTACTATCCTCCTCTTTTACGATGAAATAGTCCACCCCTGCCTCATAAGCCCGCACCATGTTTTGCAACTTATTTTCGTTGCTGTACATAATAATCGGTATTGAGCGGGTCTGATAATCGCTCTTTATACTCTTGCAAAGCTCAACACCATCGCTATCCGGCAGACAGGCATCGAGGATAATTAGGGCGGGCGCGCTTTCTTTTAACCGCGAAATTGCCTCGAAACTGCTGGTTGCGATGGTAACTTGAAAATTCTGCGCCTCCAGGCCAACTTTTAATTTTAACCCCTGGCCTATATTATCCTCGATTACAAGAACCTTGTTCATTAGAGCTATACCCTTAACGATAGTAGAATGTAACAACAGTAATACAAAGTTTTAACCCGACATTTATTTTTGTTAATAAATGTCCTTCTTTTGATATAACTATTATATGTTAAAAATGTTTGCTGTAAATTGATTTTTAATAAAAGTAATAACACTGTTACACTACTGTAATATAGACCAGGATAGCAATTATAAGTGTAATCAGGGCTGGATAGAGACCCGCCCCAGCATAAATTTGAGGTAACGGCCTTCTAAAAAATGCGCTGGTACCGGGTGGTCCAGGGGCTGCCCGGCATCGTGGATAATTTGCAATCTTTTGCCGGCGTTAGCCGCTGCCGTCGCCAGCATATCCCGGAACATTTCGGGTGAAACATAGCTGGTGCAACTGGCCGAAGCAAGCAAGCCGCCCGGCTCGAGCAAATTAAGGGCAAGCTGGTTCAGCCGGGTATAGCCGCGTAGGGCGCTGTAAACATTTTTCTTGGAGTGAGCGAAAGAGGGTGGGTCGAGGATAATCAGGTCGAACCGCCGCTTTTCCTTGCCAAAGCGGGCCATCAGTTCAAAACAATCTTCGCTGAGAAACTCGTGCTGGTCGGGGTCGAAACCGTTAAGGCGAAAGTTTTCCACGGCGTCGGCAGTAGCCTGGGCCGCAATATCACAACTGACTACCTGCCGGGCGCCGCCCTGGACGGCGTAGACCGAAAAAGCCCCGGTATAAGAAAAGCAGTTTAAGACCGTCAAGTTGCTCGACCAGTCCTGGATAAACCGGCGGTTTTCACGGTGGTCCAGGAACAGGCCGGTCTTCTGGCCTTCAAAAAGGTTAGCCTTGAATTTCAGGCCGTGCTCTCCCACGACCAGTTCCCGCGGAGGCAGGCGGCCCCACAAGGCCTGGAGTTTGCCGCCGCCGCTGCGTTCCGCGCCGGGGTCGTCCGCTTCGGCCTCGCTATTTTTGGGCCGCGCCCGTTGTAAAATCCCTTTGAGCGGCGCCAGGTCGCGTAAAGCCTGGACCAGCCAGTTTTTAAGCGTTTCGACTCCGGCGGAATAGGTCGCCACGACCGCGTACTGGCCGTAGAGGTCTACCGTCAGGCCGGGTAGACCATCGCCTTCCCCGAAAATCAGCCGGTAAGCCTCGGTCTTTTCATCAGGCGGGCTGGCCTCCCGCAGGTGCGCCCGGTTCTCCCAGGCTGCCGCCACCCGTTCCAAAAACCAGGAGTAATCCGGCGCCTGGCGGGTGGAAAAAAGGCGTACCGCGATAGGGCCGGAATTATCCCACAAACCAAAGCCGTTGAACCTGCCGGAGCGGACCTGGACCCAGCTTCCGGTTGCAATTCGCAAACTGCCGCTTTCGCCAAGCTGGTTGCGATAGACCCAGGGGTGCCCCTGGCTTAATCGCGGCTTGAGGTTCAGGGGCAGTTGCAAGACCGGCAGGTTCGAGGCGTTGGAATGTGGCATTGTTTATTTTACAAAGCCTCCGATTACCGGTAATGAGTACATTTCCCGGTTCAGGAAAGCCCGAACCCCGGCGAAAGCCCCGGCCAGCACCACAATCACGTGCAAGAGGCCAACTATCACGCCGTTGAACAAAATATCCTGCACGCCCGGCGACGGTATCAGGAATAATAGTTCGATAACCAGCCGGATTACAGTATAAGCTATCAAAAGCCACAGGGCTTGTTTGGCGTGGAAACGGACCAGTTCACCGCTGCGGCCCCCATATATTACGGCCAGCGGCAGGGCAAAGGCGACCAGGTAGCTTAAACTAAGCCCAAAAGAAACGACATAGCCGCCGATGCCGTTACCGGTGGAACGCAGCGCCAGCGGAGTATCACCCAGGCCCAGCACTCCGGCTGCAATTAAAGTCGAAAAAAGGTATACCAGTAAAGCCAGGCTTCTTTCAAAACCATCCGCCGGGACTTGCCGGGCCGGCTGTTTGATGGCGGCCATTGGCGGGATTGGGACCGGGGTAGGGTTATAGTTTCCGGGCTGCTGTCCGTAGGGCGGTTGAGGCTGTCCATAGGGCGGTTGAGGCTGGTTATTAGCCTGGTAGCCGGGAGGCGGCGTGCCGTAAGGCCCCTGGACGTACTGGGTTGGTTGCTGGGCCGGGTTACCGCCGGTCTGGCTGCTCGGCTGGCCGTACTGGCCCTGAGAACCCCCTTGATTTTGACCGTATTGCGGGGGCTGATTCTGGCCGCCGCTGGATTGACCGTACTGCTGGGACATCGAATTGGCTCCTTTCCACTCCATCCAAGTTACACCCCAATCTTGCGAGCAAAAATAAATGCAATTATCTTTACTTAATTCCTCGGAAAACTGCTGAAAAATCCTACAATGCCAATTATAGCATAAGGATGCTTTTTAACCTTTAGTATTTTTCTTCAGAATTTACCCTTTAACAACTGTTAAAAGTTGTTAAATTCTTATAAAATAGGTAAAGATAAATTATTTGAGGTTTAGTTATGTAGAAAAAAACTTTTTTATAGGTTATAATAGAAAAAGTAGCGCAACGAAGCGGCCTTCCCCCTGACCATTGGAATGGCGTTCCCAGCGCACACGTGTGTTCCTTTTTCAGTTATAATATGGGTGCTTACCGGAACTATTAATCCAGGAAAGTATATTGCGATATGAGTGCAGTAGATCAACCTGAATCTAAATCTGCTCAGCCTTTTGACACCGTCAAAAGCGTTAATACTGACGAAGTTGTGACTGTTTCGCCACCCGGTCAGGCGGCTCCCCTAACCGAATCTTATTCAAACGCCAGTTACATCCGGCGGCGGCGCTGGCAGAACTTTGGCTGGGCGCTTCTTTATATGGCCCCGGCCCTCTTCCTTTTTGCCGCTTTCGTTTTCTGGCCTTTCTTCCAGTCTATTTACCTGAGCTTTTTCATAACTGACCAGGCCGGGCAAACAGTTCGCTTTAATGATGTCCAGTATTACAGCCGGATTCTAAATTTGGATGGTAGCGGACGGACCGAATATTTACAGAGCATCTGGGTCACGGTTTTGTTCAGCCTGATGGTGGTGCCGCTCGGTATTGTTACTTCGGTGGCCCTGGCAATGCTGGCTACCGCTAAAGTAAAAATTATTGGCGTTTTCAGGACCATTTTCACCAGCAGCGTCGCAATCTCGGTCGCTAGCGCCAGCGTTATCTGGGCTTTGATTTACAACCCGAGCATCAAGGCGACTACCTGGCTGGTGGATGCCCTCCATCTAAAGACCCAGGGTTTGCTGCTCGACGCTTCCACGGCTTTGCCCGCCGTCGCCTTTATGACAATCTGGACGGCCCTGGGTTTTAACTTTATTATTACCCTGTCCGGCATTCAGGCCATTCCCCAGGACCTTTACGAAAGCAGCAAAATTGATGGAGCAAACGGCTGGAATTCCTTCCGTTATATTACCCTGCCGCTTTTAACACCGACCTTGCTGTTTCTATTTATAATTTCGACCATAAGCTGTTTCCAGGCGTTTACCCAGTTCAATGTCCTGATTGCCAATGAAGGGCCTAATGGTTCAACCAACGTAATGGTTTTCCAGTTATTTACGGCTTTCTTCAAGGATACGCGCTATGGGTTCGCCTCGGCTATCGCCGTAGTGCTATTCATGGTCGTGCTGGTGCTGACACTGGTTCAATACAGATTGCTTGATAGGAAGGTACATTACCAATGAGCGCAGGCGTTAGAAGTAACGAGGTCCACTCCACCACTTATAATGCGCTGGAAACGGCCCGGCAAATCGGCCTATATATCCTGCTGATTATAGCTTCGCTGATTGTGTTATTCCCGATTTTCTTTTCCCTTTCCCTGGCTGTGCAGGGCAATACTGTTGCGCCAAGTCTCCTGCCCAATTTTAGCAAGCTCGATTGGAGTTCTTTCCCCCAGGCGTTCGCGCAGGAACCGAACCTGGGCCGCTGGATTATCAACTCCTTCGTGGTCTCTATCGCCGTTACGGTTGGACAGTTGGTAACTTCATCGCTGGCGGCTTACGCTCTGGCAACCCTGGATTTTCCGGGCAAGAACATTTTCTTTCTGATATTCCTGGCTACATTGATGATTCCGTGGGAAGCGACGGTTATCCCTAACTACCTGACGATTGCCCGCGACCTGCATTGGAAAGACAGCTACCAGGGTTTGATTGTGCCTTTCCTGGCGAGCGGGTTCGGCATCTTCTTGCTTCGCCAGTATTTTATGACCATTCCCAGAGACCTTTACGAAGCGGCTATTATTGATGGGTGCGGGCGGACCCGCTATTTATGGTCAATTTTGCTGCCGCTTTCCCGCCCGGCTCTGGGTACCCTGGCCGTTTATGCCTTTTTGAACACCTATAACCAGTATTATTGGCCGCTTTTAATTACCGATAGTTCGGAATGGCGCACTACTCAGGTCGGCATTACCGCTTTCCGGTCAACCGAAGCAGCCGTCTTCAACCTGCAAATGGCTGGCACCTTAATTGTGATGGTGCCGACCCTGCTGCTGTTGATTATCGGTCAGCGCCAGCTTGTCCGAGGCCTGACCGCAGGAGCTCTCAAAGGCTAGCCTTATTTATTTAATCAGGTTTGGAGAGTTTTATGTCCTTGATTCCGGCAAGACCGGTTTGAAGTTGAGCCTGTCAGCGCCGGACCCAGTTTTACCCGTTTGAGCCATTAGTTGTCCGCACAAGGACACCCGGTCACCCCTGGGTACCGGTTTACTTCTTTCAAATAACTAGGAGGATACAATGTCTGATGAATCTACTAAACGGCTGAGTCGCCGGAAGTTCGTGGCCCTGACGGGCGGCGCGTTGGTTGCCAGTGGGATTCTAGCGGCTTGCGGTGATAATACCGCGACCACTGCCCCGGCTTCAACGACGGCCGCGGCCAGCGCTACCACCGCTGCCGGTACGTCTACGACGGCCGCGGCCAGCGCCACCACTGCTGCCGCCGGAGCGACGACTGCTGCCGCCGGAGCAACGACTGCTGCTGCCGCCCCGGCCCCGACGGTTACTCCTTACCCGACCGTCGCCCAGGCGGCTGGCACAACTAAAATCACCTTCTGGCACGGCTTTACCGGGTTTAACGCCGGTGTTCTGCAGCAGATTGTGAACAAATACAATACGAGCCAGACCAAGTATTACGTACAGACAGTGTCTAACTCCAATTATGACGATACCATCGCCAAGTTCCGCACTTCGCTGGCCGGTGGTGACCTGCCGAACGTAGTTCAGATTTATGACATCGGCACCCAGGCCATGATTGACACCAAGAAAATTATCCCGGTCCAGGATTTCATCACGAAAGACAACCAGCAGGCTTTGCTTGATGACCTCGAACCGGCTGTTGCCAGCTACTACACCGTAAACAAAGTCATGTATTCCATGCCTTTGAACAGCTCGACCCCGGTGATGTACTACAACAAGGCCGCTTTCAAGGAAGTTGGTCTTGACCCCAATAAACCGCCCACGACCTTTAGCGGCGTGCTGGACGCGGCCAAGAAACTGGTCAAAAAGGATGCGAGTGGCAAGATTACCCGCGGCGGTATGGACTTCACCATTTACGGCTGGATTATGGAGCAAGAGCATGCCGAGCAGGGCGCCTTGCTGGCCGAGCCAGACAACGGCCGGTCCGGCACTCGCGCCAATAAGCTGGTCTTTAACGGCGAAGCCGGTCAGAATTACCTGAACTTCCTTAAGTCAATCCTGGATCAAGGCCTGGGCCGCACCTGGGGCCGCGCCAGCGGCACCACCAACGGCACGACCCTTAACGCCGGTTTCACCAGAGGAGAGACGGGCATTATCTTTGAAAGTATCGCCAACCTTCGCGCCTACATCAGCGGGGCGGCGAGCGCCGGTAATGGGGTAGACGTGGGCGTGGCTCCGTTGCCGAAACCGGATAATGCCCCCGGCGGCGTTATCATCGGCGGCGCTTCCATCTGGATTACTACCCAAGGTGACGCGAATTCCCAGGCAGGCGCGTGGGACTTCGTGAAGTTTACGGCCCAGCCTGAACAGCAGGCCTTCTTCGCCTCGAACACCGGTTACTATCCGACCCGTAAGGCTTCCTACAACGAGCAATCAATGAAGGACGCTCTTACCAAGTACCCGCAGTTCCAGGTGGCGATTGACCAGTTGCACAACACCAAGCCCAGCCCTGCCACGGCGGGCGCGGTCTTTGGCAGTTTCTCGGGTTCTCGTCAGAACGTCGAAGCGGCCATGGAGAACTTCTTGACCGGCAAAGCGGCTTCGGCTAAAGCGGCTCTCGATGACGCCGCCAAGAAGGAGAATGACCGCCTGGACGAGTACAACTCTACCGTCAAATAGTTCGCAGTAATCTCGAAACTAAAACCAGCCTTCCCCGGAGGGCTGGTTTTTTTCTGCCAATAAGGCGGCCAGTAAGCCCACCATTCGCACACGAAAAGCCGGGTAACTTGCTATAATAACCGGGTGGTTCTTTGGAACTTTGTTTGATAAAATCCGTAGAATTAAGGAGCGAAACGGTTGGCGACTTCGCAGGAATTGCAGGGCAATACCCCCCTTTTAATGGTGGTCGGTTCAAAGAACCCGGTTAAAGTTGGTGCGGTCCGGGCCGTTATGCAGCGAGTAGTCAGCCAGGGTCTTATGCCGGGCCTGTCAAATATTGAGGTCAACGGTCTGGAAGTAGCCAGCGGCGTGAGCGACCAACCCGCCGGGGACGAGGAAACTCGCCGGGGCGCGCTCAGCCGGGCCAGGGCTGTTTTAGAGGCGACACCAGGGGCAGCCTTCGGGGTTGGCCTGGAAGGGGGCATCTTGAAGCTCGAAGGCGAAATTTTTACCTGCGCCTGGTGCGTTATCGTGGACCGGCGCGGCAACATTTCAGCCGGAAGCGGCCTGGTGATGCCTTTGCCGCCGCCAATCGCCCGCGACCTTGCAGCCGGATACGAACTGGGCGACGCCACCGACCGCCTGTTTGCGGTAAAAAACAGCAAACAAGCCGGGGGCGCTCTTGGCTATCTGAGCAAGGGTTTACGCAGCCGCCAGGACGCTTACGAAAGTATTTTTATCTATGCTCTCTCCAAATTTCTTGACCCGGCGCTTTACGAGTTAAGCTAAAATGAGGGAAGGGTCTTCTGCTCTAATTCTAGGAGTTTACCTGAAATGATTATCGGAATTATTATCTGGATTCTAAATGTACTGGCAATCGCGATTATTATTCGTTCGCTTCTTTCCTGGGTGGACCCGATGGGCCGCAACCCGATAAGCCAGATTCTTATTCAAGTGACCGAGCCGGTGCTTGGCCCAATTCGCCGGTTGATGGGTGGGGGCGTGGGCGGATTTGACCTCTCGCCAATTATAGCTATACTGTTAATCCAGGTAATAGCCCAGGTCTTGTCGCAAAGTGTGCGAGCTTACTGACCGGGCTTATAGCCGGTCCTGGGGAGGTTCAAGTAAATGGCGATTGTGGCCCAGATAGGTTATATCCTCTTATTTATCCTGTTTATCCTGATGATGTTGCGGGTAATTCTGTGGATTATCGGCATGTTTATCCCGCCGCTCATGGATAACGCTTTCGCCCGCATGATAACGAGCATTACCGAGCCGGTCATTGCGCCATACCGGGCGATTTTGCCCGCCGTCAACGGTATTGATTTCTTTTCGTTTATCTTTTCCATTATCATAATTCAAATTATGATGAATTTCCTCAACGGTTTAGCCCATCTTTAACCCGGACAAAGGATTTTCTAACCAATGACCCAGAGCCGCCTCTTTGATGACGAAACTCCGCCCGCCGGGGCGGCTTTTACCGGTCATAGCCTGGAGGTCGCGCCTGATGCGCCCCTGGCGGCCCGGATGCGTCCCCAGAATTTCGATGAATTTGTCGGCCAGGAACATTTAACCGGGCCTGCGGCGGCTTTGCGCCGGGCGGTCGAGAGCGACCGGCTTTCTTCGATAATCCTGTGGGGTCCACCGGGAGTTGGCAAAACGACCCTGGCCGAAGTTATCGCCGGGCTGACTCGCTCCCATTTCGCCCGCATAAGCGCCACTTCGGCGGGCGTGGCCGATTTACGCAAGGTCGTGGAAGAAGCCCGCCAGCGCCGTAAAGCTACTTCCGGCCGCCAGCGCACTATTTTGTTTATTGATGAAATCCACCGCTTCAACAAAGCCCAGCAGGACGCTATCTTGCCGATGGTCGAAAACGGTACCGTGACCTTAATCGGCGCGACTACCGAGAATCCTTCTTTCGAGGTAAACGCTGCTCTGCTATCCCGCAGCCGGGTCTTTGTTATGCGGGCTTTAAGCGACGACGAAATTCGCCTGGTCATCCGGCGGGCGCTTACCGACCCGGTGCGCGGCCTGGGTAAAGAAAAGATTGAGTTGAAGCCGGACGCAGAAGACGCCCTGGTGAACCTGGCGAACGGCGACGCCCGCTCGTCGTTGAATATCCTGGAACTGACCGTCACCACCGCCGTGCCGCCTTCCAGCCCGGATGCCCCGCTTGTGATTGATGTCGAGGCAATTGAAAACGCGGTCCAGCGCCGCTCGCTCCTCTACGACAAGGGCGGCGAAATGCACTATGACATTATCTCGGCCCTGCATAAATCTATACGCGGCAGCGACCCGGACGCGACCCTGTACTGGGTGGCCCGGATGCTTGAAAGCGGTGAAGACCCGCTCTACGTGGCCCGGCGGTTGGTGCGGATGGCGGTCGAAGATGTCGGGCTGGCCGACCCGCAGGCTCTTACAATCGCGATGGCGGCCCAGCAAGCCATCCACTTCCTGGGTATGCCTGAAGGCGCCCTGGCCCTGGCCGAGTGCGCGGTCTACATGGCGACCGCCCCGAAAAGCAACCGGCTTTACACCGGCTATGGTCAGGCCCAGGCCGATGTCCACCAGACCCGGAACGACCCGGTGCCGCTTCACCTTCGCAACGCTCCGACCCAGCTAATGAAGAATCTCGGGTACGGCAAGGAATACAAGTACGCCCACGACTATGAGGGCGGCTTCGTCTACCAGCAGAACTTGCCGGAGGCGCTGGAGGGCCGCCGCTACTATGAGCCGACCGACCGGGGCTATGAGGTTGAACTGACGAAACGGCTGGCCGGGTGGCGCGCCCAGGCGGTTGCTGCCCGGAATGAGGCGTCTCAAAACCCGGCCCAGTCCGCCCCCGCCCCTTTTAGCGCAACCTCCGCT
>CADDZM010000189.1 GCA_902812345.1 Chloroflexota bacterium | reverse complement strand
CCCCAACCGCCGGGCGGCATCGCCAGAGCGACAAAGACCCCCAGCGCGGCCCCAAAACCCAGCATTAAACTTATAAAGAACTTTTTCATGGGAAACTCCTGTTAAGAGCCGATTCTAAAAGAGTGGCTGTTGCGGTTCTGCTCAAGGCCCGGCTTTCGCCTGGAGGCAGCCGGTTTAAGCGGGGTTGGGGCCGGTGGCACATCGTCAAAATCCTCGTAATCGTCAAAATCAAAGCCGTTCCCGGTCTCACCGGGCAAATCCTCGTCCTCGCGCGACCATAAATCCTGTTCGTAAACTTTGGGAGGCAGCGCTCTGCGTATAGGCGCGTTCCGGTTTGAAGCCGGACGATAGAGCGACCCCCTTTTTGCCTGACTATTTTTCACGGGTGCCGGTGGGGCAGGCGAAACTTGCTTCTGGCGGCGCTGCTGGATGGTCTGGTAATACGCTTCCAGGCGGTCAGCTACGCCCTGCTGGTCCTCTAACTGGCTGGCTCTGCCCCGGCGAGTTGCGGCGCTGGCCCGGTTGGTTGGCGCGGGTGAACGAGGTGGAATCGGGCCAATCAGGTCTTCGTCCTCAAAATCGCCGCCGAAATCAGCCGGATAAGCGGGCGAGTTGTTGCGCCGGGCGGCACTTTTAGGGCGGCCAGGCGTTTCATTTTGGGGCGGTAAAGACGGCTGGCTGCCCTGGTGACGGTAGGTCATGGTCTGGGAGACCTGCCCGGCGGCCTGGCGGACTTCTTCCGGGTACTGCTGTATGAGGTGCTCGACCGTTTGATGCATTTCCTCCCGGGTGATATGCGCGCCCTGGACGCGAGTGGCCTCGCCGCTGGCAAAAAGCAAGAAGTCGCCCCGGCCCAACAGCTTTTCGGCCCCGCTCCCCGCTACGCCGCTGGCAATCCTGGCGTCTTCCGGCGAAACTACCCGGCCAACCAGGCGCGTGGGGAAATTACTCTTGGCAATCCCACCGATAACATTGGCCGAAGGTTTCTGGGTGCAGGCCACGATATGAATACCCGCTTCGCGGCCACGCTGGGTCAGGCGGGCGACCTGTAGTTCCATCTCTTTGCCGCCCACCATAATCATGTCGGCCAGTTCATCAATAAAAATTACCAGTAAGGGGCTGCTGATGCCTTTTTCGTCGCGCTTTTCCATGTGCCGGACCGCCCACTTCAGGCGGTGCAGGCCGTCCAGCGAGTCGGTGACAACCGGGCAGACCAGGTGCGGCAGACCGTTAAAATCGCGGTAGCCCCGGCCCTTCGGGTCAATCAGGAGCAGGCGAAGCTGGTCGGGCGAGTTCTGGAGGGCCAGGCTGGCAATCATGCTGCGCGCCAGGACAGTCTTGCCGCTGCCGGTGGTGCCACTAATAAGGATATGGGCAACATCCGGCGAGTTGAGGCGCATTAGCAGCGGCACGCCGGTTTCGTCCAGGCCCAGGATAGGCGAGTTGAGCGGGATGGTCCCCGGCAGGTTGCGCATGAGGGGAAAGAGCTTGACCGCCTGCGGGTCAGGTCGCGGCACTTCGACCTTTATAAAGTAGCCGTCACGGGTGACCCGGCAATGAGTCACCCCCAGAGCCAGGGCTATTTCTTCGGACAGGCCCGCCACCCGGTTGAACTTGACGCCGGTCCCCAGCTTGATGTGAAACTGAATCAGGCGAGGCGAGATATTGCCGCCCACCACGCCAGCCTCTATCCCGTGCGAATGGAGAGTGTATTCAATGCCATCGGCCTGGTGATCGAGAAGGGAGCGCATCTGCAAGTCCTTTGTGAATAATTAGAACCTATGTACTAAATCAATATTACTAGAACAATTGTACTGTGTCAATACGGCAAAGCGGCTCTTTTTGGCAAAACCGAGGATTGGGGAGTTTTTTTTTGAATGCAACAAAAAACCGCCCCGGCTAATCCAGCCAATGTGGATAACCTGGACGGTCAGGTACTTTAGTTTTGTACCAAAATAAGCTTGCTCAAAATTCCCAGAAGCAGCCTACCTCATATATTTTATATATTTTTTTAATTATTTTCCTTTCCCTTCTGGTCGGCTATCACCTGGTTTGAATTTAAAAAGGCCACGAGCGAAGCGCCACCCACAATATTACCAATAACTGCCGGGAGGAAGAAGTTCGCAAAATACTGGCCAAGGTCTATCACCCCGGTCACCACGAGGTAGAAAGTTTCGATGGAGCCGACCACGATATGCGCGAAACCGCCCAGGGCCACCAGGTAGGTCATAATGATAATAACCCAGACTTTAGCGTCGTCAACCGCCGGGAGTATCCAGACCAAAAGGGCAATCACCCACCCGGCGAAAATTCCTTTCAGAATGGTCCCCAGGAAATCCTGGCTGTAAGCGGCCCGGCCAATCTCGGCAAAGGCAGTTTTAACCTCGGCTGGAAAGACCCCGGTATTGCCAATTACCCAGGCAAAGATGAAAGCCCCAATCATGTTGCTGGCAAGCACGATGCCCCACAGCCGCAACACTTTAAGGAAGGTTTCACGGTTGCGCCGGGCCAGGAGCGGGATTATAGGGGTAACCGAATTTTCGGTGAACAACTGCTGGCGCCCCAGGATAACCACCAAAAAGCCGATACCATAACCCAGGCTGGTTATCAGGGGCCGCCAGGGTTCGTCGGGCAGGTGCGACCGCAACAGGGCCATTGTGACCAGGGAAAAGCCCATCGAAAGCCCCGCCGCCAGGCCCGACCAGGCCAGGGCCAGGATGGGACGTTTTAGCTCTTCCTCACCCTGTTCGCGGATTACCTCGTGAATGACCAGGACGGGTGGGGCTTTGCGGTCTTCTATCTCGCGGTGTTCGCTGCCTTTCAGGTGGCGGTTGTAAACGAGGTCTTTGGAAGCAGGGTCCGGTTGCCTGCCATCAACGCCGTCCGGGGCAAACCCTTTTTTACGGTTGTTGGCCGGTTCAAATGTATCCCCGGTTTGATTTTGGTCTGAACTGTCTATGTTTTGTTCGGTAACTTCTGCCATCTTTTCCTCTAAGATAATCCGATATAGCTTTACTAATTGAGCCAGGATTGGCCCTGCTGAAACTTTTTATAAGCAAGAAGCAGCCCACAATTCTTGCTAATAGTTGCCGTTTGAGTGAGTGAGTGTTAGGATTTCGTTACCTGATTATAGGATTATGTTACCTCATTAATGGAAAACCGGAGAATAGGAAGAAATGCTGGAAACGCTGCAAGAGGGAACGCGCCAACTTTTAGGACTGGAATTAACCCGGGAACAACTGCAAAGATTCCAGCTTTACTACGAAGAACTGGTTGCCTGGAACGCGCGGCTAAACCTGACGGCTATCACCGAGTACGAGGCAGTCCAGACCCGCCACTTTTTAGACTCGCTAAGCCTGGCTTCCCCGGAGTTGCGCGGGGATGCGGCGGGGAAAGCCTTCAAAATGGCCGGGTCGTCGCTTATTGATATTGGAGCGGGCGGCGGCTTCCCAGGCCTGCCCCTGAAAATTCTCTATCCGGACCTGAAACTGACCCTGGTTGATTCGGTCGGCAAGAAAACGGGTGTCCTGGGCGAGATTGCCAGAAAACTTGGCTTTGAGGATGTGCAGGTAGTGAACGGGCGGGCCGAAGAACTGGGCCAGTCGCCGGATTACCGGGAGAAATTCCGGGTGGCTACCGGGCGGGCGGTGGCGGCCTGGCCGGTATTGGCCGAATACTGCCTGCCCTTCATCCACCCTGGCGGGCTGTTTATCGCCCCCAAAAAGGGCGACCTTAAAGCCGAACTAAAGAATAGCCCCGCAATCGCTAAACTACTGGGCGGGAAAATCCGGCCTACCCCGGAATTCGTGCTGCCGGGCGAGGCTGAAACCGTCGGAAACCGGCGGCGGCTGATTGTTACGGAGAAACCGAAGCACACCCCGCGAACTTATCCCCGGCGCACCGGCCTGCCCGCCAGACAACCTCTCGGCTGATTAGCCGCCCATAAACTGGGCGACAATCTCGCGGCGGCGCGGCTGGTTATCGAAATCCACCAGCACAATCTGCTGCCAGGTGCCGAGCGTCAACTGGCACTCGGTAAAAGGCACCACCAGCGACGGCCCCAGGAGGGCAGCCCGGACGTGCGAATGACCGTTGCCATCGTGCCAGCGAGCTTCATGGTGGTAGGGCAGGTCCGCCGAGGCAATCCGCTCGAACATCCCACTCAGGTCTGCGATAACGCCCGGCTCAAATTCAAGCGTAGTCAACCCGGCGGTCGAACCCTGCACAAAGAGGGTTACGGTGCCGTTGGCGAGGCCGGCATGTTTGAGCAAGTCGTGGACCAGATTGGTAATATTCTGGACATCGCAATTCCCGTTGGTATTAATCTGAAGAGTTTTGGTACTGATTTGAAGGCCCCAGTTGCGCGGGGGAGCAGGGGCCGGAACCGGGGCCGCATGGTCCTGAGAGTAGGAATTTGAGACAAATTTCATGGGTGCCACCTCGGAGTAGGAATAATTGGTCGGCAGCCACAGCCAAAAAACCAGGTCTAGGAACGAGGATTTAGCTGCCGGGTACGTCGAACCGGGATATTCGCAATCAGGTGATCGTTACGCTCACCCAGCGAAATTTCCATGGCGTTGTAGTCGATATCAAAGTGTTTACTGATAACCGCAAGGATTTCAGTTTTGATAGTTTCCATTAGTTCGGGGGAAACATTTACGCGGTCGTAGGCAAGGGCCAGTTGGAGGCGTTCCTTGGCAACACTGGAACTGCTACCAGTATTCTGACCGGGCCGGTTTTTGGTACCGCGATTGAACAAACTATCGAGGAGACTCATGGCTTGCCTCTTTTATATCAGGTCGAATACCGGATACTGGTTTAATAAATAAATAACTTCCTGCTGGCTAAGGGTGATGCCGCAACCCTGGTCCTTCCGCCCGGAGATAGGGCATCGCTAGGTCAATGGATATAGTATAATCGCTTTCAAAATAAAATTCAATTGGCAAATCCTACCAGTTTTCCCCAAAAACCGGCCTTGTGGATATAAGAAAGGCGTTCTCCCGTTCAACTGGAATTCGTGCTATACTTCGGGCCTGGGACTGCTCAGGCAAACCATATGAAATTAGCAGAATTTGGGAACTTATTAATATTTACGGCCGGATGAACCAGCCCCAAGATTTTATGAAATCCTTAAAAGCGTCACCTACTAAAAAAATCGTCACTCCAAAAAGCGTTACTCCGGCCAAATCTACCTCTAAAGAAGGACACAGCCTGGGCCGGCGGGCGGGAGAAGCTTTATTCTGGAATGTCGCGTTCTTACCAATTAAAGCCGCGCTCCAACTTTTCGTTTCCCTGGTAATCGTAAAACAGTTTCACAATAACGCCTATGTGAGCCTGGCAGCCGTAACCTCGCTGCAGGCTACTATGGGCCTTTTTATTGACCTGGGCATTGAAAGAGCCTTGCCCCGTTTCGTGGGACAGGTCGAGAAGCAACTTGGCCGGGGGGCGCTGCGCCGGTTCCTCTTAAACATTACGATAATAAAACTGGCTTTGCTGGCCGTCCTGATTTGCGGCATGACAGCCCTGGCCGACCCTCTGGTGGACTGGTTTAACCTGGGCCACCAGGGCCGCCTTTACCTGGGACTGGTGGCCGTCCTGCTGGTGCTGGGCGGACTCTACGATATTTGCACCCAGGTCCTTTACAGCTTCTTCAAACAGAAAGCCACTAACCTTTTAGACATCGTGGTGACCGTTCTTAATCCGGTGCTGACCCTGGCCCTGATAATCTGGCCGTTCCAGTTGGAAGTCTACGGGGTAATGCTGGCGCTCTTAATTACGACGGTAATCAGCGTGGGGATTGCCGGGTGGCGGGCTTTTCTGGCCTCACGGGAAGCCGTCGAAGAAGCGCAGCACGAACGCGACCTGGCCGAAGCGAAACTGGCCCAGGCCGAAACCCCGGACCCGATTCACTCGCTCAGCAGCGACATCCTGGAACCCGCCGGGCAGGAACCGCTCGACCGGAGCAACCCGCCGCCCGACCCGCGTCCGGCCAGCGCGGGCCAGCCTCAAACAATCTGGAAGCGGTTCACGCGCTACGCCGCCCTGATGTATTTTTTCAATATCTCGGCCTGGCTCTACGATTCTACCTTTGTCATCCTGGTCTTCACTTACTACAACCAGTTTTTGACCGTTACCCTTATCCGGTTGAGCTACAGTTTTATAAAAAATTTGCTGAAAAATTTGCTGGCCCCGTTCACCGGGGTCCAGACGCCGCTTTTTTCCCGGATTCACGCCGAGGGCAGGACCGAACAGCTTCAGGACGCCTACAGTTTAATCACAAAACTGCAAACCTTGATCCTGGTGCCAAGCGCGCTCGGCGCCATGCTGCTGTCAAAAGACCTGGTGCAGCTACTCTTTTTGCAGCAAAGCAAAGACGCCAACCTGAACCCCTCCAACCTGGAACTGGCGGTCTGGGTAACCATCCTGACGATTTTCTTTACTTTCCTGGAAGCGTTGATTAGCCTGCCGATGGGGATTTTGCAGGTCTACGAAAAGTACCGGTTGGTGGTCCTCTCGCGGACCCTGCCCCTACTGGGTGGGGTGCTGTTACTGATGGCCGGGATTTTCGGCTGGAACGTGCTTATCGCGGTCTGCATTATGGGTTCGATGTCGGTCGGGTCGCGGGTAATCGCCCTGGTGGCGTTACGGCGGACGCTCGGATTGAAATTCCCGCTGGCGTTCTTCTTGAAAGTGCTGCAGTCTTCGCTGGCTTTTACCATACCGCTACTGCCCGCGATTATTTTCTTGCCGGTAAGCTGGCCGCTGACCTTTACGGCGGCGGCGTTGGGCGTGTTTATATTCGTGGCCGTCTTCCGGCTGTCAGGCGGTTTCGAACAGGAAGATAAAGACCGGCTGCAAAATATTAAACTTTCGCCGCGCCTCCGCAAATATATTATTCGCTGGCTCTAAAATTCTTACAGGGATAATTCCCAGTCGCCGGTATCGGTATCCAGGCGGCCGGTTTTTTGACCGCTTTGCCCGAAAACTTTTAGCTCAACAGGGCGAGTGGGCGGCTGGAAATTGCCTTCGCGCCGGGCCGTTATTTTAACCCGTCCGTTCTCGGCAACAGCCTGGAAAGTCGTGCGGCAGCTTTCACCCTGCTCGTAGCCGAAAGAAATCCCATCATCTTCGTAAAGGCGGCCCCGGGCCTGGCCCTGTTCGTCCAGGTAGACATGCAGGGTTAATTCGTCAAGCGGGCGTTCGCCGGTATGCTGCATAACCGGGCCAAACGGCACTATCGAGCCGCCTCGCCCGAAAAGCGGCAAGGTATCCAGCGGGGCGTGGGCCAGCAGGTGTCTTTCTTTAACCGGGTCGCCGGTCCAGAAGTCGTACCAGGCAGCCTCGGGCAAATAGACGTGGCGGTATTCCTGGCCGGGCCGGTAGACCGGGGCCAGCAGCAGGCCGTCGCCTAACATCACCTGGTCGTGGAGTTCGAGGACCGCCGGGTCTTGCCAGAAATCGTAAAGGAGCGGGCGCAAGAGCGGCTTGCCGGTCCGGGCGCTTTCTTCAAAAAGGGTGTAAAAGTAGGGCAGCAGGCGGTAACGCAACTCTAAATATTTTCGGATGATAGCGGTTATCTCGTCCCCAAAGACCCACGGTTCTTTCGCGGCGGTTCCCTGGGCGGAATGGCCCCTTGAAAAGGGGTAAAACGCCCCCAGTTCAATCCAGCGCGCCCATAATTCGGCGCTTCCGGTCCCACCAAAGCCGCCAATATCGGTCCCGGCGAAACTTACCCCTGAAAGACCCAGGTTCGCCAGTTGCGGCATCGCCATTTCGAGATGCTCCCAGACCGCCATATTGTCACCGGTCCAGACCGCCGCGAATTTCTGAATCCCGGCGTACCCGGCGCGGGTCAAGAGAAAAGGCCGGGTATCGGGCTGCAACCGGCGCAGGCCGTGGTAGGTGGCCACATCTTCCAGGTAGCCGTACAGGTTATGGACCTCGGCGCTGGTAGCCGTATCCGCGCCTTGCCCGAGCAGGGTATCATCCGGAAAATCAACTTTAAGGCCGTCTTCCGAGAAAGGTTTTTCGGAGATGGCCGGCTCGTTCATATCGTTCCAGATGCCGCTCACGCCTGTTTCGAGCAAGCCTTTGTGAAGGCTGCCCCACCACTCGCGCACTTCCGGGCGGGCAAAGTCAGGGAAAACGCTATCGCCAGGCCAGACAAAGCCGTGAAAGACCTCGCCATCGGGTTTGCGGACAAAATAATCGTTGGACGCGCCCTGGTTGTAAACCGTGTAATCGCGGTCGGGGTCGTACTTCACGCCGGGGTCAATAATGGTTACAACCTTAAAGCCATCTTGGGTCAGGTCAGCCAGCAGCCTGGGGGGGTCGGGGAAATGCTCGGGGTCCCAGGTAAAGACCCGAAAGCCGCGCATGTAGTCAATGTCAAGGTGAATAACGTCGGCGGGGAGTTTGTGGGAGCGCAACCCGGCGGCAATTTCGCGCACCTGGGCTTCGGGGTAATAGCTCCACCGGCACTGCTGGTAGCCGAGCGCCCAGCGCGGCGGTAAGGGCATGCGCCCGGTCAGGCCGGTAAAGGTTTCGACAATATCAGCCGGGCCAGGGCCGTAAATCAGGTAGTAATCGAGTTCGCCGCCCGCTGCCCCGATGCTAAAGTGCGCGCGGGAAGTCTCGCCCATATCGAAGACGGTCCGGTAGGTGTTGTTAAAGAAAAGACCGTAGCCGCCCACCCGGGGCCGCAAGGCGATAAAGAAGGGAATGGCCTGGTAGAGCATATCGGTGCCCGGCCCGTGGTCAATGTGGTGGTCCACCGGGTCAACGTTCCAGTTGGTGTAGCGCCGCCCGCGTTTATCGAGCAAGCCGGTCCGTTCGCCAAAGCCGTAGTAGTGTTCGTTAGCAGGCATTGTTTTAAGGCTGGCAACCGCGCCGCCCGGTTCATAGGCCGGACCCATTTCGGCGGCATCTTCCAGGAGCGTGTTTCCGGCCGCATCCAGGAAGGCCACGCCGCCGTCTTTGCGCCGGACCTGCAAGCTGATTTTCGAGGTGACAAGCGTAACCCACCCGGCCTCTTCTTTAATTTCAAAGTCTACCGGGCTAAAAGTGGAGTCTTCCGGAGCGACGGCCCAGGAGCGGCGAGCTAAAAACTCACCTTCAAAAGCGTAGCGCACTCGTAAAAGACTTTCTGTCAGCACCGACACTGCCAGGACAGCCTTACCAAACCGGAAGTCAACCCGCTGCTGCCTGGCGCGTTCGAAACCGGTCAGGGGTTCCAAAACCTGCATTCCATTACTCATAGAGTCCTAGTTTCTCCTGATATTCCCTCTGCTTCCACCCTGCCGCGAAAGTATAACACGGCTATCAAACGAAGTTTAAAATAAGCGGTTGTAGGTTCAAGTCTGCGAGGCTGTACGATTAAAATGGCGGCCTTGCCGGGGCTTGCTATAATGTTTTAAGCAATTTGCAAGCCATAGGAGCAACTCCATGCCATTTATCCTCGAAGATTTAACGCCTGAAGCCGTTGTAAAAGCGATGGCGGACAACCTGTCCCAATATTACCGGCCTTACGCGGAGTTGCCGGGCGGCGAAATCCATTTCGAGACGGACTGTACCTGGTTTGTGAGCGGCGTCCCCGAAAAATGGTTTAACGGCGTTATTGATACTCGCTTTGAGGAAAAGAACCTGGAAAGCCGGGTCAGGACGATTTTAGAGGAATTTGGCAGGCGCAGTCTACCGATGTTCTGGAACATTTTCCCCGGCGCTACCCCGGCGGCGCTTGAAATAGCCCTGTTAAAGCAAGGCCTTCTCCCGGAGGCGGAGGAACCGGGAATGGCCCTCGACCTGCGCAGAATGAACGAAACCGTCCGCGCGCCCGATGGTCTGACCATCGAACCGGTAACGGATAGGGTTGCCCTGGAAGATTGGACCGGGGTCTGGATGGCGGATATACCCGAATCTATTGCCGGACACTGCCGCCAGGTAGTTTACGCTTTAGGGATAGAGGCCGGGCGGCCCTGGCGCTACTACCTGGCCCGGCTCGGTGGCAAACCGGTGGCAACCCTCCAACTTTTTTACGCCGCCGGGGTAGTTTCGGTCCAGCACGTAGCAACTCTCCAGGCGGCCCGCAAGCAAGGTATCGCTACGGCCCTGACCGTCCACGCCTTGAAAGAAGCCCGGGAAGCCGGCTACCGGGTAGCGGCGCTGACCTCAACCCCGGAAGGTTTGCCCGTTTACCGGCGCATCGGCTTCCAAACGCTGGCGACCTTCAGCGCTTACGGCTGGCGACCGCGGTAAATTTTCGAAAGAATTACTCTTTACTTACCTGGGCTACCGCAACCCCTAAACAGCGGCCGCGGTTCCTCGACTTCGCCCGCACCCATAATGCGTACCAAATTTCGTAGGTGGCAAAAGTGAAAATTCTGGTTAAAGAGGGGGAAATGAAAGAGGGTATAAAATAACGAAAGTCCGACAAACCTTGCGGCTTCTCGGACCTTCAAATCAGGAAATTGTATAACCGTTTGAAGTCCGGGACACTCAACCTTGCGGTAGAGTAAACCAGGAATTCGAGGCGGTAAACTCAAAACTGACACTTACATAGTAGCGCATTTTTGATATTGAGTCAAGAGATTCTACCCACATTTTATACACATGTTTTTCCACCGAATTATCCCCACTGGTTTTATTATAATTCCGGTATCTAAAAGGCTGGAATCCAGGGGGATTAACACCCTGACCCCTAAACAAAGGATTTTCTTGATACTACCTCGCTTTTGTGGCAAACTACGGCAGTAAGACCATACCTATATCAATGAAGATATATAACAGAGGAAGACAAAAAGTGGCTGAATTGATAAATCAAACCGAAACTCCTAACCCAATCGAAGAAATGAACGCGGAACTGGCCGAAAAGACCGCCAGGGCCAGGGCAGGCGGACCCAAAAAATACCGCGATAAGTTACCCGCCCAGAAAAAACTGTTCGTACGGGACCGCCTTAATCTTCTGCTGGACCCCAACTCTTTCGTAGAAGACGGGCTGCTGGCTAACTGGCACGAGCCGGAACTGGCCGCCGATGGCGTTGTGACCGGCTTTGGCAAAATTGACGGCCGCCGGGTCGCTATCATGGCAAACGACAGCACAGTTAAAGCCGGTAGTTGGGGCGCAAAGACGGTCCAGAAGATTTTGCATATCCAGGAGAAAGCCCTCGAATACCGCCTGCCGATGTTCTACCTGGTAGACTCGGCGGGAGCACGCATCACCGACCAGGTGGAGATGTTCCCGGGCGAACGCCACGCCGGGCGCATCTTTTACAACGAAGTCCGCTTAAGCGGTATTGTGCCGCAGGTCTGCATGCTGTTTGGCCCGAGCGCCGCCGGGGGAGCCTATATCCCGGCTTTTTGCGACATCGTGATTATGGTCGAGGGTAACGCCAGCATGTACCTGGGTTCGCCGCGCATGGCCGAGATGGTTATCGGCGAGAAGGTCAGCCTGGAAGAGATGGGCGGGGCGCGCATGCACTGCACCGAAAGCGGGTGCGGCGACATGCTGGTCAAGACCGAGGAAGAAGCTATCGCGGCGGCCCGGCGTTACCTGGGTTACTTCCCGGCTAACTTTACCGAATTGCCGCCGCCAGCCGAACCCCGCGAACCGCTGGCCGGGAAACCTATTTCGGAAATCGTGCCGCTCAATCAGAATAAAGCCTTTAACATGTTCGAGCTGATAAACCGGCTGATTGACGAGGGAAGCTGGTTCGACATCAAGAAACTGTTTGCGAAAGAACTTATAACAGGGTTCGCCCGGATAAATGGCCGGGCCGTCGGCATTGTCGCCAACCAGAGCCGCGAAAAGGGAGGAGTGCTTTTTGTAGATTCAGCCGACAAAGCGGCCCGGTTCGTCTGGTTGTGCAACGCCTTCAACATTCCGCTGCTTTTCCTGGCCGATGTGCCGGGCTTTATGATTGGCTCGAAAGTCGAGCGGCAGGGGATTATCCGGCACGGCGCGAAAATGATTATGGCGGTCTCGGAAGCGACCGTGCCGAAAATCTGCGTGGTGGTCCGCAAATGCTACGGGGCCGGGCTTTACGCGATGGCCGGACCGGCTTTTGGGCCGGACTGCACCATTGCCCTACCTTCGGCCCAGATTGCCGTGATGGGGCCGGAAGCGGCTATTAACGCGGTCTTCTATAACCAGATTATGGAAAAGCCGGAAAACGAGCGAGAGGCTTTTGTCCAGGCCAGGCGGGACGAATACAAGCAGGATATTGATATTTACCACCTGGCAGGCGAGTTAATCGTGGACGCGGTCATTCCGGGCGAACAACTCCGCGCCGAACTGATTCAACGCTACGATATGTACGGCAGCAAGGTCCGCGAATGGCCTGCCAAAAATAACGCGGTTATTCCCGTTTGATTTTCAAAATTGAGAGCCTTTCATAATCGTTAAAAAAGAACCTTAACCAGAACAAAAAACTCCTTCGTGTTAAAATTCGGGTTGCTGAAACACCAAATCAAACACGATTCGCTTTCTTTGTACTTTTAGTCCGCCAG
>CADDZM010000188.1 GCA_902812345.1 Chloroflexota bacterium | reverse complement strand
GTTCATTGAAAGACCTTTCTTTTAAGTGTTTTTGTAAGTGTTTTTGTGGCAACAAAATCTTAACTGTAAAGGTCTTTTCTTTCAACTCTTTCTTTCCTTTCCTATCTCTGACTTTGCATTCCCCCTGTCTGTATCCCTCCCATGCTTGACTAAACTCGGCCCAACATAGATAATAGGCGAAGCGTTAAGGTAGATAGACATAGCGCCAACTCAGAAAGGCCCGCTGCTAGTTCTCCCGCCACCCGGAACGGTATCCCGGCATACTAGATGACACCTGTTTGGCAGGGCGCAAAGGTTAAAACAAGGTGTAAACTCAAAGTGTCCCGGATTTATGGCGATACGCTTTTAAATAATTTTATAAAAAGTAATTTCAACAAGACCTTCGGAACTGAAATAAAACCTGTGTGCAGAGGGAGTACAGTCTTTGGCTAAACCTTTAGTGGCAATTGTTGGCCGCCCCAATGTCGGCAAATCCACCTTTTTTAACCGCGTGATTGGCGAGAAATTAGCCATTGTGGAAGATATACCCGGCACCACCCGCGACCGCCTTTACGGTGACGGCGAGTGGAATGGCCGCTTTTTTACTTTAATTGATACCGGCGGTCTTGAATTTGAGACCAGCGAAACCGTTATCCAGGACGAAGAACAGATTGACGAAATCGCTCGCCAGACCCGCCACCAGGCACAGGCGGCTATTGAAGAAGCCGACGTTATCGTTTTTATGGTGGACGCCAAGACCGGCATTACTACCGCCGACCGCGAAATCGCCGACATCTTACGTAAGACCCACAAACCGGTCGTCCTGGCGGCTAACCGGGCCGATAGTGAAGAACGCCGCCTGAACTCAGTCGAGTTTTACGAACTGGGTGTGGGCGACCCTATTCCGATTTCATCATATCACGGCACCAATACCGGCGACCTGCTGGATAAAATTGCCGAGAATTTGCCCGAACAACCCGAGGAAGGCGAAGACACCAGTGTCCGGATTGCCATCATTGGCCGCCCGAATGTCGGTAAAAGCCGCCTTTTGAATTCAATTCTGGGGCAGGAGCGCGTGATTGTGTCGGACGTGCCGGGCACTACCCGCGACGCCATTGATACCGAAATTATCATCAATGGGACCGAAGTAACCCTGATTGATACCGCCGGTATCCGGCGGCGCGGCCATATTGACCAGGGTATCGAAAAATACAGCGTAATGCGTACATTACGGGCGATTAACCGCTCTAACGTGGTGCTGCTGGTAATTGACGCCAGCGAAGGGGTGACGGCCCAGGATACCCATATTGCCGGGTACGCCCTGGACCAGTCCAAAGGGATTGTCCTGGTGGTCAATAAGTGGGACAAAGTCGAAAAAGATACCCATACAATGGACGAGCACACCCAGAAAATACGCCAGGAGTTCGACTTCATGAACTGGGTGCCGCTGGTCTTTACCTCTGCCAAGTTCGGCCAGCGTGTCAACAAAGTATTGGACCTCGCCCTGCACGTGGCCGATGAACGCCGCAAACGAATTTCAACTTCGGCCCTTAATAAACTGATCCGGGAAGCGGTCGCCGAGCATTCGCCGCCTTCCAAACCGGGCAAATGGCTCAAGGTGCTGTACGCGACCCAGGCCGACGTGGACCCGCCGACTTTCATTTTTTCGGTGAACGATGCCAAGGCGGTCCATTTTTCCTACGAACGGTACCTGGAAAACAAATTGCGCGAAACCTTTGGATTCGAAGGAACGCCAATTCGGATGTTTTTCCGGGGCCGGGAAAACGAGAATAAGTAAGAATCCGTTGAACGAAACAACGTCAGTCGTGATAAAGCGGGAAATTTAAGCCAGTGGATAAATGCGGGAATAGCCCTGAGGTTGTTTCTTTAGTTTCCACGTACAACGTTTGGGATCGTATCTCTCAAAACCGTCACCAGGAGAGAGTAATATGAATTGGGTGGCACTGGTCGTCCTTGTTGTCGTGGCTTACCTGATAAGTTCCTTTCCGAGCGGGGTCGTCCTGGGTCGCTGGATTAAGGGTGTAGATGTCCGCGAATTTGGTAGCGGCAAGACCGGCGCGACCAACTCTTTGCGAGCCTTAGGCTGGCAGATTTCCTTGCTGGTCTTTCTGACCGATATGAGCAAAGGAGCTATCTCGGTAGGGCTGCCAATTCTTTTAAGCGGCCTTTTTTTCAAGCAAGGCGGCCAGGATAACACGCCCTGGGCGGTTCTTCCCTGCGGTCTGGCTTCGATTGTCGGGCATAACCACTCGTTTTTCATCAGGTTCCGGGGCGGGCGCGGCGTCGCTACCGGCATCGGCCAGGTGCTGGTTGTTTCACCCCTGACCATGCTTATGACGGCCATTCTGGACCTGCCTATCCTGGGCATCAGTCGCTATGTGTCGCTGGCCTCGATTGTCGGCTGTTCCCTGGTGGATATTTTCCTGATTTCCAATATCTGGCTGACCAACCTGGACCCGCGCTACCTGGCCTGGGGCTTTGCGGTCACGCTCTATATCATCCTATCTCACCTGGATAACATTGACCGCCTGCTCAATGGGACCGAGCGCCGCCTGGGGGACAAAGTTAAACCGGTCGAGCCTGAACCGGTCTTACAGCCGGACGAAAAACTTAGAAAATAATAAAATCCTCCGGTTCAGAGCGCAAAGCTGGGCCGGTTTTTGCAATCGCCAACCAAATTTTCAATGGAAATAATTTACGGTCGTAATGCCGTCAGCGAAGCTCTCAAAAGCGGCCGCTACGGCGCAAAAATAGAAAGAATCCTGCTGGCCGAGGGCGTCGAGGAAAAAGCCGGCGGCCCGGTCGCCGGGATTTTAGAACTGGCCGCCCGCCAAAAGCCGCCGGTACCGGTTAAAAAGGTCAACCGGCAGGAACTTGACCGCCTGACCAACCAGGCCAACCACCAGGGCGTAATCGCCCAGGTTCCTCCCTATGTTTACACCGATTTAGACGAGCTTTTAGAATCGAGCCGCGCCAACCCGGACGCGCTCTTTTTAGTGCTGGATTCGCTGCAAGACCCGCAAAACCTGGGGACGCTCTTTAGGACCGCCGAAGCGGTTGGCGTCACCGGGGTAATCCTGCCGGAGCGGCGGGCGGCGGGCGTGACCCCGGCCGTACGTAACGCCAGCAGCGGGGCGGTCGAGCATCTGCAAATCGCCCAGGTGGTTAATTTGCCGCGCGCCCTGGACCAGTTAAAAGAAGCCAGGTTCTGGGTCGCCGGGCTGGAAGACGAGAAATCAGCCCAACCTTACGATAAAGCCTCTTTAACGGGCCGGTTGGCCCTGGTGGTCGGCAACGAAGGGGCCGGGCTTGGCCGGTTGGTCCGCGAGAAGTGCGACTTCTTTGTGATACTGCCGATGCTGGGGAAAGTGGCCTCGCTCAACGCCGCCGTGGCCGGTTCGATTGCGCTTTACGAAGCCTTACGCCAGCGCCGGGCGGCTGAGAAGTAGCCAGTTTATAATCTGTAACTATTCAACCGCCCGGCTTAAGGTTGTGGGAGGGAAATATTTTCCTGATGCCAGGTAGATCAGTCGGGAAAATAATTCCCTCCCACAGAGGAATAATGATTAGTTCATTGTTCTTAGTAGCCTGTCAAGCAAGTTTCTACAGGTAAGGTTGTGCCTACATTTCAGGTTAATCATTACAAGTCTTTGTTGACAGACTACTTAGTACAACCCTTTTTCTGGACGGTAGTAAATAAATTAACGGCTGGGAGACAGGTGGGGAAGACAGGTAGAATGAAGGGAAAACTTATCGGGCAGGGCCGCACTGCCCTGATTTACGCCCGGGGCGAAGATCAGGTTTTGAAATTGTACGAGCCTTGCACCACCCTGGCAAAAGTCGAATACGAAGCTGAGCTTTGCCGGTGTATCAACAAGGCCGGTATTCCCAGTCCCGCCGTCGAAGGTTTTATCGAGGTAGAGGGCCAGCCAGGCATTATTTTCGAACGCATCTGCGGCCCGACCATGCTTGAATTTGCCACCAAAAAGCCCTGGCGAATATTCAAGGCGGCACGCCAGTTTGCCGAGTTGCAGGCGGAAATGCATTCGCGCCCGGGGTCGGGGCTGCCATCTCAAACCGAAAAAATTAAAACCCGGCTGGAAGGCGTTTCTTTACTCGCCCCGAGAACAAGGGCAAAATTAACGGCGCTGCTGGAAAGTCTTCCGGCGGGCGAGGCGGTCTGTCACGGCGACTACCATCCCGACAACCTGCTTATGTCACCGCGCGGCCCGGTCATTATTGACTGGCTGGACGCTACGGCAGGCCACCCGCTCTATGACGTAGCCCGGACCTCTTACCTGCTATTGAAGGCCGCGCTCCCACCTGGCACCGGCTTCAGGCGGCGTTTGGTTATCACGGTTTTCCGGCGGGTCTTTCACCGGCTTTATCTGCGCCGCTACCGTCAGCTTAAACCTTTTTCCGAGAAGGATTTCGCGGATTGGACCCGCCTGGTGGCGGCAGTCCGTTTAGATGAAGGCATCGGCCAGGAAGAAAAGCAATTGCTGGCAATAATCCAGGCCTGAATAATATTTACCAGGCCCGATTGAAAACCTGTCATTCCTCACCTCTTTTGTCATCCTAAGCGAAGTTGAGGAATCTCGTATCCCTGGCCAGTGGTGCTTTGCCACTCATCAAGCCTTGTGTATACGCCCCCGGCGCTGAGATTCCTCCGCAAGGTCGGAATGACAAAGGGTGGGGTCGGGGAATGACAAAAAGCAGTCTAAACCCGGCTTGACAGGCGGACCCTGATAGCGCAAAATTCGGGCGAAAGTACTTCTCGAAAATTTAAGTTTACCCCTGCAGTAAGGGTCCGAAAAGGTTTAACAGGTTGTCCGGTCGAAGATTTGGTTTTGCCCCGCTCAAAATTTTTAATGCCGCTCGCCCCGGAACGGACGCGCTACCCCCTGAAGAAACCATTAGCGAGGGCCGGCCTGTAACCCATACCCGGCGCTGGTCGAGCTTCTGGCCGCATTTGCTGGTCCTGGCCCTGTACAGCCTGATTACCCTCTACTTTTTGCAGCCGCTAATAGCTAAATTCTTTACCGATGTGCCGTTCGGCGGCGATAGCTGGATTTTCTACTGGGATTTGTGGTGGGTTAAAAAAGCTCTCACCGAGCTTGCGACCAACCCCTTTTTTACGAGTTATGTAAACTATCCCGGCGGAGCCAGCCTGAACTTCCACACCCTGGCTTTCCTGGACGGCGTGATCGCGATACCTTTGGAATGGCTGGGAATGAGCTTGCAGGGCGCGTACAACTCGCTGGTGCTGTTCGGCTATATTTTCTCAGCTTACGGCATGTTTTTGTTGGCCGATTACATTGTTAAAAATAAGTGGGGCGCGTTCGTGGCCGGACTAATCTTTGGCTTCAGCCCGTTTCATTTCGCCCACCTCAACGGCCAGCTTAACTTCGTGTCAATCCAGTGGATGCCGTTCTACCTGCTTTTCATGCTCAAAGCCGCCAAAAGCGACCGGCCCTTAAAGGCCCGCCAGCCCTGGCAAAACATTCTTCTCGCGGCGGTCTTCCTGGCCCTGAACGCCCTGACCGAGTGGACCCTGGCCGCCTTCCTGGGCATGCTAACCGTGCTTTATCTGCTGTACCGGCTCTGGCGAGAACGCAAGGAGTGGCGGGCAACCCTGCGCGGCCCGGTGTTAAGGCTGGTCCTGGCGCTGGTCATCTTTGGTGTTATTACTTCGCCGGTGCTGCTGCCGATGCTGGCCGAGGCCCGCAGCAACAAAAATATTTCTTATGACCCCCAGGAAACGATCGTCTATTCGGCAGACCTCCTGAGTTTTATCACGCCCTATGAATTGCACCCGGTCCTGGGGTCGTTTAGCCAGAAAATCGCTGAAAAGTTTAGCGGCAACCCGGCCGAACGAACGACTTATCTCGGGTTCGTGGGGCTTATCCTGGCAGCCGTGGCCCTGGTGGATTGGTGGCGGACCAACCGGAGAAACCGCAAGGAAAAGGAGCAGCCAACTATCCCGGCGAACATGGCCGGGCGCGGGTTCTGGTTTCTTTGCGCGGTCTTTTTCGGGGCGCTGGCGTTAGGGCCGATGCTGACCATCGGGGGCCGCAATATCTTTACGGTCTTTAAGCTGACCGTACCGCTCCCTTACGCCGCCTTCTACTACTTACCGTTCTTTTCGATTATGCGGACCCCGGCCCGGTTCGACCTGGTGGTCATACTGGCCCTGGCAATCCTGGCCGCCTTTGGCTTTAAGACGCTGGCCGGTTGGATTGGACAAAAAGTAGAAGGTAATCCCACCTCGCGCTGGGCTATGCAGGGTCTATGTGGGGTGGTGAGCCTGTTAAGCCTGTTCGAGTTCGCGCCCTATGTTACGACCGCTTACCCGAACGTGCCGCCGATTTACAACCCGGCCCGCCAGGATACCAACCCGAAACACGTTGTCCTCGAACTGCCCTTGCGCCCGGTGTCGCACTTTTACATCGCCCAGGTCGCCTACGCCAAGCCGATGATTGGCGGTTACCTGGCCCGGCAGGTGGATAACCCGCTCATTGACCAGAACCCCGCCCTTAAGACCCTGGCCCTGCGCCAACCTCCCACGACCGGCAGCGCCAGCCAGCTTAAACAGGCTAATATAACCTATGTATTTGTGAACTGGTGGATGCTGGATGATAAGCAAAAGAACCAGATGCAAGCCGCCATCGACCAGGTCTTTGACCGCCCGCCTGACAACACTGAAATGGAACCGGACGGCCGCAAAATTCGTCTTAGTTTGTATATAATCAAGTAAGCAAGCTAAAGACAGGAAGAAAATGAAAGCTGAAAATAATTCTGAATTGCCTCTAGATTTACCCCACGGCCTGACGCTGCGCCAGGCTGACCAGGGTGATGCCGAAAGTTTGCTGGCCCTTAACGGGGAACTGCTGGGCGAAGATAGCCGCATAGAGGTAAAGTTCCTGGTTGAAGGCGGCATACCGGGCGCGCGCCTGGAAGATTTCCTGGTGGTGGTCGCGCCGAGCGGGCGGGTTGTTTCGTCGTTGTGCCTGATTGAGCAGGAGTTGCGGGTAGGCCGGACCCACCTGCGGCTTGGCAACCCGGAATTTGTCTCGACCCTGCCCGAATACCGGGGCGCTGGTTTAATCCGGCAGCAGTTCGCCGTCCTGGAAAAATGGCAAAAAGAACGCGGACTGGCAATCAGCGTTATCATGGGGATTCCCTACTTTTACCGCCTCTTTGGTTACGAGTACGCCCTTGAAGACTTCCGGGCGGGATATCTCTACCCGGCTAGCCACCTTGAAAAACTGGCCGCCATCCCCGACCTGGAAGTCCGGAAAACGGTTGAAAGCGATGCGCCCGCCCTGGCGAAGATGTACGCCGGAACTGCCGCCCGGGCCGATATTGCCCTGACGCTGCCCGGTGAAGGCTGGGCCTGGGCCGCCCGTAACCGCGAATTGCAAGCCAACAAACTTGAAGACTGGATAGCCCTGGATAGCGGCCAACCGGTCGCGTATGCCAGGCTGCATCTACGCGACAACATTCTGACCGCCTACCGGTTCACCGGGGAGTTAGCGGGGCAGCAAGCCATTATCAAGAAAGCCCTGGCCTGGCCCGGCCTCGAAAAGCTCGGCATCGGGACCGTCCGCGACAATCCGTTAAGCCGTTGGGTTGCCGCCATTGAACCGGGGCGGCGGCCTTCTTACGGCAATTACGTGCGGATTGTTGATCCCCCGCTGGCTTTCCGGCAGCTTGGCCCAGAATTTGAACGCCGCCTGGCCGAGTCGAACCTGGCCGGACTCAGCCGGGAAGTTGAGCTTGGCTTCTACCGCTTCGGGGTGGGCCTGACCTTTGAGGATGGAAAACTGCTAAAGGTGGAAGCTAAACCGGCCAATCAAGACCCCCGCATCGGTATACCACCCGACCTGCTGCCAAAAATCCTGATGGGCTTCCGGTCTGTGGAAGAACTGGCCCGGCTTTATCCGGACTTTGAGGTGCCAAAGGACGAGGATTGGGAGTTGTTGCAAGTCCTTTTTCCACCCCTGATAAATATGATGAACTTTTTTATCTAGCGTTAAAGGAGAAAACGGTGAGCCAGGACAACCAGAATAGCAACCAGAATAGCAACCAGCACATTTACGACCGGGTAAAGGGTAGTTTCGGCCCGAACGCCCACGCCTACACCGTCAGCGCCGGTCATGCCAACCAGACCGAACTGGAAAAACTGGTGGAACGGGCCGCCCCAAAGCCAACGGATACTTTGCTGGATATCGGGACCGGGGCCGGGCATACCGCTATCACTTTCGCCCCGGCCGTCAGGCGGGTAATTGCCTATGACCTGACGCCGCAGATGCTTGAAGAGGTCGAACACAACGCTGCTGCCAGGGGCGTGACCAATATCGAGACCGAACAGGGCGCAGCCGAGAATTTGCCCTACCCGGACGCTTCTTTCGAACTGGTAAGCTGCCGCCTGACCACCCACCATTTCGCCAACTTGCCCCGGGCGCTGGCTGAAATGGCCCGGGTCCTCAAACCGGGCGGCAAACTTATCATTATGGATACGACTGTGCCGGAAGACCCTGAACTGGACCGCCAGATTAACGAAATTGAGACGCTGCGCGACCCCTCGCACGTACGCAATTACCCGGCGTCGGAGTGGCGCGGCCTGGTAGAAGCGGTTGGCCTGACTATAACTTTCGTGGAGGCCAGCTATTATGACGAAGGCGACCGGATGGATTTTGGAGGCTGGACCCGGCGCATTGGCACCTCGCCGGAAAACGTGACGCGATTGGAAGGGCTCTTTCAGGGAGCCAGCCCGGCCCTTGTAAGCGCGCTCAAGATTAATTTGAGCCAACCCGGGAAAATCGGCTTTGCCCTGCCCCGCATTACGCTTATCGCGCTTAAACCGGGCTAAAAATAATAGGAGGGTAACAAAAAAGCGGCCCGGGCCGCTTTTTAATTTTATAAATCCTAATTTTAGCTGGTTTCTCCGTACTCTCTTGAAGAATAAGAGTGGTTGAAATTTTCTTTGAAAGGAAATGAAAGGGGAATTGGAGGGTTATAGAGTTGATTTTCCTCTGGTTCGGGCAGAAATTTCTGCACAATTTCATCAATCCGGGTAATATCGAACGGCTTTACCAGAAAAGCTTCCGGCTGGCGCGGACCTTCAAGTTTGGAAAGATGGGCTACCGCGCTCATCAGGACAAAAGGGGTATCGGCCAGGCGTGTGTTGGAACGAACAAAATTGAACAGTTCTAAACCGGTAAGGTGTGGCATCATTATGTCGCTGATAATTAAATCGAAATTATTTTGTTTTATAAGGTCTAGCCCTTGCAAGCCATTAAAGGCTGTACAAACCTCATGCCCAAAACCTTCAATTATTTCGGCCACCAGAGTCGCTATTGACGGCTCATCATCAATTACTAAAACTTTTGCCATGTTGTTCTCTGCAAAGTTTCTAACTGGAATGTTAGATGCAAAAGCCCCATGCCTTCACTTTTAATATACTACCAGCTCGCTCAAAACTGGTGTAATTAAGCCTTTACAGGGCTGTTTTCCGGTCGGTCCAGCTAGATTGAGTTCCATCACGTTTACCCCAATATAGCAGTCTTAAACCATTTGACCTTTAGCCCTAACCATATTCAGGGAAATAATTACTAAAGGGTAAAGCTTATACCGCTCATATCCACTTTCCTTTTGTTGAGCAATCTTTGTGCCACAGAAAGTTAATTTTGTCTGATATTAAAATAACGGGCGTAAAATTTTATTAAAATTCTGTTTCTGTCCCCAAGAGAAAAATTGGACCTGGATATAGTAAGTTATTTTTCCATGTTATTTTTGGCTGACCTCTGGAAAAAATTCTACCCGTAAAATCAGGGCGAACTCCAAGTTGTGGCAAAAACTTTGCCTGGTAACTAATAATTGGAAAACCATTCTACGAGTCACCTACTGTCAGCTAAAGCAGACAGCTTGCACCTAACTTAAAGAGCATACAAAACTCTGAAGGTTGGTGCGATAGGCCCGGGTGTACAATCGCAAGGCTGCTAACCCTGTCGGCTTGGGTAAAGGTTAAGGTTAACCTGCCGAACGGCCAACCAGCTAGGGGCGGTACACAACCCACACTGAGGGTGAGTATAAGCGTTCATGCACCGGAGTCCTTACGGACTACTATACCGAAACTGGCAAGAATGCTCATTCAGACCAGAGGCATCGCACCCGTAGGTTTGCGCCGTTGTCGGTAGAACTAAGCTGAAAGTATTATCTCATACCAGGCATGAAAGTGCCACCTGCAAGTTGGTTTAACTTGCTAAGCAAGAAAGGAGTGAGGCTTCCTCTGTTAGCTAAAGCAAACAGTCCCCGCCTCACAACGTTTATGGCTGCCCCGTTTACTGTTTGAAGGTTTGAGCAGGCTCTTATACCAGGTACGGATAAAGAGTAGCCATACGCCGTCCTGAGCGAAGCAAAGGATCTCCCATCCGCTGGACAATTGCCCTCTGCACGAAGACTTGCCGCTGGTTTCAGGCAGGTTGGATCCGTATTTAAGCCGTTCTCACGGATTGTACCAGCGCCAATGGCGCTTAGATTCCTCGGCTTCGCTCGAAATGACCAGTACTTAACCGTACCCGGTGTAACGCGCCGAAGTGACGAGAATAACCGGCAAGGGTTTCTTTGGGCCAGGATTGAGGTAATGCTGTTTAAATTTGAGGGCGCGGCGCTTCAAACTCGCCCAGGGGTTTATTTTAGAGTATGCCGGGGCTTTAAAGCACTTTGGGAACGGGTGCTAAATTCTTGAAAGGGGATTAACGCCACGAAACCCCGCCTAAGTGCCGGGATTTATTCGCGGGTTGAAGGAAAAGCTTTCGATACTTTCCCAGGGCTTGCCGGTATCGTGAACATAGAGGGTAAATTGAGTAATGGTAAAATCAAAGTCTAACCGGTAGCCGCCGCTCAACAATTCGTGTTCAAGCACGGCTAAATCAATCTCGCTCAGTTCGTTGCCGATGGTCAGGTGAGGATGGTAATTGCCATTTTCAAAGTGGTCGGCCTGCTCGTTGCCAAAAACCTCGCTCAAGGCGGCGGCGACCCGCTGGTGCAACTGGCAGAGCGGCGCTTCATTTTCAACTTTTAGAAATACAACATTGCGGCCTGGTGCCTTAAAGCTGCCAAAGCCCTTTAAGGCTACCGGAATAGGCGGCAGGCTGGCGGCAACGGCGCGCATAGCCTTGCGAACTTCCTCGAGACGGGCAGGATCGGCCAGGACAGCCGGGCGTTTAACCGTTATATGGGGCGGCACTTTCGCCTTAAAGCCGGGGTCGTAGCGCCGCCGGACATCATCGAGGGCTTCGGAAATTTCCGGTGGAGCATCCAGAATAATAGCATACTCCTGCTGGGGAGCCGCTTCAGGACGAAGGGTTTCGAGAATCCTGGTAAATTGTCCCCAAGGTGCGCTCAAACTTGTTTCAACCTTTACTAGTAAAGACTCTATTTCAATTAAGGCACGAGCATTTATGTTTAGCAGATTATATCACGCCTGTCCCGCCCACGCATCATAGTTCAATAATCAGGGGTTAGTAGCCGGAAGTCAGCGGCCAGTACCCGGTAAGAACCAGTTCGATCAAGAGCTAACCTTTCAAAAAAAACTATCAAAGGCCCGCCTATCAATTTTTGAAGCATCTTTTTATTAGCAACATTCAAGCCAGGCCTGAAACCTGCTAATCCGGTAAACTCGGGCTTGCCTCTTTTGCTGGGGCGTGGCTTTACCCGGAAACCACTGGGTACCGGATACCGATGCCTTCTCTTTTACCACGACCGTTACGGGCACTTGTGGTATTATAGAAGCCCTGGGAAATTAAAGGTAAAGGAGAAATTGGCCGATGTATAGCTACACTTTTGAAGCCGGTGGAGAAGTACAAAAGCGCGAGGCGGCGGCTAAACGCGAGCGGATAGCCGGGCTGCTCCAGAAAAATAACCTGGATGGGCTGATTATCAATAGCCAGGCCAACTTTGCCTGGGCTACTGGCGGGGCGAACAACTGGGTCAGCATCGCCGATGAAAGAGGGGTCGCCAGCCTGGTCTTCAAGGCGGACGGGACGGCCTACGTGGTGCTGGATAACCTGGAAGGCCCGCGCTTTGAGACCGAAGAAAACCTGGGCCGCCTGGGGTTCGACCTGATTGAAGCGCCCTGGTGGGAAGCCGGGCAGCGCTCTCGCCTGCTGCTCGACCTGGCGCGAGGCCACGGCAAACAGCCCCGGGTGGGCAGCGATACCCCGGTGGAGGGCGCCCAGGACCTGGCCGGGGAAATAGCCCACGCCCGCTGGAGTTTGCTGCCGGACGAACGCGACCGCTACCGCCAGCTCTGCCGGGCCGCCGCCGAAGCCCTCGAAAGCACCTGCCTGGAAATTACCCCCGGCATGAGCGAGTGGGAAGTGGCGGGATACCTGGCCCAGGCTTGCTACACGCGCGGCCTGGTGCCTTTCGTGACGCTGGTCGCCGCCGATGACCGGGTCTTTAACTACCGCCACCCTATCCCGACCTTTAACACTATTGATAATTATGTGATGGTAGTGC
>CADDZM010000187.1 GCA_902812345.1 Chloroflexota bacterium | reverse complement strand
CTTCCTGCCTGCCCCTGGTAGTAACCCAGACCGGTGACGGTAGCGCCTGCGGGTATTTGCGGTATGCACTCACCCGGGCCAGCGCCACCAACCCGAAAGGGGTCGTCAACCTGGCCTTTAGCGCCGGGTCAACCCTGACGGTTTCAAATTCGGTAAACGTCCCGGTCGGCGTTACCCTTAACGGGGTCTGCACTCCCACCGGCCCAGGCATCACTATTAGCGCGGCTGGCGCGTCGGCCGGTCTGACCTTAAATGGAGGGGCCACCCTTTCCGGTTTAGTTATTCGGGGCTTTGGCGGCCCGGTAGTGGCCCAACTTCAGGCTCTAACGGGCGGGGCGGCGGCTAACAAAATGACCTGCTCAAAGATAAGTAAAACTTGATTAAAAGATAAAATGAGAAAGAAATTAGAGTTAAATAAAAATTGGCGAACAGCACAGCCGGGGTCTTGACCTTGAGGCAGTTTCCTAGTATAATTTGCGCCTACATTTTGAATATTCTTTTAAGAAGGAAAGCACTACTAGACCCAAATCTGAAGAGGAATGCGAAACTCTAAATCTCAATGCTGAGATAACACCCGGCTGATTAAAGTTTCAAAACCGCTTACAGGTCGGTTCGGTACGTGCTTATTGCATTGTTACCTTCAGGCAGGTGAGGGTGCTGTGTGATTAAGGAGTAATTTACACATGTCAATGGCTGCTATCGAAAAACTCTCCCCTTCGGTTTTCATGGCGGGCGCCGAGAATGACGCAAAACTTAAAAGACCCGAACGCCATTGGTTCTCCCGCATCCCAACGGTGCTGGAGATGCCCCGGCTTATTCAGACGCAAATTGACAGCTTTGAATGGTTCAAACGGGAAGGTTTGCGCGAACTCTTTGATGAAATCTCGCCTATCGAAGATTTCACCCGCAAGAGCATGGAATTGCATTTCCTCGATTACCACTTTGATAAACCCCGCTACAGCGATGCCGAATGCCGGGACCGGGATGCTACCTATTCCGCTCCGCTCCGCGTCAACGTCCGCCTGGTAATCAAGGAAACCGGCGAAGTCAACGAGAGCGAAATCTTTATGGGAGATTTCCCCATTATGAGCGAAAACGGCACCTTTGTTATCAACGGAGCCGAACGCGTGGTGGTTTCCCAACTCGTCCGCAGCCCAGGTATCTACTTTGTTGAGGACGAAGACCCGGTTAGCGGGCGCAAATATTACGGCGCGAAGTTGATCCCGAACCGGGGCGCCTGGTTGGAGTTTGAAACCTCCAACAAAAACGTAATGAGCGTTAAAGTTGACCGCAAACGCAAGATTCCGGTCACGGTCCTTTTACGCGCGGTCCTGGCGGTCTTGAACCCTGACCAGAAACCGGCCCATGTTGGCTCGAACGAAGACCTGGTTGCGCTTTTTGCCGAAGCCAACCAGAGCGCCTTTAACACGCCTTCCGGGCAGGAACGGCAGTCTAATAGCCTTACTATCCAGCAGACCATTGACAAAGACCCCACCACCAACGGCGAAGAAGCCCTTATCGAGCTTTACAAACGTTTACGGCCCGGCGACCCGCCGACGTTGGATAATGCCCGTTCGCTGCTGGACTCGCTTTTGTTCAACTCGCGCCGCTACGACCTGGCGAAAGTGGGCCGCTACAAACTGAACAAACGGCTTAAGCTGGAACCCGCGCCCCAGGAACGCCACCTGACCCGGGCCGATGTCCTGGCGATTATTGACATGCTCATTCGCCTGAACAACGGTGAAGGCCATGCCGATGATATTGACCACCTGGGCAACCGGCGCATCCGGGCCGTTGGTGAGTTAATTCAGAACCAGTTGCGGATTGGCCTGCTGCGGATGGAGCGCGTTATCAAAGAGCGCATGAGCATTACCGATCCGACTACAGCCGCCCCGAACTCCCTGATTAACATCAGGCCGGTCGTGGCGGCTATGCGCGAGTTCTTCGGCGGCAGCCAGTTGTCCCAGTTTATGGATCAGAACAACCCGCTGGCCGAACTTACCCATAAGCGGCGTCTATCCGCGCTCGGCCCAGGCGGCCTTAACCGGGACCGGGCCGGGTTCGATGTCCGCGACGTTCACCACTCGCACTATGGCCGGATTTGCCCGATTGAGACCCCGGAAGGTCCGAACATCGGTCTTATCGGTAACCTGGCGACCTACGCGCAGATTAACCAGTACGGCTTTATCGAAACGCCGTACCGCAAGGTAAACCACCGTTCGGACAACACGGTCGAACAGTTGACCGGCAAGTACTTGCGTGAAACCATTACCGATCCCGCTTCGGGCGAGGTCATAGCCGAAGAAGGCGCTCATATTGACGCTGAACTGGCCGCTAAAATCGCCGCTACGGGCTTGCGCTCTATCCGGATTCGCCCGGTGGTTTCCGAGCAGATTGACTATTTGAGCGCCGACCGCGAGGAAGAGTACCGCATCGCTGAAGCGAACGTGCGCCTGGACGACCAGGGCCATTTTATTGATGACCGCGTGGCTTCCCGCTACAAAGATAAATTCGTGGCCGAGTCGCCCGACATGCTTGACTATGTGGACGTTTCGCCCAAGCAGGTCGTCAGCGTGGCTACCGCCCTTATCCCGTTCCTCGAACACGACGACGCGAACCGCGCCCTGATGGGAGCGAACATGCAGCGCCAGGCGGTCCCGCTCCTGCGCCCGCAGTCGCCGGTTGTCGGTACAGGTATGGAATGGCAAACCGCCCGCGATAGCGGCCGGGTGCTGCTTTCCGCCGCGACCGGTATCGCGACCGAAGTGACCGCGACCAAAATTGTTATTACAGATGACGACGGCGTAGAACACGAGCATATTTTGCAGAAGTTCCTGCGTTCCAACCAGGACACCTGTATCAACCAGCGCCCCTCGATTAACAAAGGGGACCGGGTTAGAGAAGGCCAGGCTATCGCCGATAACTCCTCGACCGAGGAAGGCGAACTCGCGCTCGGCCAGAATATCCTGTGCGCGTTTATGCCGTGGGAAGGCGGTAACTTCGAGGATGCTATCCTGGTCAGCGAAGAACTGGTCCGGGAGGATATTTTCACCAGTATCCACATCGAGAAGTATGAAACCGAAGCCCGCGATACCAAACTGGGACCGGAAGAAATTACTCGCGATATCCCGAACGTCGGGGAAGAAAGTTTGCGCGACCTGGACGAGCGCGGCATCATCTACATCGGAGCCGAAGTCCAGCCGAACGACATCCTCGTCGGCAAGATTACCCCGAAAGGTGAGACCGAACTGACCGCTGAAGAACGCCTGTTGCGGGCCATCTTCGGTGAGAAGGCGCGGGAAGTCAAAGATACCTCGCTAAGAGTGCCGAACGGGGTCCGGGGCAAGGTTATCAACGTTAAGATTTTCAGCCGCGAGAATAACGACGAGTTACCGGCCGGGGTGAACCAGATGGTCCGGGTATCGCTTGCTCAGAAGCGCAAAATCAGCGCCGGGGACAAGATGGCCGGTCGTCACGGCAACAAAGGTGTAATCAGCCGAGTGTTGCCTCTTGAAGATATGCCGTTCTTGCCGGATGGCCGCCCGATTCAAATCGTGTTAAACCCGATAGGCGTGCCTTCGCGCATGAACCTGGGCCAGTTGCTCGAAACGCACCTGGGCTGGGCCGCTACCCGGTTGGGCGTTAAAATTGCTACCCCGGTCTTTGACGGGGCGCGTGAAGAAGAAATCCAGGATTACCTGGTGCAGGCCGGTCTGCCGAGAGATGGGAAAATCCAGTTGTTTGACGGCCGTACCGGCGAACAGTTTGACCAGCCGGTTATGGTCGGGGTCATTTACTTCCTAAAGCTGGCTCACCTTGTCGAAGACAAGATTCACGCCCGCTCGACCGGACCTTACTCGCTGGTTACGCAGCAGCCGCTGGGTGGTAAAGCTCAGTTCGGCGGGCAGCGTTTCGGCGAAATGGAAGTCTGGGCGCTCGAAGCTTACGGCGCAGCCCATATCCTCCAGGAAATGATTACGGTCAAATCCGATGATGTGATTGGCCGCGTTAAGACCTACGAGGCCATCGTCAAGGGCGAGAACATTAACGAGGCGGGTGTGCCGGAATCCTTCAAGGTGCTGGTCAAAGAGCTGCAAAGCCTGGGCCTTAACATTGAAGTGCTTAACGAGGAAGAAGCCCCGATCGAGTTCGGAGAAGATACCGGCGGCGATTACCTGAGCGAACTGGACGGCATCAACCTTTCCGGCTTCGAGAACCAGGGCGACGACCGTTAGAAAAAGTAATCAGTGTTTAGTTTTTAGTGTTTAGTAGTTAGTTTTAGCCTGGCAGGTTGAGTGTCTTTGTTTCTAAGGTTTCCAAACTCAATCTTATTTAGCTAAAACCTGACTACTGCTCCTAACCTGCTAAAAACTAAACACTAAAAACTGAAAACTAAAACCAAGTGATAGAAGACGCGGTCCCTGGCAAAGGCGGCAGGACCACCCTCAAATTTATATTCAAACGGGGGATAACATTAAATGCTTGAAGTTAATAACTTTAACGCTATCCGAATTAGCCTGGCTTCGCCTGAGCAAATTCGTTCCTGGTCCCATGGGGAAGTGACCAAACCTGAGACTATCAACTACCGGACTCTAAAACCGGAACGGGATGGTCTCTTTTGCGAACGTATCTTTGGCCCCACCAAAGACTGGGAATGCTACTGCGGCAAGTACAAGCGCGTCCGGTACAAAGGCGTTATTTGTGATAAATGCGGTGTGGAAGTAGCTCGCTCGAAGGTCCGCCGCGAACGGATGGGCCACATTCAACTGGCCGCCCCGGTCAGCCACATCTGGTATGTGAAAGGCACCCCCAGCCGCCTGGGCTTGCTGCTCGACATTTCGCCCCGCAACCTGGAGCGCGTGCTGTACTTTGCCAACTACATGGTAACCGACGTTGACCAGGATGCCGTTAAGAGCATGCTGGAAAACCTTAACAAAGACCGTGACGAGCAAATCCGGCAGATTGAAGAAGAGGCCAACGCCCGGATTGAAGGCCGCAAAGCTAACCAGCAGAGCGAATCGAATAACCTTTCCAGCAGCGCGGCCAGTCGTAAGACCCAGCTTGACGCTGAACTCAAAGAGCGCCTGGACACCCTCGAAGCCGAAGCGACCGAAGTGCGGAGCCGGGTCCGGGGACTTCTCAACCAGGCTGCCCCCGAAGAAATCGCTTTCCACAACCGGATTATTGCCCGGCCTTCCGAAATGCTCAACAGCGACCGCCTGAGCGAACTGGACGAGATTATCGGGCAGGAACGCGAGATAATTGAACATGATATCCAGCGTAATCAGGCTGATACCCAGATTATGGCTGAAGGTGAAGCCAGCCAGCGCGAATATGTCTACCAGCAGGAAGTCGAACAAATCCTGGGCAAGATGAACGCCGATATTTCGGCGGTGCGCGAGGCGGCAGACAACAAACAGGACGACCTGGAAGACCTGCTTAAAAAGCACAACAACAAGGAATACCAGCTTCTTACCGAAAACCGCTACCGCGAGTTGCGCGAGAATTACGGCAACATCTTCAAGGCCGGGATGGGCGCCGAGGCTGTCTATAGTATCGTAAAAGATATGGACATGGACGCGATGGCGAGTGAACTCCGCCTGAAAATCCAGACTGAAAGCGGCCAGCGCCGCAAGAAATCCACCAAGCGTTTGCGCGTGGTCGAAGCCTTCCGGAAGAGCGGCAACCGCCCTGAATGGATGATTTTCACCATTCTGCCGGTTATCCCACCAGACCTGCGGCCTATGGTTCAGCTTGACGGTGGCCGTTTCGCTACCAGCGACTTGAACGACCTGTACCGCCGGGTTATCAACCGCAACAACCGCTTGCAGCGTCTTAAAGAGCTTGGCGCGCCCGAAATCATTATCCGCAACGAGAAGCGCATGCTTCAGGAAGCGGTTGACGCCCTGATTGACAACGGCCGGCGCGGTCGGGTGGTTTCCGGTAGCGGCAAGCACAAACTCAAGAGTCTGAGCGACATGCTCAAAGGCAAGCAGGGCCGGTTCCGCCAGAACCTGCTCGGCAAGCGCGTTGACTATTCCGGTCGTTCGGTAATCGTGGTCGGTCCCGACCTGCGGTTGCACCAGTGCGGTTTGCCTAAGAAAATGGCCCTTGAACTCTTCAAGCCGTTCGTAATGCGCCGCCTGGTGGAAAAGAACTATGCTCATAACATCAAGAGCGCCAAGCGCATTGTCGAGCGGGTCCGCCCCGAAGTCTGGGATGTGCTGGAAGAAGTTATTAAAGATTACCTGGTGCTGCTAAACCGCGCTCCTACCCTGCACCGCCTGGGTATCCAGGCTTTCGAAGCGGTGCTGATTGAAGGTAGCGCGATCCAGTTGCACCCTCTAGTCTGCAAAGCTTACAACGCTGACTTTGACGGCGACCAGATGGCCGTTCACGTGCCGCTTTCCCGCAAAGCCCAGGAAGAAGCCCGCGAGCGCATGCTTTCGGTCTACAACCTGCTGCGCCCGTCCAACGGTGAGCCGGTAATCACCCCGACCCAGGACATTATCCTGGGCTGCTATTACCTGACCATCGAACGGCCCGGCGCTCCCGGCGAAGGCAAGATGTTCTCCTCGTTCGAGGAAGCGCTGCTGGCCTACGAAACCAGCCAGATTTTAGCCCCGACCAGCGTCGAGCGCAGCCTGCACCTGCAAGCCCCTATCCGGGTTCTGGTGCCGGAATACCTGCACGAAGCGGTGGCCGAACGCCAGCGCCGTGACAACGAAGCGGCCCGCAAAAAGGGCGAGCCGGAACCTTATCCGGTCATCAATCCGCGCGTCTTTAAGACCACGGTTGGCCGCGTACTGTTCATCGAGCAGTTGCCCAAAGTTCTGGCTTCCTACTATATCCGGGAGCAGAATAGCTGGGTCGGTTCGGGCCGGTTAGGCGAAATCATCGCCGAGTGTCACCGCCTCTACGGTTCCGCCGCGACGGCTGTCGTAGCCGACCGGATGAAGCGGCTGGGCTTCAAGTATTCGACCAAAGGCGGCATCAGCATCGCAGTTTCCGACGTGGAAATCCCGCACCAGAAATACGCCTTGCTCGAAGAAGCCGACAAGAAGGTTATCCAGATTGAGCGGCAGTACAAGCGCGGTCTTTTAACCGAGGCCGAACGCTACCGCCAGACCATTGATACCTGGGAAGAAACCAGGGCGGCCGTTTCGGACCAGGTGAAGAACAGCCTCAACCCGTTCGGTTCGCTCTCGATGATGACCACTTCCGGCGCGAAAGGTAATATCAAGCAAATCAGCCAGATGAGCGGTATGCGCGGTCTGATGGCCGACCCGTCCGGTCGCGTTATCGAACTGCCTATTCGCTCGAACTTCCGCGAAGGTCTGACCGTGCAGGAATACTTTATTTCGACGCACGGCGCCCGCAAGGGTCTGGCTGATACCGCTATCCGTACCGCCGACTCCGGTTATCTGACCCGGCGTCTGGTGGACGTGGCCCAGGACGTAATCATCTTTACCGAGGATTGCGAAACCGAGCAGGGTATCCCGTTGAAAGAAATGGACGCCAGCGAAGGCGGTCGGGTAACGGAAGCTTTCGAGCGCCGTATCCTTGGCCGTATCGCCGCTGCGCCTATTGCGGACCCGAATACCGGCGAAATTATCTGCGACCGTAACGAGGAACTGGACGAAATTCGCTCCAAAGCTATTATCAAGGCCGGTATTAAAGAAGTTTATGTCCGGTCGCCGCTTTCCTGCCAGGCCCAGTTCGGCGTTTGCCGCTACTGCTACGGCCGTAACCTGGCGAGCGGTAAGCTGGTCGAAATCGGTGAGGCAGTCGGTATTATCGCAGCTCAGTCCATCGGTGAGCCTGGTACTCAGCTAACGATGCGTACCTTCCACACCGGCGGTGTCGCGGGCGCGGATATTACGAGCGGTCTTCCCCGCGTGGAAGAACTGTTCGAGGCCCGCGTACCGAAAGCCCAGGCAATCCTGAGCGAGATTGACGGTACGGTTGAAATCTTGCAGGAAGGTGATATCCGCAAACTCAAAGTAGTTTCGACGGATTACTACACCGACCAGTACGAAATCCCGGACAATTACGAAGTGCTTGTCCGCGAAGGCGACGAGGTTTCGGACAATACCGCCCTGGCTCGTTCGAACCTGGCTGACGCTGCCGACGAAACCATTGCGGCCCGCCTGAACGGCCGGGTTTCCATCAATGGCAATCAGTTGGTAATCCGCCACGAGGAGCGCGAGGAACGCGACTACGATGTGCCACACGCCGCCGAACTGCGGGTCACTCCCGGCCAGCAGGTTAAAGCCGGTGAGGCGTTGACCATCGGTTCCAGCAACCCGCAGGAAATCCTGCACATCCTGGGTACCGAAGCGGTCCAGCGTTACCTGATTGACGAAGTGCAGCGGGTATACCGCTCTCAGGGTGTGAACACCAATGAGAAGCACATGGAAATTACGGTTCGCCAGATGCTTCGCAAGGTTCAAATAGAAACCCAGGGCGATACCGACCTGCTGTCGGGTGAACTGGTTGACCGCTTCGCCTACGAGGAAATCAACAGCCGCGTACTGGCCGAAGGTGGTGAACCGGCGACCGCTCAGACGGTGCTGCTGGGTGTAACCAAAGCGGCTCTGAAGGTAGACAGCTTCCTGTCTGCCGCGAGCTTCCAGGAAACCACCCGCGTCCTTACCGAAGCGGCTATCCAGGGTATGACCGACCGGTTGCACGGACTCAAAGAGAACGTGATTATCGGTAAGCTTATCCCGGCCGGTAGCGGCATTGACCACCGCTCGAAGAAAAAGAGCAAGGTGCCTTTGTCCGAGTTGCTCGATATTGACCCCGATAACGCCGACCAGTTGGCTCACCTGGTTGAACTGGAGGAGGAAATCGAGGAGCAGCCAGACCAGGTGCCGGAAATCCAGATGCACCTGCCGCAGGGTGTCAACACCAACGGCAACCTGGTCCTTGACGGGACCGCGGCTGACATTGATGAAGAAGTTGTCGAGGAAGACACTGCTGCCCCCGATACCGCCCTGGAAGCTCTGCTACGCGCCATCAGCGGCGGCTCGACCACCCTCCAGGACGCCGGTGACGACGACTCCGACCTGGACAACGAGGCCATTTACGAAGATGACGACCAAACCGATACCGAAATTGAAGAGTAATCCTCTAATCGGCTAAGTCGTTACACGAGAATCAAAAAGGTAGAAACCCCAGGGGTTTCTACCTTTTTGATTCCTGACTTTTAAAAAAGCTTTTTTAACCTTTGGTTGCTCCTGAAGTAAGACCGGCTACAACATAACGCTGTACCGCCAAAGTTAACAGCAGTACCGGCAGGGTTATTACTACGGCGGCAGCCATCAATCCACCCCAATCTACACTTGAGTAAGAAATAAAGTTGAAGATTGCAATGGGCAGAGTTTTGGTATTATCTCCCGCAAGAACCAGAGAGAACATGAAGTTGTTCCAGGAGAAAATAAACGACATGATCGATGCCGTTATTATACCGGGTACGGCCAGTGGGAGTGCAATTCGGAAAAAGGCTCCAAACGGAGTCGCACCATCCACCTGGGCGGCTTCTTCCAGGTCTGGCGGTAAACTCTCAAAAAAGGAAATCATAATCCAGGCTATAAAAGGCAATCCTACCAGCATATGACTTAAAATTAAAGCCCAGTAGGAGCCTATAATACCAATCCGGCTGAAAATGATGTACCAGGGGATCAGGAAAGTTATTCCGGGTACAATTCTAGCGGTCAGTAAAACCACTCCCAGCCAGCCTACCCGGTAACGGGCGATAGCATACGCGGCGGGTAGACCCAGTACCAGCGAAAAGAAGGTCGATCCAACTGCTACCAGTAAACTGTTAAACATGTAAAGTAAATAATTATTTTGTCCAAAAACGTTCTGGTAGTTTTCCGTTGTTGGACTAAATTTAAACATATTATCACTGGTAGTAATATCTATCTGGGACTTGAATGAACTCAGTACCATCCACAGGAAGGGGAGAATAAAAATTATGGTGACCAGCGCAATAGCAATATAACGCAGCACTTGCAGTAATATCCGGTCCCACCGGATTGCTTTGCCCCTTTGCTCGGTGGAAACTTTTGGGTCAGCCGGTTGAATCGAAGGCTCAGGTGAAGCCAGGTCGGTTGCCCGGCCATTTTGTCTGGAAACATCGCTCATGCCTGTACCCCCCACCTGCGTCTAACCTGAATGAATAGTAAGCTGATACCCAGGACGATGGCAAAGAAAATTACCAGGAGGCTGGAAGCCTTGCCCAGGTTAAAGTATTCAAACGATTGAACATAGCTGTAAGTGTTAATAGTTTCAGTGGCATACCCGGGGCCACCCCGGGTCATTGTATAAATAATGTCAAAAGTTTTAAGCGCATCAATTGAGCGGAGTAAGACAGCCACTACCAGGGTAGGCATAAGAAGCGGAAGAGTCAGGTAGAAAAATCTTTGCAAGGGGCTGGCTCCATCCACCCTGGCCGCTTCATACGGTTCTTCCGGCAAAACGGTAATTCCAGCCAGGATAATTAAAGCCATCATAGGAGTCCATTGCCAGACATCTACAATTACAAGACACCACAGCGCCTGTTGCTCCGAACCCAACCAGGGTTGAGGAGGGATTCCCCAGGCCCGTAGAATGGAGTTGAGCAGCCCAATAGTAGGTTCAAACATCAGTAACCAGGCCATACCAATGGCAACGGGTGTAGCCACCATGGGCAATAGAATTAAAGTTTTTATAAAATTCTGTCCGGTAAATTTCCCCTGGAGCAGTAGAGCAATACCTAACCCGAGCAAAAGTTCAGCCACTACCGCGCCAATACTAAAGAGGAAAGTGCGTAAAACCGAATCCCAGAAGCGGGTATCGGCGGTCAATAAATTGGAATAGTTGTTAAGCCCAACTCCCTGGGGGCTTTTGTTAACCGAACCATTCCATTCATTAAAACTAAGCCAAACAGTATAGCCTATTGGGAAAACCATCATAGCCAATACGAAGATCAGAGAGGGTAAGATAAACAAAAGTTTCATATGGCGGCTGAGCCAATCCACAAGGCCGGTATTTCTTTTTGTGGAACGCTCGGCTGGATTTAATACAGCCATTGAACAACTTCCTCCTCACACTTAGCAGTATTTGTGGGTCTATTGAGCCGGGTTTGAAAAAGCAGTCGAACTTTAACCCGGCTCAATAAATTGCTGATTTTAACTTAAAACTAGCTCTTCGCGTTTTTGTCTTTTTCGAGGAACGCGTTAAACTTTTGATCAGCTTCTTTCACCGCCGCGGCAACGTCACCACCCTGGATTGAGACAACAATAGGGTTGCCTACAATATCCCTGGCTTCGCCGACACTTACCACTGGTGGGCGGTCAAACCCAACACCAACTTTAGCGGAGGATTGAGCTACCCTGGCGTATTCCGGTGGGAAGCCTTTCAGCCCATCCGGGGAATCCCAGACCGAAGCTCTTGCTCCCGGCAAGCCGCCTTGCTGAAGTTCCATTACAACGGAGGCACTGGTAGCCCAGCGTATAAACTCCCAGGCTGCATCTTTGTTTCCGGAGGCTGCATTCATACCTAAAGCCCAGGAAGTAATGTTATAAGGCTTGGAACCGGCTTTACCAGCCGGGAACTGGGCATAACCAACTTTATCGGCAATAACCGATTTACTTGGGTCCAATACGTTAGTGTAAAGGCTATCAGCATCTATCCACATAGCAGCTTTGCCTTGCTGGAAAATGGCAACTGCCTGCGGCCAGCTCATATTTAACGTACCCTGAGGACCGTAATTCCTTAACAAATCCCCATAAAGGGTGAAGGCAGAAAGGGCTTCCGGGGTATTGAGAGCGGATTTACCATCATTGGTTTCCCAGTTGCCACCTGAGCTATAAAGGAAGCTGCTAAATTGGGTAACGGCCGGGCTGCGTTGGCCTCGCATTACAATACCATATTGGCCTTTACTGGAGTCAGTCAACTTCTTGGCGGCTGCGGTAAGTTCATCGAGGGTTGCCGGGGGTTTCAGACCGGCCTGTTCAAATAAATCTTTGCGATAGTAAACAATCTCCCGTTCTGTGACAATTGGAATGCCGAACACTTTATTGTCAAAAGTTACGGTATTGCGGGCGGCGTCCTGAAAGTCGGTCCAATTCCAATCTTTTGCTCCCTGGGCCATAGAAGATAAGTCATTGAGCCAGCCATTATTGGCAAACAGCTTGCCTTCCTGTAAAGGACGGAACATGAAAACGTCTGCTCCGCTGGAACCACTGGTCAAGCCAATTTGCAATTTTTGAGAAAGCTGATCTTCGAAGTAGTTCTCAACGGTAATTTTCATCCCGCTTGCCTGCTCAAATTGAGGGATAAGCTTTTTCATGGCATCGTTCCAGGGATGATTGGCGGTAATAATGCGTAGCTGCTTACCAGAAAAGTTCTTGGACACTCCGGCGACTATATTTCCTGTCTGCCCGGTGCCGGCTGCGGAGGTTGTGCCGGCTCCAGCGGCAGTAGTCGCGGCTCCAGCCGCCGCTGAAGTTGTACCGGTCGCGGCGGTAGTCGCGGCGCCAGCAGCAGTAGTCGCGGCGCCAGCAGCAGT
>CADDZM010000186.1 GCA_902812345.1 Chloroflexota bacterium | reverse complement strand
TTTAACGCAACTGTAACAACTAGCGGAACGTCAGCCCCAACCGGTAGTGTTACATTCAAAGATGGGCTGAATACCCTTTCTACGGTTGCCCTGAGCGAGGGCCACGCCAGCTTTACCACTTCAAGCCTGTCAGCCGGGTCGCACCCGATTACAGCCGTTTATGCGGGTGATACCAATAACGCGGGTAGCACTTCCAACACAGTCTACCAGCAAATCAACCTGGCAACAACCGCTACCACCCTGGCAAGCTCATTAAACCCGTCTTATTCGGGCCAGTCGGTAAGTTTTACGGCGTATGTAAGCAGCCCTGGGGTTTCACCAACCGGTACTGTTACCTTTTATGATAACGGGTCGCAACTGGGGTCACCGGTAGCGTTAGGGGCTGGAGGCTCCGCCACATACACCACTTCCGCTCTTTCCATCGCCACCCATCCGATAACGGCAACTTATTCGGGCGATAGTAATAATAGCGGTAGTGCGTCCAGCGCCGTAAACCAGCAGGTGGTTATCGCTCCGGCAAAGGTTACCCTTATAACATCGGCCAGCCCGGTGTTCTCCGGGCAATCTTTGACTTTCAAAGCGATAGTTACCAACCCCTGGGGCGGGGTGCCAACCGGCAACATTACCTTTTATGATGGAGTAGGGAGCCTCACTACCATCGCCCTGTCCGGTGGTAGCGCCTCTTACACCACAACGGCTCTTTCTACAGGCAGCCACCCGATAACGGCGGTTTATGGTGGAGATAGCAATAACACCGGCGGCGCCTCCAACGCGGTCAACCAGCAAATCGTGGGCACCAGTTGTACAGGCCTGACGGTAACTACCGTTAATGACGACAATACCTGTGACAGTTTGCGGCAGGTTCTGGCGGTCGCGCACCATAACGCCTATATTGCCAGCGGCGGCACTATTGTCGAAATCAGTTCGGGCCTTAACGCCCCGGTCAAACTTGACGGCACCAACAATGTTACGCTTGGCCTGGGGATTACTCTCCAGCGTCAGGGCGGCGGGTGCGGGGGCAGCAGCCCTTACAAGTTTATCCAGGCAGGGGCCGGGTCAAGCGGGGACGGGCTTACTCTTAACGGGGCTAAACTGACTGGCATCTGGGTCAGCGGATTCAATGGGCGGCAAATTGTCGCTTATGGTGGGCAAGGCACCATCCCAAGCAATAACACCCTGAATTGCGTCAGGTCTACCAGGAGCAACCCGTCCTAGTTCGAGCAACAAAGAGCTTTATCTAAAAATATCACCCGGCTGTTGAGCAACCGGGTGATATTTTTGTTTTATTTTAAGACCCGCCGTTTTCTAACGGCCTTACAGGCTAACGGCGAACCACGACGCAGGTGCCAATTTTATTTCCCCCACCGGCTAAAGCTACCAGGTTTCGCCCGGTAAAACCTTTAATTGTGAGGTTGCGTAGCTGTATGCCCGCGCCCAACACCAGACCGTTTCCGGTCAGGCCATTTCCGTCAATCGTAAGGCCCGGCGTGCCATTGATACAGGTGCCGCCATCAATTAGGACCGGACCTCGATTGGCAGTCAAGGGGGTTGTGGTATTGACGGTTATTTTGTTATCCGTAACGGCAAAAAGGATAATCTGGTTGGGGGCATAATATTTAAGGGCCTTCTGAAAGCGTAGCCGAACCGGGCGTTCCCTTCCCATCATCGGCCTGGTTGGTTACAGTCCAGCTTTTAACGCCGTTACATACCAGGTTATAAGTAACTGTTCCCAGGTTGGGGTCATTGGTGTGATAAGTCAGGGCCGCCGTATATTTGACGCCGGTCCCGGCCGGGGTACAACTAACCGTGATAACTCTGGGCGCATCGCCGTAGTTAAGACTAAAAGCGCTCGACGGTGAAATGGCAAAGATATTAGGCGTAACCTGGGACAGGTCGGCGGCTTGAACCGCCAGGGTTGAGCCCGGGCTACCTGCATTACTGATAGTAAGGCTGGTCTGAGCAGACTGGTTTTGCGTGCTGGAAAGTTCGATTGGGTCGCCGGAAATGTACGGCGATGAGCTAAACTTTGCTGGAGTACTCGGCGAACCGCAACTTAAATTATACGAAATTGACGGGTGGTTGGGGTCGTTGGTGGTGTAGGTTAGCGTGGCCGTATAAGCGCTGTTTCCAGCGGCAGGGATGGTACAGCTTACCCCTATGGCGCGGGCTGTCGCGCCATAGGCCAGGTTGAACCCGCTCGCCGGTGTAACGGTAAAGTTGGCTGCCCCGCTGCCCGTTAGCGACGGCCCGCTGACGATAAGGGAGGCTCCCATACTACCGTTGTTAGTAACGTTAATAGAAGCGCTGGCCGCACTGCCCGCCAGCCCGGTCAGGTTGAGGGTAGCGCCGGGAGGCGGGTTTGAACTAAAGCCAGGGCTGGCCGGTGGGTTAGCCAGCGCCAGAGTTCCACGGTTGTAATAAGCGGCCCCACGCAGCCGCAGGTAGCCGCCATCATCATCGGTGTAAGTGGTAGCCAGGTTATTACCATTTATAGGGGTCGGGTTAGTAACGCCGTCCCCGGCTGAATCGTCATAGCTGGTTGTCTGGTAATCGCCCGCGCCGTAAAGCAGCCCGATCAGGCCGGTAGCGGCCAGTTCCTGCAATTTCTGATTGTTATCCTGGCCCAGGTAATATTGCACCCGGTTGTCCTGCCAGTGGTGAGCGGTATTTTTTACGGAGCGGTAGAGGTTATTGCCAATTGGTATTTGCCACAAGATACCGCGTTTATCGGTTGCCGCCGTCACATCTGAAATAAACTGGTTAAAGCGGTTGAAATTGGGGAAGGTGGTGTTAGAAACGTCCCACCAGCGGTTGAGCTGGCCCAGACTGGCGTAATACCCGGCGTCGCGGTCGGCGATGTCGTAAAAGAGCAAGTCGAAACTGGCCCCGGTAAGGTTATAAAAGTTAGCGGTTTCCTGGGCCGCCTGGGCTACATCGAAAGAAGCAGACGCTGTGGTCGCGACATCACCCTGAGTGGAGGACCAGGGAGAGATATGGTAAGCGAGCAGGGCCGTAGGAGCGTATTTATCCCTCAGCCCTACCAGCGCCCTGGCAAACCCGGCCACGGTGTTGGGATAACCGGCTACATCGGCGTAGCCGCTGGACGCTACCGCGGCTGAAATGTTCCCGGGGTCGGCCAGGCGCTTTTGTAAAAAACCCCACAGGTCCGGTTCGACATGGACGAGGACAGTTTTACCCGAAAGCCGAATCCGGTCCATCAACAATTTGAAGTCGGCGTAGTAAGCGTTCATGGTAGCGGCGTTGTTCAGGTTGCTATAATCTTTTTCAGCTTCATCGCTACCGGCTGCCGGGTAAGAAGCGTAAATCTGGTAGTAGGTAAAAACGGGCAAATAACCGTTGCTAACGCTTTCATTGATGTAATTGGTGGCAAACTGGCCCGGAGGAGAATTCCAGGTTGTCCAGTTATTGGGAATAGTATAATTGACGCCCCCGGCGAGGTACTGGTAGCGCGCGTCCCAGGCAGCGCCACCTGTCTTCATATTACTAACATTGTTCGGGGCATTTGACAGGCCCAACATGAAGTTTGCTTTTAACCCGGCGGGAACCCCTGGCAGGGTTTGGAGACGGACCGGGCTGGAATAGACCGGGTTTGCCATTGCTAAAAGTAGAAATGAAAAAACTATCCCCAGGGCTAAAAGAAATTTACGCAGTCTGCCGGAACCCATCGCTCTCACTTACTTATGCCTTTACTGAAACGCACGAAAGGAAATTGCCGGTACTGCTATTGACGTTACCACCGTTGCTTGTTTTATTGGAGAGCAGCGGAAAAGCTCCCCCTGCCGGGCCGGTTATCTTTAGACCGAACAAAATGTTATTTCCACCCAGTTGAAACCGGGCGCAGGTAATATTTACCTTGATTGCTAGTTGACGCCCATAAGAAAATCATTACAAATTGTGTCGACCAAAACCAATTTAGTAAAGGAGAAACTTATGAGCGCCGAATGGATTATAACTACTTTCGTCATCATTGACGATTTAATGACCAAGTACGGCCATCAAACGGATTGCCGTAGCCGCGTAAGCGATAGCGAGATATTAACCATCGCTATTTGTGCGGCCAAGTTGTGTCAAAATCATCACGAGCGCACCGTCGTGTTGATGAACCAATTAGGTTATTTATCCGGCAAGTTGAGTGTCTCACGCTTCAACCGACGCTTGCCTCTCAGCATCAATGAGCAGGCCAAATAGCTAACTTTACAATGCTGCCAGGTGGCTTTCACGATTTGACGCCCATCCACGAACTGACTTGGATACTACCGCCGTGGTGCTACCTGTTAGGTGACAAAGGTTACAACGCCGAGGCGGATGAAGCCACTATTTGGGAAGAGGTACGGGTAAAATTCGTGCCAATTCGCAAGGACAATATGGAACCGAACACCTTGGAGGAGCGGGTAATGTTACGCAAGCATCGCAAGTCGGTTGAGAGTGTTAACAGCCAGCTTGAACGGATGGGCGTGGAACGGCTATACGCTCGTACCAATGTCGGCTTTGAGTTAAAAGTGCACTCTAGTTTAGTGGCGGTTACTCTTTCCAATGCCAACTAGCAATCAAGGTAAAATATACCAACTTAATTATATAGAACTATTCATGTCTCAAAATAGCCCACTGGTACCACCAAAAACCGGTATTTGTACTAATTTCTTAAAGTTTTTATAAGTTAAACCATTGTCAAAAAGTAAATTTTACATCAGGCAAAAGGTCTGGCTGGATACGTCCGCAGCAAACTGTTCAGTTTCAGGTAAAAGCCGCGCATAAGTCCTGCCAGGTATTTGAAGCGGCAAAGTGGGAAACGAGAACTTTTAAAATAGATTAAGCCAATAGCAGAGCTTAAAAAAATCTGTGTAATACGAAGCCACTGCCAGGCTGTCTCAAGCTCAAACTGCTTGCAATTTACCTCACTCAGTAGTATGATGACCAAAGTAGTCAATTCCTGCGGAATTATCTGCTTCCGCTTTGCTTACTTCAAAGTCGCTGGGTAACTATCAAATAGTTCCGGGCTTGATTTTACAACTTAGCACAAACTGAAGAGAGCTAAATACTTTAATAAGAGGAGTTAACAATAATGGCCTATGTTATTACAGAGCCGTGCGTAGACGTTAAAGACAAAAGTTGTGTAAATGTCTGCCCGGTAGATTGTATTTATGAGGATGGCGATGATGATCGCATGCTCTATATTAACCCTGACGAGTGTATTGACTGCGGTGCCTGTGAGCCTGAATGTCCGGTAGCCGCTATTTTTGCCGAAGAAGAAGTACCCGATAAATGGAAGAGTTTTACCTCAATCAATACGATCTATTTCAACGACAAAAATAAGGCCAGGGATGAAATTAATAAAATGTACCCTGAAAAACGCGAAGTAGAATAAGACTGCAACCTCTTTGCCTGACAGGTTGGCCGACTCACAGTGTTCCACTTGCTTTTAAAAAAGCGGTTGGGAAAGCGCAAGCAGAATTTTTAGTTAGAAAAAGCTCACCCGGTACATCGCTGGTGAGCTTTTTGGTTTGATATGACCATTTAAGTTTTTTTATAGCAAATTTATCCTACTTTTATTTATCGGTTTATTTTGTTATCCTGTTAGTTATGTATAATAAGTAAAATAGTTGTATTGTGAGTAGCTTGCAAGCGTAGAATCCTCATGGTAGATTAGTAGCAAGAACAAGGACTCTTTTCAAGGGGTGCTTGTTAGTGTAGAAAAACGAGTTGAAAAAATGCCAGAGCGCAATGAAAAAATTTTGCTGGCCGATGACGAACACGATATTTTAATGCTGGTAAATTTCCACCTGCAGCGCGCCGGTTATCAGGTAATTCTGGCCGAGAACGGGCGAGAAGCCCTGGAAAAAGCCGAGCAGGAAAAACCGATTCTGGCTATCCTTGACCGGATGATGCCAGAGATGGATGGGGTGGAAGTTTGCCGCCGTTTACGAGAAGTGAATCCCGGTATTTACATTATAATGCTTACCGCCCTTGCAACCGATGAGCATCGGTTTGGTGGTTTTGAGGCCGGAGCAGACGATTATATCGTTAAGCCGTTTAATGCCAAAGAACTTACTATGAAAGTTAAAGCGATGGTCCGGCACGCCAACGAGAAACAGGCTGCCCTGGCCCAGGCAGGGGTCGCCGCGTTCAGCGAGGGCACCCTGCTTGCCAAAACGGTCCCGGTCTCCAACGGTTTGATGGTAAACCAGGACCGCCGCCAGGTACTAAAAAACGGGGCTGAAATTGAACTAACCAAGCTTGAATTTGATTTGCTGCAATTCCTCTACGAAAATCCGAACCTGGTCTTCAGCCGGGATAGACTGCTGGAGCAGGTCTGGAATTATGATTACTTTGGGGACGAACGGGTGGTAGATGTGCATATGGCCCGGTTGCGCAAAAAGCTGGAAGAAGACCCGGCCCACCCCCGGTATATCCAGACGATTCGGGGGGTTGGGTATAAGTACACGCCTTAAGCGTAAACAAATCCGGTTTAGTTCGGACCAATTATCAAAAAGCCAGGACGGGGACAACTCCCCTGACCTGGCTTTTAATTTTGAAATTCTTAGAAGAAAGTAACAACCACAAGATTTTGATCGGGTATTTTTTGGAACCCGGCATCATTCGTCAGGATAGGGCAGGCCAGACGGTGGGCGGCCGAATAGTGAAAGGCGTCGGTAGGGTCAAGGTTTAATTCACTAACAGCCCGGATGACCTGTTGGTGGAAGGCCAGGTCGGGCGGCTCGAAAAAAACCAGGTTGCTCAAACTCTCAAGAGCCGCCTTAAGATTGGCTGCCCAACCCGGCTCGTTATTAGAAATTGTTTTTGCTGCTAATTCGCCTGGTTCAGACAATCTGGCCCGGTTTTTTTGTTCAAGGCGGGTAAGCTGGTAGATAGCTTCGTTGAGGGCCAGTGACGACAGCGCCAGATTGGTAGCGCGCGCTGAAAGGGAGGCCAGGAGAGCGCCAGCGCTGGTGTGCCAGACGTGACCCGGTTCGGCCAGGGCAACCAGGAAATTCGCGTCAAGATAAACCTGTTTGCCCCGGACTACCATGCCCGGCTTCCAGAAAACAATTTTAGGTTTCGTTGCCACCGGGCCGCTCCCCTGCCAGCGCCTTACTGCACGCTCAAAAGCTCGACATCAAAAACGAGAGTGGCGTTGGCCGGAATAACCGGCGGGTAGCCGCCCGCGCCGTAACCCAGGTTCGGTGGGACAATCAAACGCCGCTTGCCGCCCACCTTCATACCGGCGACACCTTCATCCCAACCCTTGATAACCCGACCGGTGCCGAGAGGGAAAGGAAAAGGTACGCCTTTATCCACGGAGCTATCAAACTTTTTGCCATTCGCCGCGAGATAACCGGTATAGTTTACCGAAACAGTTTGCCCGGCTTTGGCTTCCGCGCCATCGCCTACTTTGGTGTCAATGTATTGCAGCCCGTCGGCTGTCTTTATCGGCGTACCCGTTAACTGGGGAATACCGCTGGCAAAAGGGGTGGAGGTAACAGCAGCGGTTGTTGAGCTATCTGTAGTATTTGAAGTATTGGTAGTATCCGCGGATGTGGTAGCGGGCGCATCCCCACAGGCGGCCAGCAAACTCATAATCACCAAAAATAAAATCCCCAGCAAGACCGGCTTTTTCCCACGCCGGTACATCTCAAATTTCAAGAACTTACCTTTCTAACTGAAGCTATTACTAAAAATTTGTCCTAAGCTCTATTGCTTATCGTCCAACAAAGTCCTTCCGACCATCGTGCCGCCTTCGCTCTCAACGTGAGAAGCGTCGCGCTGGGGCCGGAATTGGGCAGCCGCTTCGTGCAGGCTGGCTAACAGTTCGCCGCGGTGTTCGAATAACCGCTTCTGAGGACGGGGGGCCGCCCGCTCTATTACATAAGCCGCCATAACAGGCACTGCCACGGTGCTATCCAGGTAGCAAACAATGCTATCCGGCAATTGTTCGGGGTCAACCTTGCCCCAGGTCATAGCCTCGGAAGGGGTCGCGCCCGAAAGTCCACCGGTATCGGCCCGGGCATCGGTTACCTGGATGAAATAATCGTGCCCTTTTTCAGGGATACCCAGGATTTCCTGGATTTGCGGCTCAGTCTGCAAAATAAAGTTTTTGGGACTGCCGCCGCCAAGTATCAGCACGGCGCTTTTGCCGCCGCTATGCTTGGCGTTGTAAACAATCGCAGTCGTTTCATTAACGTCCGCTTCGGGGTCAAAGCCGAGTTTGTTGCCTTCCAGTTGCAACCCGGCCACGTTCATACCAATAGTAGAGTCGCCCGGGCTGGAGGTATAAACCGGCACCCCCGCCTCGAAACAGGCGCCCAATAATGAACGGTATTTAAGGCCAAGCACTTTCTCGCGTTCCCGCACATATTTACCCAGGCGGTTATGCAGTTCGGAAGTGCTCATGCGCTTCTGGAATTCGGCCAGTTTCATCACTTCGCGCAGGTAGGCGTCTGATTTGAGCAGCACTTCCTGGTCGAACAGGATGTCGTAAATACGGATGACATGCTTTTCCCGCAAAGCCAGGTCGTCGGTGAAAGGGGAAGTCTGGAATAATTCAAAGCCAAGCGAACGGTGAATGTCGTGGTAAAGGTTTGCGCCGGTTGAAACAATCCAATCTATATAGCCTCCATCAACCAGCGGGACCAGGGCCGAGGTGCCGAGGCCGGTGGGCGTAAGAGCGCCGGAAAGGGTCATGCCGACAGTTACGTCATTTTGCATTACCTTACGAGCCAACAACTGGCTGGCTTCACGCAGACGGGCGGCGTTATAGGCAAAGAGATGCTGGTCTACCATATCGGCGACCGTAAGACCCTTTTCAATCGGGTGGGGGTCTAACAGGCGGCCATACGAATTACTTCCATTATCAGCCATTTCCCGGCGATACTCCTTTCGAGTTGAGCGTAAAGCCTGATATTCAGAACCCTTGCGGCTTTTTCTCAATTCATTGTTTCTTATAAGAAAATACTGGCCTATTATATACTGTCCTTGCCGCCTTTCCAATGGCTGGTAGCCAGATATTTTTTATTACAAGCAGCTAAAGTTTTACCATTTCAAAAGTTTAGCTAAACTCAAATCTTTCAGGTGGCTTGAAAATTATGTTCCGGCATACCTAATTTATAAGTAGAATGCCCGGCCCTGCCCCTTCTCATTACGACCTTTATGCTCGCTCGCGCAAGTCGCACCTGAGGTCGCACCTGCGGGTGTGACAATTGAGAGCGAAAGTCTGAGAATAAATTAAAAGACCCGAACTGGCTCCTTTTAGAGTAAGGCCGGACTTTAAGTTTTTTATGTAAAGGTTAGATTTGACCTTTGGAAAGAGGGAAACTCAGGAAGAAGGGCCGCCGGGTTAAAAGGAAAGCCCGGCCAAAATGAACTTCCTTGCGCTGCCGGTCCATACTGTGGCCGACCGGGGCCAGAACCCGCCGTTCGTGCAAAAAGCTGGCAAAATGGGGCGCGTCCCAGCCAGCGGTATCGGGAGCCTCAATCCGGTGAAGCTGGCAGAACTTCTCAAACCGCTTCTGAAATTTGCGGGCGGCCTGCTCGTCCGGCAGGTAATCCCCAAACCGAAAGCCTAAAGCGGGCCAGACAAACCGGCCGTCATAGATTGCGATAGCGGTGAGAGCTTTGACGCCGAGAGCTTCCCCAAGATGCTTGACAAGCTCCACGATGGCTTTACCCAGACCCTGACCGCGCAGTTCGGGATACCACAACTGACATTGTTCAAGTTCGAGGAAAATATCTTCCTCGCTCCCACCCGGTTTCCGGTAAAGCGTTACCGCCACCTGGCCGATGGGCTGTCCCGCCAGGGAACCTTCGGTCTGGAAAATACGGCTGTCGAACTCATAGCGGCGACCGCCAAAAGCCCCGATTTCAGTTTCAACCCGGCTTTTTAGCTGGCCGAGTTTTAAGTTAGTGGGTAGTTTGTGGAGGTATTGCCAGCAAAGTTCTTCAAATTCACCCGGGCCGGTAGCGTCATCCAATAGACTAACACCGAGTAAAGGGGAGGAAGAAAAAGTGGTGGTCAGGCCCTGCGAAAGAGGGCGGTCATCTTCAATTATAAATCCAGACATCTAACCTTTAATGAAACGGAAAACCGGGTTTTACTATATAAGTTTTTAATATATTTTGGGCTGCAAATTGCTGAATTATTTCAAGCCCCAACTATATATTATATCAGAGCCGTCAATAGACACCGTGTCTTTTTTAACACTTCTCTTTGCAAATTGATTGCAATTTTGGTTTTTTTCTAAAAAATCCTGGTTTTAATCAGGGGTTTTTGATAATGGAGTCCGGTTGGGGTATAATTCTTCCAGCCTTAGAACGGGTTAAATCACTGCTTGAAGGGCGGTTGGTAAAAGAAAGATAAACTTGCAAACAGATTTTCAGGCGAAAAAAGAAAAGCCCCAGGAAGAAAAATTAAAACCGGCTACTCTCCGGGCTTCCGTTATTATTCCCTGCCACAACGAGGAAAAACATATCGGCGAATGCCTGGATAGCCTGTTGGACCAGACTTTACCCGCCGGCCAGTACGAGCTTATCGTGGTGGACGACGGGTCATCAGATAATTCCGTTTCGATAGTTAGAGGATATGCAGCTAAAACCCCTGGCCGGATATCTTTTTTTCAGCAAAATCACGCCGGGCCTGCTCTCGCCCGGAACAAGGGTGCGCTAGAAGCCGCCGGGAAAGTGCTGGCCTTTCTTGACGCCGATATGAAGTTCGCGCCTGATTTTCTGGAAAAACTGGTTGCTCCAGTCGAAGCGGGCGAAGTCACCGGCACCTTTACCCTGGACGAGTTTGTCGCCAACCCGCAAAACCCCTGGAGCCGGGGCTGGAACGTCTGTTACTACCTGCCGCCGGGCCGCCGTGTCCCCGAAAACCTGACCGATACCGAAAGCACCGTCTTCCGGGCTATTACCCGCGAGGCTTTCTGGAGCGTTGGAGGCTACGATAGCGCCGGGTATCACGATGACCATACCGTCGCCAAAAAGCTCGGACAGACGGCCCAACGGGTTGATGGAGCGGTCTGCTATCATTACAATCCCGGCTCGGCCGGCGAAGTCTTTGCCTCGGCCCACTGGATAGGCAAGAGCGAAGGCCATCCTCATAACCTGAAAGAGTGGTTGCGCCGCACTCCGCCGGGGTCGCTCAAACGCGGTATCGCCAGGGCCAGGCAGGAACACGAGCCTTTTTATATTATTTTCGACCAGGTTTACAGCTTTGGCATCCTGACCGGCCTTTTCAAGCGGTATGTTTTAAAAGGCAGCCACGCCCGTTAACCCTTGCTGAGGATTTTGCTTGCCTTCCCATCAGACCAACCAGCCCAATAGCCCTGCCTCGCTGGCCCGGCCCCCCGATTTTTCGGTGGTTATCGTCAGCTATAACGTGGCTTCGCTTTTAGAAGATTGTTTGAACAGCCTGTTTGAAGACCAGGGCGATTTCGAGCTTGAAATAATTGTGGTAGATAACGCTTCCCAGGACGGCAGTCCGGCGCTGGTCAGGCAGAAATTCCCCGGCGTCCGGCTTATCGAGAACAAAGACAATTATGGTTTTCCGCGCGGCTGCAATCAGGGGTTGCGGCAGGCGGCAGGCCGGTATATCTTTTTCCTTAACCCCGATGCCCGTCTTGAACCAGGCGCGCTCCAGGCTCTCTACGACTTTATGGAAACAAAGCCGGACTGCGGCATCGCCGGACCCCGGCTTTGCTACCCGGACGGTTCCACCCAGCCCAACCGCCGCCGCTTTCCCGGCCCTGGCCTGGCTTTTGTTGAAAGCACTATTTTGCAGCGTTACCGGCCTTTTAAGAATTTGAAGGCGCTCCGGCGGTTTAATTTTGAGGATGTTCCGCCCGATAAAGCCCAACCGGTTGACTGGCTGGTCGGGGCGGCGTTTGTGGTCCGGCGCGAGGTAGCGGAGCAAATCGGCGGCCTGGACGAGAATTTTTTCATGTATTCGGAAGAACTCGATTACTGCCGCCGGGCTAAACACTCGGGCTGGCAGGTCTGGTACACCCCCGCCGCTAAAATTGTCCACCAGGAAGGCCAGAGCAGCCAGCAGGACGTGCCATTCCGGCACATAAACTTCCAGACCAGCAAAATCGCTTATTTTAGAAAATATTACGGTCGACTTTATGCCGGTTTTTTGCGGGATTTTCTGCTTGGCACGTACCTTTTCCAGTACGGCGAGGAATGGCTTAAACTCAAACTTCACCACAAACCGGAACTCCGCCGGGAACGCCTCGCGCTCGTCCGTAAGGTGCTGGCTTCTGGTTTGCGGCCTTATAAGTCGCCATTTCCACCGGCGCCACACGAACTTAATTTAACCCTGCTCTCGGCGGAATTTCCACCGCAACCGGGCGGCGTGGGCGACTATACGGCTTGCCTGGCGAAAGCATTACAGGACGCGGGGGCCGGGCAGATTAAGGTTTTAACCGGCCAGAGTGAAACTGCTTCCCTGGAAGATTATCCTTTTAAAGTTGAAAGAATAGCGGGGTGGGGCTGGACAAGTCTGGCCGGAATTGCCGCCCGGTTCAAGGGGCAGGGCCGGCAGGTCGTGAACATCCAGTACCAGACCGGGGCTTA
>CADDZM010000185.1 GCA_902812345.1 Chloroflexota bacterium | reverse complement strand
ATAGAGGTCGAAATCGTAGGTTTCCGGGGTAGCGGAGCAGTCCTTACCCGGTCCCAACCCGTCGTGAAAATTGTTGTTGATATGCGCCCCGGTCAGGTAAACTAATTTTTCTCCGGCCTCATCGGAGGCAGCGGCAAACGCGAAATAGCGAGGATTGCTTTTAGAGACAGCCAGGGGTCCGGGGGCCTGGGTTAGCTGTGAAACCGGTTGGTCAGGCTTGCTGTTCGGCATTAGTTTTACTCCTTTTCAAGTTGAGGAAATGGTCGCGTTGGGCTTCATCAAGATGTTCGATTGCATAACGCAAAATAACCCGTGGCATGGTGGCGGTATAGCGAGCGGTCTAAAAATCAAAGAGTTTTTGACGGTCTTTTCCACCGGCTTCGCGCCGTAAGCTGCCTGCCGCTGGCAAAAGCCGCCCCTGTCCCTGTGACTGTCACTGTGCCAAAGGGTCTTAAAATAATCCCCTCAGCCCGCTCTTAACTTTACCTACCTACTTGTTCGCTCATAATGGGCAATAATAACTCCCCGCGGCGTAACCTGGCTACTTGCTAACTCGAAAGCCGCCGGTAGGATACCCTCCCTGAAGAGACGTTTGCCGCCTCCAAGTGTAAGAGGGTAGGTCCAGATGTACATCTCATCAACCAGGTCACCCTTGAGCAAGGTTTGGATCAGATTGCCGCTACCCCATACCCACAGGTCCGGCCCATCCATTTGCTTGAGTTTTTTGATTTCGGAGACAATATCGCTGCCCGTCACGACCACCGAATTGGGCCAGGACAGCTCGCGCCTGGCGTGGGAGACCACATATTTTTTAGTGGCGTTAAAGGGTCTGGCGATGTTTGGTGCGTCACCGGTATGAGGCCAGTAGGCTGCCCAGATATCGTAAGTCTTTCTTCCCAACAGCAGTTCAAACGGGATTTTCATGAAGCCGTCTATAATCTGCCCCTCCATCTGGTCGGCATAGTTGGCCGTCCAACCGCCCTGGGTAAAGCCGCCCGAGGTATCTTCCTCCGGTCCGCCTTGTCCCTGCATAACCCCGTCCAGGGTTACAAAAGTCGTCGTGATGATTTTTCGCATAAATTTTATTCTTATTCCTATTTCTTTCTGTGGAAAGTCACATCCAGGTCCTGTTCCCAATGGGTTCCATCGCGGGATAGCTCACCCTGCCACTTAATAATCTTGCCATCCCCGCTGAAAGTGCCACTCATCCGTTGGGAGAAGCCCGGCGAATCTCGCCACATCTTCCAAACGCCGCCTTCCAGGCTCATCTGATAGATTCTGGCCACCCCCCGCTCATCACTATAAAGCATGGAACAACTTTCAACCCCATCATCACGACCTATTACACTGAAAGCGTTCGGCACATCGCCGCCTTCCCAATTAAAATGCCATACCAACAGACTGCCCTCTCTGAGCCACTCGAAAGAAGAGTGTCCATGGACCGGGGAGGGAAGTTGAGGATGGGTTCCCTCCATAGTCCATTCGCCAAGCAGAATAGCAAATTGTTGCATCGAACCGGTCGGTTGCGGCGGTTGTTTAGCATGCTCATTCATATTCATACTCCTTGTATGTTTTTTGTATATTTTCTATTGCTCAATTCGAGTTCGGGAAGCAGTCGCCTACTTCTGAGGAAAAGCCCCGGTATAAGGATTTATATCAATCCTATTACTTGACCGAAGTTTAACCGCTCAGGCTCCAAAACCTGGGCGGTTTTATAAGGAATTCGAAGAGTATTATAATTACTGGCGACCGCATCAAGGAATTGGGCAAGCAACGCCGAATAGTAGAAAATCTGGAAGGACCCATTTGTTCTAAACCACATAGCAAATTGTAAGCTGACAGAACCAGGTGTATCTTATCGGGTTTGTTGGGCCAGGGGTGCTAGCCCAACAACAAAATTTAGCATTTAACCGGTTGGGCAAACAGCCCGGCCGGTTCTTTAATTTGCCAGGGCTTTTGGCTCTGAAGGTTGCGCAGCAACCTGCTCCTGGCCCTTACTTTGAACTAACCGGCCCTCGCCTCGCCAGAATTCTTTGCGAACTCGCCATAGCCCCTTCAAATCTTCGAGGGCAGTTTTAACAATTTTAACTCGCGAGTCCAGGTCTTCGACCCAACGAACCGGCACCTCAAAAATGGGCAGGTGATTATGTTCGGCCAGCAACAACAACTCGGTATCGAAGAACCATTCGTAGTTTTCAATCATAGGCAATAGTTGCCGGGCGGTTTCAGCCCGGCAGGCTTTGAAGCCGCACTGGGCATCGCTGAAATTGTGGAAGAATAATAATTTTATCAACAAATTGTAACCCCGCGAGGTAAGTTCGCGTTTCCACTGGCGGGTGACTTTGGCTCCCTTAGCCAGGCGTGAGCCGGTTGCCACTTCGTACTCGCCGCTAATAATCGAGTCAACCAGCGGCCAGAAGCTTTCGAGGCCAGTAGATAAATCCACATCCATATAGCTTACCACTTCCGCATCGCTCGACATCCAGGCTTGCCGCAAAGCCCGGCCCCGGCCCTTACGGTCGAGGTGAATAGCCTTGACTTCCGGGTAGGTTTCTTGCAGATATTGGGTGATTTCCCAGGTGTGGTCAAGACTGGCGTTATCGGCGATAGTAATTTGCCAGCTATAGGGGAAATTAGCGACCAGGAACTCTCTAAGGGCCAGCACGCTTTTTTCCAGTACCGCCTGTTCGTTATAGCCAGGTATAACAATTTCTACTCTAGGTTTTTGCATAACTTGCTTCTCTCATTCTAAATCTTTTGTGTTTCAGGTTTCAACTTTTCAATCAGGTCTTTATATTATTTGGCACTTGAGGGATTGGCCGCTAGATTTGGTAAATTATCGGAATAAAGGGCCAATCCAAACCAAACCCAGTTCTGGTTGTAATAGTTCTGAGTATCGCCCCAACCGCTGAAAGCGCGGGCGAAATCGTTATCGTCAATCTTTTTATAAGCCGGTAATAACTTGGTATTTACCAGCGTTTGCGCCAGCGCCGGGTCGGTAACAATGAAGTTACCGAGAGTCCCGGCGTAGATAGATAAATCCTCGCCTGGGGTGACTACTTTGCCGAAGTGGTCGTACACGGCATCCAGCTTACCGGTCTGTTTAAAGATGTCGCGGGGCAGACTAGTCGCGGTCAGCAGGGCCAGGTCGCGTTTATCGGCAAACCACTTGTAATCAAGGGCCAGCCGCCAGTTGAACCTGAAGGCATCATAACCATAATTAATATTCAGGCTGGGGTAGTCCTGGGCGGTTGTAAAGCTACCCGTTTTTTTGTCTATCCCGCAGAAGTTTGGTGGCAGATTTTTACTGTCCTGGCCTGCCAGGGGGGTAGTTGAGCAACCCTGGATAACTTCATAAGAGGTATCAACCAGGGCTTTCCAGTCGTGAGAGTGATCGAAAGTGGCAAATATCCGGTAAGCATAGGGCGACAAATAGGACGGGTTCAGCGCCGGGCGGTCCTGGGCAGGCGCCCAATCTCCGGCAGTTAAATAAGGTTTATTGTTAACAATTACTACACTCTTTTCCCACAGCGAGTTCAACACTTCCAGGCCGAGTTTCAGATAATTGGCGTCCGACCAGGTTTTACCGGCGAAAAGCAAGGCCAGGGCAATATCAGAGTCTGCGTCAGAGGCGCTGCCTTTATCCAGGAGGTGCCATTGACCATCACTGCTTTGCCCCCATTTGAAACCAAAAAGCTGGTCAGTGCCGCGCGTTTGGAGGTTGCCCCGAGACCAGTTCAGAACTCGCTGAAAAGTATCCCGGTCGTCTTGCCAGACCGCCCGTAACAGGGCGTAAGATTGCCCTTCGCTGGTGGTCAGGGCTTTTTGCTGGGGGTCCATCACCCGGCCATCAGCCTGAATGAACCGCTTGCTATAGTCAACCCAACTCTGGTCAAGCTCGGTCTTAATGCTTGCCAGTTGGGCGGGGGAAGGCCCGGCTGTGGAAGCAGGGGCCGGCGTTGCCTCAACGGTGATACCGGGGGTAAGGGTAGGGTTCGCTGTACCGGGCAAGTTGGTCGCGGATGGCCGCGAACCGGTTTGAGCCGGGCCGGGTTTATTGCCATTCATTGTTAAGGCCAAAACCAGCCCCAGTAATATCAGCAGCGCCACCAGCCCTAATAGCCAACTCGGTGAGCCTTTTAGCCTTTTCTCCTTCTTTCTCTGGTCCATAATACTCCTATACTTTCGCAAAATAGAGCCTGCTATTACAGGCAGTTTTACGGTTCTACTTCAAAGTGACTGATATAAACCGTTTTGGTTTCTTTTGGAAAGACCAGGTCGAGTTCATTGTAAATACCCGGTTGGGCCAACTGCCAGGTTATTTCCGTCCAGCGACCAGGCGGTACAAACTGGTTGAACCCATTGTCATGCCACTGCCATTTTTGATCGAATCCAGCCATGCCTATCACACTTTCGCCGCTAAAGCCCGGGTCATTTTCAATATAGACCTGGGCTTTAACCGTCTTTACCGGCTGGACCAACCGAATTGCGACCTGCTTCACCTGGGGGCTGGGTGTAAATTTCAGACTGGTTTGCCCCCCGCAGGTTTGTTCCTGGCTAAGACTGACCAGATTGCCTTCTTGAAAATCTCCCTGGCTGGAGTGTCCGCCCCAGTCCTTCAAGCCGGTGTTAAAGTCAAAAACTTTTGAGTTAGCGGCCGGTGGCGTGACCAGACATTGTAAGGGTTTATAAATACTGACGGTTGTACCATTCGGGCCGGATTGAGTTGAAACCTGATCATAATAATTTTTAATCAGACCGGTCAAATTTTTACTGATTTGTTGACCAATCGGCCCGATACCGCCATCAAGAATAATAAGGTCGTAATGCCGGTCGGTGATGCTCTGGCGATAGGCAGCCATCCCGCTCAACCCCTTATACTCTATATAGAAGGGGTCAGTTACCTGGTCGGGTGAGATGTGGGGGTAGAGATAGTAGCGCAAAGCCACATCATCGGTTAAGACCGTTTGCGCTCCCACGCTATTTTGCCGGATAGCCGGTAAGGCCGTGCTAAGATTTGGATAGAAATTGACCAGCAAATAAGCCTGGGATAAGCTTAATGCTACTGACACCGAAAAAACCACGACCGCCAGGGCGCTCAAGCCAATCATCCGAAACCGGACCCTGGAACGAGCAATAATACCGCTACCGGCAGGCCTGGTGACTACCCTTGCCGCCGGAATAACCAGGGCCAACGCTGCCAGGGGCGCCAGGAAAAAGATTAAATAAATCGAGTGTTTCCAGAAGTCGTAATCCGGCCGAGTTATGGCCTGGAAGGCCATGATAACCCCTGCTCCACCGGCGGAAATCACTTTGTTCTGCCGGGTGGCGTAGTGCCAGCCAAAGGAGGCGATAGCAGCAAGTAGCCACAGTTCGGGGCGTTGCCAGACGTAGACCAGAAATGGGTCATTACTTTTCAGGTCGGTATAGGTTTGCGAGAACGAAAGCAACGTGAGCAAATCCGAGCGAAAAATCAGGAAGTAAATGGCGCAGCCTGCCGCCAGCGGTCCCACAAGCCAGGTAAGCCGTTGTATCGAATTTCGGATGCTACCGGCTGAAAAAATGAGGTAGAGACACACTACCGGGAAGTAAATTGCAATAACATATTTTGCCAGGAATGCGACAAAGAGCAGGACGCATGAGGCTAGTAACCTGGTTCGCCTGGCGCGGCCCTCTACCGGGAAAAGCAAGGCTATCCCGGTCATAAACGCCGCCCCCGCCAGCGCATCGTAGGTGCCGAACTGGCCGATCCCAAGCGAAGTGGGGAAGGTTGCCATAATTAGCCCGGCCACGAAAGCGACCGCCTGGCGTTGCCGCCCAGGCAGGTAGTCGGTCAGACGGTAAGCCAGTACGAAGGTAGCCAGGGTCATCACAACCCCGCACAGGGCCGTAAAAGCCCGCACCATGCTCAGTCCGCCGATAATATCCATGCTCCCGGCTACCAGCGGCCACAGGTAAGAGCCATAAGACCACTTAAGAATCGCGGCGTAAACAAGCCCCTGTTCAATCAGGTAGCGGCCCCCGAGAATCTGGCTGACCTCATCCATATAAGCCGTATGGTTCCCGTTTGTCATAAACCGCAGGCCAAAAGCCCCCACTCCCAGGGCTACCAGGCCAATAACTGTATAGATTTTGCTAATTCTCTTGCCACCGGCCCTTTGAAGCAGCTTGTTTTCAGCCGGTCCGGCGGGTTGTGGTTGGTAGACAGGATTTAACTCCTTATGATCCACGGGACGAACGGGCAAAGGCGGCCCTTCTAACTGTAAGCCCATAATTTTGCCTCTCTGGTCCTGGTTCGGTAACTTAAACACTAAATAACTCCTATCCCTACAACAATTTCTGTTGAATTAAACGGCTCCCGGTATTACCTTTTTATCCGGTTTATTGGTCCTTCTTAGGTTTTTCGGTTTTCTGAGGTTTATTGTCTTTCGGTAGGTTATCATTATTATCTCCATTATCTCCACCTTTGGGCGCAGCGGTTGGCAGCGGTTCAGGCGAAGCGGTTGGCAGCGGTTCAGGCGTAGGGGTTGGCAGCGGTTCAGGCGTAGGGGTTGGTTCAGATTTAGGCTTTGGCTTAGCAGTCGGGTCCGGTTTAGCTGTAGCGTTTAGTTTTTGTTGCGGTTTAGCCGCCTGAGTTTTTGGCGCAGGAGTTGGCTGCGATTGTGGTTTAGCAGTTGCAGGGTCAGCCGTGGCCGGGTCAGTTTGTGGTGGGGCGAGCGCCACCGTTGTAACAGGTGCCGCGGGTTCGGACTGAGGAGGGGCGGCCGGGATATTGGCCGGTTCCGATTGAGATTTAGAGTTTGAGTTCTTTTCTGACGAAATTGCGACAGCCAAAGCGGTGCTTGCCAGGGTTGGAATCGCGGTCGCAGCCGTATTCTGGTAAGTACTTTGCACCCGGGTAGTTATTGCGGCTGCAGGATTGTCTCCCGTTGCGGTAGGGGTGGCCGGTAGGGGAGCCTCCATTTTGGTTGGGCTCGGCGCATGAGTGGGTGTGGTCGTCACGGTTGGTAAGACTGCCGCCGTTGGCGGGACCGCCGTCGTGGTCGGGTTATCGGGCGAACTATTAATAATATTGGTAATGCCGTCCCGGTTGTTGCTATCCGGCCCGTTGGCTCCGAGGGAACTCTGCGGATTTTTTTGGGCTGCATTTGAAAAGCCTGTACCTATTACGGCTGCTACTACAGCCAGGACGACCAGGCTCAACGCCCCAAGGACCAACGGCCAGCGCCGTTTTTTACTTAATAAGGGTTGAGTCGCTTTATATAGAGGTGTATGCATAATTACTTAAGGTCTCCTTCGTTTTAGGTATTTTATGGGCGTGTCTTAACACTTTGGACCACTGCCGGGTTATGCCACAAGTCGGTAAGCTTATCGGCATATAAGGCCGTTGCGAACCAACCCCATTCCTGGGCGATTAAATCTTGTGGGTCACCAAAATAAAGACCATTCGCGGTATGGCCGGTCTGCCCTAGCACCTGGCTGGCGTAAATCGTATTGGCAGAGGCGGGGTTAAGTGTTAAAAGGGCTGAAATTGCCCCGGCTGACCCGACCAGGTTGGGAAGTTCTTCTACTACCGTTCCATCGTGCTTATAAATGGAGCTAACCAGCCCCTTACGGGTCAAACCATCCTGTAGCAAGCGATTAACTTCGTCCTTTAAGAAGTTGGCCTGGTTTAGATAGCTGGTAGCCCGCCCGTCACCTGACCAGCGCAAGTCAAGCGCGATATTAAAGTAGACGCGCGGGGCATCGTAGCCATAACGAGTGGTGTCAGTTTTTTCGGCCAGTTGGAGGGCCGAAAGCTCGCCGGAGTCGCGGTCGAGTCCAATCCAGTCAGGGGGCAAGCCTGCCGATTGCGCAAAACCCAGGTTCGCTTTGGAGGCGTTAAAGAGCATGTCATAACCGGCATCAATCAGCCCCTTCCAATCGTGTCCAGGGTCTACTTGCATAAAGATGCGAAAAGCATAAGGTTGGAAATAGCTGGGGTTAATTGCCAGAATGCGGCTCTGGCTCGCGGCGGCCCAATCCCCGGCCACCTCGTAGGGTTTGCCCTGGACCGTTACTACTTCGGTATCCCAGATAACCTTGACCATGGCGGTACCGGTACTGAGCAAGGCCAGGTCATTCCACTGTTTACCGGCCAGCAGCAAGGCCAGGGCGGTATTGTTATCGGCCTCGCTAGCCGTGTGAGGGTCGGTAATGGTCTGATTTTGCCAGAGCCAGTGCAACAACCCCTGGGAATTGCGCATATTCTGGTTGGTCCAGGCCCAGACCCGGTCAAAAGTGGCCCGGTCGTTCGACCAGACAGCCCGCAGCAGGGCGTAGGACTGGGACTCGGCATTGACCGACCCATCCGAACCGGCGTAAGCCCCTTGCCGGTCGAAGGCGCTGCTTAGATAGTTTGCGCTATTTTTAAGGTTTGCCGTTTCGGTAGGGCCGGCTTTATCTACCTTCCAAAGTTCGACAATTTGCTGGGGGTGTAGATTTTGAGTGCCGGGGTCGGATTTCCACTGGCGGACCAGGTGGGCATTTTTAAGGGCTTCCAGGGCAACCGTGTTATTTGACGCGATGAAATCTTTCTCGATATTCGGTGAGGTAATCAGGTAATCAACGTTATGCCAATCCTGCTTAAAAATAGCATCCCGCACCGCCGGGTCGGACGAAACTTTCCAATGGGTATAGACATAGGGAAAAGCCGGGCCATCCAGCCCATCCGCCCGCAAATCGGTCCACATATCATCCCGTGTAATAATCCGGCTATCCGAGTTTATATTTTCTTTAATCCAGGCCGTCGCCTCCCGCCCAGCGTCCGCCGGGCGCTCGGTAAAGAGCGGCTGAAAATTGCCGGAGAACCAGTACCCCGCTCCAATAGCGACAATGACGACCAGGGTGGAGGCAACCACAGCCGGTTGGGGTAGCTTATCGAGCACAACCGAGAAAACCCCTGCCAGGCTGAGACCCAGGAAAGGAATAGCCAGTAATATCTGGTAATTCAAGACATTTCCGCCCCGCGCCAGGAATAAAAGCGGGATGATAGTCAGCAAGGCAATAGCCATAGCCTGCCGGTTGCCGAATCCCCGGCGCAGATTCACTACGGCGGCCAGAAAGCCTCCCGCCAGCAACACCGGGTCGCGCCCGAACCAATCGGTGCGGACCAGGCTCCAGAACTGGTTATTGTAATTGAACATTCCGCCGCCATCGCGCAGGTTCTGCCAGAAAAAGGTATTTAGCAGCGAAACCCGGTTGGGCGACAGGCTGCCAAGGGGTATATCAAAGGTCGGGAATAACTCACCCTTCAAAAGGGCGTACAAAGGATACAGGCTGGTGACAATCAGCGCCGGGACGAGCCAGCCGATAATAGCGAAACGGCCCTGGTGCTTCCAGCGTTGCTGCACGGCGATAAAGACCATACCGGGCAGCAAGGTGAGCGCACTTTCTTTACAAAGCACCGCCAACCCAAAACAAATTCCGCTTAAGACCACCCTGCTCAGCCGGCCCCACCCGTCAAGCAACAAATCCAGGCTCAACAATGCCAGGAAAAGCATGACCGAATCTACCAGCACAAACCGCTGGTAAAAAAGCGCCAGGGGTGAGAGCGAAAACAACAGGGTAGCGCAGGCCGCCGCCGGGGCATTACAGCCCAATTTGCGGGCTATGTGGTAAAGCATTGGGACCATACCCAGGTGCAAAATAAGCATCAACACCCGGCCGCTGTCTATTGAACCGCCAAAAGTGTGCAGCCCTCCGGTGAGGCCCATCCACCCGGCCAGGACTATCCAACCAACCGGCGGCGTTTCATAAACAAAAGTAAATGGGGTCAGGGTATGCTGGGTCAGGACTGCCCAGGCCTGGCTGGTATAGATACCTTCATCGTCCAGGAGAGTATAGGCCGGGTAGTTAAACATGTTAAAACCATGAGCCACCAGGGCGATGATGCTCAGGGAAAGCACTACCAGCGCTTCCCACCGGACACTAGCCAGGCTGGACCACACTCCGGTCGAAATAGCTTTGCCGCCTACCAGGCCAGGGATGCGTTGGGAACGAGTCGAATCAGCCACGAATAACCTCCTCGTCTGAGTTTGTTAAATGGATTTCCGGAGGTAAAGCCGTTGAAACATCTTTGGTCAATTCGGTGGTCCGGTGAGCGCCAATATGGGCTGTTTTCTCCCAGCTATTCATCCCGCGCAGTTGCCGCCAGACCGCCCGTAAGGCCGCGTAACCCAGCAAAAACTGGTAGGGTAAGAAAGAGATTAACAGCCAGAAAGGGGATAGAAAGGAAGGTTTCAAGCCGTGAGCTGCCGTAAATTCGTACAATCCCACCAGGCTGATAACCAGTTGAATTACCAGCATATAGAGTGGCAGCATAGTTAAAACCGCCAGCGGGGTAGGCAGCTTGACGAACAGCAACATCCACAGGCTGATGAGCGGGTAAATCATCAAAGCGGCCTGAAGTAAAGGCGAACACAGGGTATAAAGAGCCAGCAACCGCTGGCGGATACCGGGCAGTTTGCGCCAATCTCCCTTACCTAACACCTGTAAAAAGCCCTGGTTCCAGCGCGTGCGCTGTTTGATAAACTGGTTCACCGTGGGCGGGGTTTCCTCGCGCGTGACATATTCATCGTCATAAACTATCCGGATAGGCACCCGCTCGTTACTTAGCCGGATGCCAATGTCGGCATCTTCGGTCAGACAATATTGGTCCCAGCCACCCATCCAATTGAGTAAAGCTCGCTCGATGAAGACAGTATTGCCGCCCAGCGGTACCATTCCGATAGCCGAGTGGTAGTGCATGCGGCTCTTAAACCAGAAAAAGTATTCCAGGACATTCAGAGCCGAAAACCAGCGGTCTGAATAATTCATCAGTTGCACGCCCGATTGGACCACCGGGGCATGTTCGCGGGTCATAACCGTGTTGACCATATTAAGAATATTAGGATGGGGTTCGTCTTCCGCATCGAAAATAGTGACAATATTTCCGGTCGCTTCCTGCAGCCCCACATTAAGGCCATGCGGCTTATTGATGGGCGGGTCATTAAAGGTAATCAGCCGGACATGATTGATTCCCTGCGCGCGCAAGGCCGCCAGTTTTTGATTAACCTTTTCAATCGTTGAAGTGTCGCCCGATTCGATTACTATTAGCACCTGCACCAATTCCTGGGGATAGACCAGGTCTACCACTCTTTGAATGGTATCCTGGATAACCGCTTCTTCGTGACGGGCGGGTAATAAAATGGTAAAGCGCAGTCCAGGTGGTTCAAATGTTTTTGGTGCCTGGTTGCGGGTATGTTGAACCTCGCCTTCCCAGGCATATAGCATCAGGCTGGCTGAATAAGCAGATTGGGCTGTAAGGAGCAAAGAAGCACCAGCCAACAAGACCTCACTTATATTCATTCAACCACCTTTCGATTTTTGTTTCCATGTTTTGTTTCCATGTTTTGCTTTAACCTATTGATATAATTGCAAATAACGAAGCCCCAAATTTATGGCAAAATAAATAGAACCCGGTGAACTGTTTATTCCTGGAAAAAACAGGGCCAATTAAATTAACTTAGAACCAATTGGGATCGGCTTTGACCACAAAATAACACAATAACCCTTAAATATGGCATAGAGTCGTGCCACCATCGTAACAGACTGGCAATTATTAGGAAATGTTAAAAGAGTTAGATAAATTAAAGGTAATGGCAGGAAGATAGCGGGTTGGAGGCTAAAAGTTAGCAGGACTTTCTTACAACATTATTTGGACATAAAACTTAAAGTAACATAAAAGCAGCATTGCTATTAAAGATAACTACAACAAGATTTGTACCATTATTCGGAGAATATTATTAAAATAGAATAAATCCTTTCAAAATCTTGTACTAACGATTATTTTCGTTCTAAATATCCATATTTGGGTCAGATATTTTTTAGCTTTCCAGTTTTGACCCAACTCCTATTTTAATCCTTTATTTTGCTTTCAGGTTAGTTAATCGCGGTACCTTTTGCTAAGCTTATGGTTTACCCTTTCTGGTCAGGCCAGATTGCATCTCTTAAGCAGCTCCCTGTTATCGTCGAAAATTTCAACGATGAAGAGGCAAGGCTACCCTCGCTAACTGAAATTTGCAAACAATAGCGAAAATGTCGCCCAGTTCCAACAGGCTCTATCTCAGATTTTTGCCACAAATAGCCGTACTCGTCGGCATAAGTTTGGTAAGAATAAACCGCCTTTAATCCTGGATATTGACCTGACCGGGTGGCCTTGTTCCAGGCATTATGAGGCAAGCTGTAAAGGTTACTTTGCCGATTGCAAACCTGGTACAATGGGCCGCCAGCTTTACCGCATCAGCGCCAGCCAGTACAACGAACTGGTTTACCAACAGGTCTTCCCCGGTAATACTGGGTCAGTCTCGCTTGAGAATTTCAAAGTGATGCTTGGGGCCGCCTTTGCGCTGCTAGCTTTGAAAACCAAACACAAAAAGCAGAGTAGATGGCCTCTCGTGGGCGAAAGGCGCCAGTGTAGCGGCGAGTGAAATACTCTCGCAAGGCCATTTCTATGACAGTCGGGCCGTCATAGAAACAGCCTTGATCAAGGGCGACAAGCAGGGCTTAG
>CADDZM010000184.1 GCA_902812345.1 Chloroflexota bacterium | reverse complement strand
AGTATAAAGTCAGGGTTGCTAAAACCTTTCAAATAACTTTTAACTTTGTCACTACGCCCCGATTAAATACTACCTTATTAACTTGGCCACAAGGCCGGTTTTCCACCAAAGCACGTTTCCACCCCTTGTTACGCCCGCAAGTGCGACTTACGGGCGTATTTACGGGTGCGACCGAAGTCCAGGTATCTTGCAGCCCTTCTATCGTGCCAGGCCCGGTAGGCGACCGCGAAAGTCCTGAATTTGTAAATTAGCCGGGACTTATGGCAAAATGGCACATCCATGCTGTATATTAGAAGGTAGTAAATTCTTTCTCCCGGGACATTATTTCCTGCAAAAGTAACATTGACTTATCAGTTATATTAGTATAAAACTTTTACCAAAATGGCTGTTGAATTTCAGCTTTTATGTTAATTATTATCCGTGTACCGCAAGGCCTGAATTGTAAAAAGCTTATCAAAAGCGTTAAAGAAGCCGTTTTCAAGGGCAATTTGAGGCAAGACCCATAATTTTAAGAATATTCAGCCAATTTTATCATAAAACGACACGAACAAAGGAAAGGGTCTGACAGGTGGCTAAAAAGGGCTCCTCGACCGGGTTGGTCCGGCGGCTATCGCGTAATCTTTTTATAACTATCGGCCTGCTGTTATTTGCCCTGATATTGGACCTGAGTTTAGGCTACGCTATTATCAATAACCAGCGGACCAGGGATGAGCAAAAATCCAGCGCTACCCAGAACGCCAGCATTATTCTCACGGCGATGCTCGACCAGGAAACCGGGATAAGAGCGTATGTTTCCACCACCGACCCTATTTTCCTGGACGCTTATAACCAGGGCCGCAGCGATTTTATTACCTCCACTATCGCCCTGCAAAATTCTTTTAAGGCTCAACCAAATTATGTCACTTATTTTAAAGCTTCCAGTGATGCCCTGGCGGTGGTTATACAACGCGCCGATGCCTGGTATCAGAATTTTGGTCAGCCTCAAATTGCCCGTGTAAAGGCGGGAGGGGCTGACCTGGCTGCAGCCCGCCAACCCGGCCCGGCCCTGGAAGGCAAAACTCTTTTTGATAGTTTCCGCCAATCCCTGGATAATCTTAACCAGACCCTAACTGCCGATTTTAACGGCCTTCAAGACCGGGTCAATACTTTTAACCTGGTCCTTTTATTAATTACTATCATAGTAGCAGTGGGCGCGGTCATAATTATCTGGCGCTCTTTTGGCGGCTTTATCGGTAAAATGCGCCTTCAGTTGGACCAGTTAATGGGCGTGACGGACCGGTTGGAAGAGGGCGACCTTTCGGCCAGGGTGGAAAATCCTTCCAGCGACGAACTGGGCCGGTTGGGCCTGAACTTCAACAGTATGGCGTCCTCCCTCGAAAGCCAGCAGAACGCCCTCCGGCAGCAGGATATTCAGCAGAGCTTGCTGGTCCTGAACAACGCCCTGACGACCAGCCTCGACCTTGAACCGCTGCTCGACCGGTTTTTACTGACCCTCGTCAACGAGCTTCAACTTCAGGTCGGGGCCGTTTACCTGTACAACAAGGAAGCGGGCCTGCTTTCGCTAACGGCCTCGCAGGGTCTGGACAGAGGGCAACTCCAGCCTTATTTTAACCTGGGCGAAGGCGTGTCTGGGCGGGTGGCCCAGACACGCCAACCGCTTATGCTGACCCGACCTGATACGCCTGAAGCCAAAGGGTTTGTGGTTAAAACTTTGCTGGGCGAGGCTTTGCCCGCAACCCTCTACCACCTGCCCTTGATTCACGGCGACGACCTGGTTGGCGTTATCAGCGCCGGGACGCTCTACCCGATGAACGACAAAATCCGCAACGTGATGGATGTTATCTCGGGCAACCTGGGGGTCGCCATCAGTAACGGTATGGCTTACCGCCACATTCAGAGTCAGGCCGAAGAACTGGAACGCCGCCAGCGCGAACTCCAGCGTAACAACACCGAGCTAAGCCGCCAGCGCGACGAACTATCTATCCTCAATTCCGCGCTGGAACAGGCCAACCGTACCCGCAGCCAGTTCCTTTCAACAATGTCGCACGAATTGCGCACGCCGCTTACAGCCATTATCGGGTTCAGCCAGTTGTCGTTGCGTGGTTCGGAAATAGCCAATCTTACCAACCGCCAGAAGTCCAACCTTGAACGCATCCTTAAAAACGGCCAGCACCTCTTGAATTTAGTTAACGATGTGCTGGATATTGCTAAAATTGAAGCGGGCCGGATGGATATTTCGCAATCGCAGCTTGAACTCGGCCCGTTTATGCGGTCTATCATCGAGCAGACCCAGTCCCTGGCGACCGAAAAGCGCCTCAAGTTTACGGCCACGGTAGACGAAAATATTGGCGCGGTCGAGACCGACGCGGACAAGTTGCGCCAGATTCTTATAAACCTGATTTCCAACGCCATCAAGTTTACTCAGAAAGGCGAAGTTGTGCTTTCAGCCCGACTGGACCCCGAGGGGCCGGAGGGTTTCAAGACCGGCCAGGACTGGGTGGCGATTTCGGTTAAAGATAGCGGGATTGGTATTCCACTTGAAAAGCAGGCCCAGATTTTCGAGGAATTTTACCAGGTAGATAATTCAAGCACCCGCATGTATGGCGGCACCGGCCTGGGCCTTTCGATTGTGCGCAAGTTGACTGAACTGCTGGAAGGCAAACTTAAACTGGAAAGCCAGCCCGGCGCCGGTAGTACCTTTACTATCCTGCTGCCCCGCAAGCCTACCCGGGTCCGGGTAGGTCCGGCCCGGCAGCGCCCGACCTTGCTCAGCCCTCTGGTGGCTGGTCCGGACGAAACGGTCCTGCTTACCTTGCCGCAGACCGTCCCGCCCGAAGATGCTACCGAGCTTGACCAGGCTTTACAAACCAGCCGTGCCCAGGGTAAAAAGCTGGTGATTTCGATTGATGACGACCCGGACGTGGTAGACCTTATCCAGCATGCCCTGGACGGCACCTCTTATTATGTGGTTGGCCTCTCCGAACCTACCCGCGCTCTTTCGACCATTATGCGCCTGCGACCTTTCGCTGTAACCCTGGACGTAATGATGCCGCAATCAAACGGCTGGCAGGTCTTGCAGCAATTGAAGTCCGAACCGGTGACGGCGGCTATCCCGGTCATTATGCTATCAGTAGTGGCAGACCGCTCGGCCGGGTTTGTGCTGGGCGCTAACGAGTACCTGGTGAAGCCGATTGATCGAGACCTTTTACTGCACACGCTGGACCGCCTGACCCGCAACTCTATCGCGGAAGTACCAGCGGTTGAGCTGGCTGTTTCCGGCGAACCGGGTAAGTTGGCCGGTGGCGAGAATGGTAATCATGCGGCCCGGGCCAGGGATGTCCTGATAGTAGATGACGAGCCAGACCTGCGTAACGTTCTGGAACAGGCCATTACGCAAGCAGGGTACATGGTTCGTACCGCCGCGGGGGGTCTGGAAGCCTTGCGTTTGATAGACCAGGATCATCCTGGCGTCATTTTGCTTGACCTGATGATGCCTGATATGGACGGCTTTGAGGTCTTACAGCGTATTCGGTCCAATCCGTTGACGAGTAACATTCCGGTGGTTGTCCTGACGGCCAAACTTTTGACCTCACAGGATTATGACCGGTTGCAAAGAGACGCTAACCAGATTATCCAGAAGGGCAGCCGCCCCCTGGAAGAAATCCTGGACGAACTGCAATCTTTGCTTGAAAAAGCCTGAAAAGGCTATTTGAATTGTTTTGTTAGCAAGTTAAATTATTGAAAGAAGTTTTCGGCATACCATCTTACGATTTGCGAAGGCCAGAAAGAGAAGAGCTATGAGGTTCAATTTACAATTTAACTCTCCGTTATACCTGCCTTTTACCAACGTCATGGCGCAAACCTCAGACGAAACGGAAGTCGGCCCGCACGTCCGGGTAATGATAGTCGAGGACAGCGAAGATATTCGGCATCTGCTCGAAGAATTGTTGGAAGGCGAAGGTTATAACCTGGTTTTTGCGACCAACGGCGAGGAAGGGCTGGAAACGGCCAAACGAGAGCGGCCGGACATTATTTTGATGGACCTTTCGCTGCCCGGAATGGATGGCTGGGAAACGGTCTACCGGTTGCGCCAGTTGGCCGAGTTCAGAACTACGCCAATTATTGCCCTGACCGCCCACGCGACTCGCAAGGACGAAGAGCGGGCGCTGGCGGCGGGCTGCACCGGCTATGTTAGCAAACCTTTCGACATGGAAAATTTGCTGGATTACATTGCCTCCTTCGTATCCAAAAATTAGGCTCTTATAAACGTACCCAAAATGGCAAGAGGTTTTCCTCACGTGCCATTTTGGGTTTGCCTATCTTAAAACCCTGACCAACTTTTAATTCAGGCCTTTAGCAAGGGCTGCCAATGGGGCAGAAAAGGGTTTTAGTTATACTCTAAACCGCTATTAATCAGAAAAAACGCCTTTAATTTTGATTTTGTGGATAAGATAGATAGGGTCAAATTCTGTTCAGGTAGTGAAAGAAATGTTATAATTCTATTATGGCGAACGAAATCAAGGAAAACGAAAGATTATACCGTACCGAGGCGGTGGTTATCCGGCGGATGAACGTGGGCGAGGCCGACAAAATCCTGACCATCTATACCCCCGACCACGGAAAATTGCGGGTGGTAGCTAAAGGGGTGCGCCGCACGACAAGCCGCCTGGGCGGGTATGTTGAACTCTTTACAAAAAGCCGCCTTTTGATTGCCAAAGGCCGCAACCTCGATATTGTGACGCAAAGCGAACCGATAAATATCTATCGCAAGTTGCGCGAGGACTTAAACCTGGTGGCCCACGCCTCCTATGTGGCCGAACTGCTGGACCGCCTGACCGAAGAAGGCAGCCAGAATTACCCGGCCTACGAACTGCTAATAGATACCTTTAGCGGCCTTAATTCGGGCGACGACCCCAATATTACCTTGCGGGCCTATGAGTTACACCTGCTCTCTTTTATGGGCTACCGGCCCCAGTTGCAACAATGCGTGCGCTGCCAGGCCGAACTCCGCCCCGTGGTGAATTTCTTCAGCCCGGAACTGGGCGGGGTACTGTGTAACGAGTGTGGCAACATCGAGCGGCGCAGCGCCGAGTTAAGCGTGGATGCCTTGAAAGTTTTGCGCCATTTACAGCGCACTCCTTTCAACGAAATTCCCAAACTGCGCCTGACCGATAATTTACGCCGCGAACTGGAACAGGCCATGCGCAGTTATACCCGCTATCTACTGGAGCGAGATTTGAAATCGGCTGAGTTTATCCATACCGTATCATAGAAATCCAAACTATCTTCACAATTTTGCGTATTTAGTTCCGAGCAGGTAGTAAAGGCAGACGGCTGGTTTTGAATATTTTCAGCGTGACGGCTGAGAAAGAAGGGATGGTATGGCCTACAACAAAGCAAACCTGAGTAGCGGTGAGCAGATTGTCCACGTAGCCCATAAGCACGTGATTGTGCTTATCCGGGCCGCCATACAGTGGATTTTGCTCTTTATCTTTGCCCTGGCCGTGGCAATCTTTATCAGCGCTTATAATCCCCCACCGGGCCAGGCTTCCGATGTTTTAACCACTGTCCGTCCGTACGTTCAGATAATTTGTCTGGCCGCGATGCTCATCTCGTTTATCGCCTTCGGGATTTCATACCTGGTCTGGGCCGCCGAGCAGTATATCATTACCAACGAGCGGGTTATCCAGGTCGAAGGCATCATCAACAAAAAAGAGTTTGCAACCTCTATCGAGAAAATCAACGACATCGAGACCGACCAGACCCTTTTTGGCCGGATGCTGGGTTACGGTACGGTCCGTCTTTTGACGGGCAGCGATACCGGCATCAACCAGCTTGATTTCCTCGATAAGCCCTTCGAGTTTAAGAAAATCATGCTCAACGCCAAGAACCGCTACTACGGGGACGCCAGCGATTACGCGCCCGGTGGACCTCGCCAGTACAGCGAGGACGGTGAAGACAAATTGCCTCAGCGCCAGGTGCAGCATAAAGGCGCTCAAAATCAGGCCCGCCCCCAACCTCGCGTGGTCCAGCAACCGGTCCAACCCGGTTACCAGAACGACCCGCGCGGCTATACTCCGGTGGTCCCGGTCCCGCAACAGCCCTACCAGCCCGCCGGCCAGCCGACTAACGGTTACCGGGGCCAACAACCGGCGACCCCCCAGCAAATCGCCGACAGCATCGCTCAACTGGCCCGCCTGCGCGATAACGGCATCATCAGCGAGGCCGAGTTTCAGAGTAAGAAAACCGAGTTAATGAATCGTCTTTAATTTTTGAAATTTAAAAATAGAGGGAAGCTAGCGAATTGTGGACAACCCAACCCAACTGACCCGCCACGCCAGAGAATTTATCCAGCCGCTGCTCGGCGGCCGCCAGCCTACCATCGGTATTATCCTGGGTAGCGGCCTGGGCGGCCTCGCTGACGAGATAGAAGATGCTGTCGCCATTCCCTACCACGTCATACCCGGTTTTGTAGGCTCTACCGCGCCTGGTCACGCCGGAAGACTGGTAGTAGGCCAGCTTGGCGGCAAGACCGTCCTGGCGATGCAGGGCCGCTTCCACTTTTACGAGGGGCACGACATGCTCCAGGTTACGTTCCCGGTGCGGGTAATGCAGGCGCTCGGCCTTGAAACGCTGCTGGTTACGAATGCTGCCGGTGGCCTTAACCCGGCTTTTCAGACCGGCGACCTGATGGCTCTGAGTGACCACATCTTTTTGCCGGGTATGGCGGGCCAGAACCCCCTGCGCGGCCCTAATGACGACTCGCTCGGCCCTCGCTTCCTGCCGGTGGTAAACGCTTACAACCAGGAACTGCGCGATATTGCCCAGGAAGAAGCTGGCAAACAGGGTATTCGCTTTCACCAGGGCACTTACATCATGCTGACCGGGCCGAACTTCGAGACACGCGCCGAAATGCGGTTGCTGCGGGCCTGGGGCGCAGACGCTGTCGGAATGTCCACCGTCCCGGAAGTAATCGTGGCGGTGCATGGCGGGATGCGAGTGCTGGGTATCAGCACCATTACCAATACGCTCAACCCGGATACCACCATCGAGGCAAACGGTGAAGAAGTTATTGAGGTGGGCAAGGCGGTCGGCCCGCGCCTGGTGAGCCTGGTGAAAGCTATTCTACCTCGGATTTAACCCCGGAAATCTTCAAAAGACGTGTTTTCCCGACTAAAAGCAGCGATTCCCCCGAGTCGCTGCTTTTTAGTTCTTCACCGGAAGCAGCTTTAACTCGGGTTTTCTTCCGCCGAATATTCGATCGTAATCATCTGCATCGGTTCGTCTTCGGCCCAGGCTTTGTGCAGCACATGCGCAGGCCAGAGCATGGCATCCCCGGCTTTTACAGCTTGTACCGGGGCAGTTGCCCCGCCTACCTGGACGAAACCGCTCCCGCCAATGACCAGCAAAAGAGTCGGTTGGTCGGAGTCGTGCTCGTTAATCTCGCCGTGGGGGTCGAGGTAGAGGGCGGCGACCGCCACGTCCCGGTTAAGAAAGAGCGGCAGTCCGCCGAACCTCTCTTTTAATTTTTCTTCCGGCATCTTTTCTCTGACGATATCGGGCAGTTGAATTATGACGGCAGAGAGATTGACCGGGCCGGGAGTAGGAACAGGTTGCTTTTTATCGGGGCCAAACTGCCGTATTTCCACCATATTTAAGCCTTTCTACTCGCCTGTTCTTTAGCAGACTCCAAATCAGCCACACTCTCTGTGCCGGGAAAGTCCTCCATAACTTGAGCAGCCCATTCGCTTACCTTGATGCTTTTATCTTTAAGCAACACCAAAAGCTGCTCAAAATAAGCTTTGGTGGTTTCGGGCGAGTTGCTCATTTCAAAATTCCGATTATTTGTTGGGTGTATTTTTAGGAAAAGGCAAGCCTATTTTTCCAGGCAAATTTGGGCGACCAGCATGTCAAGCTGGATATTGAGGTCGGCCTTGCCTGATTTGTCACTGTAGTCGGCTTCGGCCAGGCGGGCATAGATTTTCTCAAGGCGGCCCGGCTGAAAATTGCGAAGCATCGGCAGGGTTTTCTCGACCCGCCAGGGGTTCATGCCCAGCTTTTGGGCAATTTCGTTCTTGGTCTGGCGGGCGTTGTAGAGTTCGCTAATCCGCAGCAGGTCGTACATCTGGTTACAGATTATGGCAAAAGTCTTGCGAGTGAAGCTGGACCGGGTGAGGGTGCTTTCGTTGCGCTGCCGGGCCAGTTGGACCATCGCCGCGCGGTAGTCGCGCCGGGCCAGGGCGTCGGTTAAGTCCCAGACCTTGCTATCCTGCACCTCGGCGGTCAACAGTTCGACCATCCCGGTCGTGACCATTTCGCCTTCCCCGGCGTATGCGCCCAGCTTTTGCAATTCGTTGGACAGGCGATAGAGGTTATTGCCGACGAACTCGCGCAAGAGCGGCGCTACGGCCCGGTCGAGCTTGATGCCGAGTATGACGGCCCGTTCGTTAATCCATTTTTCCAGCGCCCAGTTTTCCAGCGGCACGAAGTCGCGAACCGCCCCTAGTTTTTCGACGGTCTTGAAGACAGTATCGCGTTTGTCCACCTTTTCCTCGACAATTACCAGGATTGTGGTCGGCATGTGGTTGGGGATAAAGTCTAAAAAGCGCTCGCGGGGTGTGGTCGGTCGGGCCGGGGCAGCCAGCTTGCCGTTTTTAGGTAGGCGGGTGGCAGCGCGGGCGGCGGCTTTTTCCTCGGCCAGGGCGCTTTTACCCAGGCGGCTTACCAGGCCCGTCACGACGACCAATCTTTTATCACTTAAAAAGGGGTAAGCCTCGGCGGCCTGGAACAGTTCGTCAATATTGAAAGAGTTTTTGAGGGCGTCCAGGCGGGCAAAGTTAAAGTCTTCCGCTTCCGGCGGAATATAATTCTTTTTGAGGTTATTGATTTCCTCGGTCAGGGAAAACTGGTCTTCACCGTAAAAAAGATAAATCATTGCTAAATTTTGAGCCGGGAAAGGCTTTATCCGGTAAATCCGGGAAAAGATAAATAGAAAACCCCGCCGGGCCGTGTGCACTAGGTTCTGAACCTGTATTAACAGGTGGGTGCCTATCCCCGGACCTCAGCGTCAAGCCAGGTGACCAAAGCCACGACTCCGCCTACCTTCCGCGAAAATCAACTCCCTAGTAAGAAGCTGTTGGAACAAAACTTCGTTAACATCACAAACTCGGCAGGGCAATTTGTAGGAGTATTTTATCACTACGAGGGTAATTTCGCAAGGATAAGCAGCTTGAAGAAAACCCCTGTAACGTATATCATGCGTGGGTAATTTAACTTTAATGCGGAAGGGGAACGGTGTGGAGCAATCTCCAAAAGAACTAATCCAACAGGCCGAGCAAGCCCTGGTCAACCAGGATTGGGCCGAAGCCCTGGAAGGTTTTAACCTGGCCCTGGCTTTGCTGGGTCCGGTCACAGAAGGCCAGGCGGCGGCCCTGTTTGCCGAGGCCCAGAACGGCAAAGGGGTGGCCCTGCTGGAATTATTCCGGTATGGTGAGGCGGTCAAAGCTTTTGAGGCCGCCCTCACTATCGAAGCCAACCTGCCCGGCACCCATTACAATCTCGGGCTGGCCTGGGAAGGGCTAGGCCAGCTTGAAACCGCTTTGCACAATTATACAAAGGCGATTGAGCTGGAACCGCACGACGGCGAGGCTTATTTCCGGCGCGGCGGCATCTATTTTGCCCTGGAACAGTACGAAAAGACGGTTGAAGATGCCACCCATGCCCTTGAACTGCACCAGGACGGCGGCGCCGGGGCCGCCATTGGGCCCTATCTTGCGCGAGGGCTGGCCTTGCACCGCCTGGAACGTTATGATGAAGCTATCCAGGACTACAGCCAGGCTCTAGCGGGCGACCCACGGGAAGCCTGTGACGCTTATTTCTACCGCGCCCTGGTATTTATGGACAAAGGCGAGGCTTTCCCGGCTCGCGCCGATTTACAGGCTTTCCTGACGCTCACGCCCGACCCGACCAGTATTCAGGCCGAGCAAGCCCGTGATATGATTGTTGAACTGGATAAGGTGATATGAGCCAGATTTTTCCTTTTGCTGACGAAATAGACCCGCGCCTGCCGCTTTCGGGCGTCAAGGTGGTAGACCTAAGCCGCCTGTTGCCCGGCCCGCACGCTACCCTGATGCTGGCCGACCTCGGCGCGGATGTGCTTAAAATCGAAGACACCCAGCTTGGCGACTATTTGCGCTGGGGTTGGCCGCCCGGTGAAAACCCGGCATTCATGCAGCTTAACCGCAACAAACGCAGCATGTCGCTTAATTTGAAGCTGCCCGAAGCCCGCGAAATCTTTAAGAAAATCATGGCCGAAGCCGATATTTTGCTCGAAAGCTTCCGGCCCGGGGTAATGGCGCGGCTGGGTCTGGGTTACGAGGATTTGCAGCAGCTAAATCCCAGCCTGATTTACTGCTCCATCAGCGGGTACGGCCAGACCGGGCCTTACAAAAACCGGCCCGGTCACGACCTGAATTATATCGGGTACGCCGGGGCGTTGGGCCAGACCGGGCCGCAAAACAGCGCGCCGGTTATTCCGGGTGTCCAGATAGCCGACCTCGCCGGGGGTTCGCTCATGTCGCTGGTAGGCATCCTGGCCGCTTTGCACGGCCGCCAGGCCACCGGCAAAGGCCGGCTGGTGGATATTGCCATGACCGGCGGTGTGACGGGACTGCTGCCCTACCAGGCCGGTATTTATCTCGCTACCGGCGAACCGATTCGGCGCGGCGAGTGGCGGCTGAACGGTGGTCTGCCGGAATATGCCGTATATGAGACTTCCGACGGCAAGTACCTGACCGTAGGCGCGCTCGAGCCAAAGTTTTTCAACCGGCTGTGTTCAATACTGGGCATGCCCGAATACGACGAAATCAACGCCAACCCGGAGCGGGCTGCGCTCATTCGCTCAAAACTGGCCGAAGCTTTCAAGGAAAAGACCAGGAACGAATGGCTCGAACTGCTCGGCGGCGAGGAGGTCTGTATCGGCCCGGCCTACGAGCTTGACGAGGTTTTCGATGACCCGCAGGCCCAGGCACGCGGCCTTGTAGTAGCGCAGAACCATCCAAAAGCCGGGAAAGTTCGCCAGCTTGGTTTGCCTTTCGTCCTGGACGGCCTGGAACCGCAGGATGTGGTGCGCCACCCTTCGCCCGGTTATGGCGAACATAACGCCGCCATCCTGGACGCCCTGGGTTATTCGCCGGAGGAAATAGAGCAAATGCGCCAGGACGGCATTATCGGCCACGAGCAATAGACAAGGAGTTGTGGTTTGACTGAACCCGCGATTTCCCGCGCCGCCCGGCTTTATGATACCGCCGCCGAACTGGCCGATTTGTTTGGTTCTCGCGCCGCCGCCCACGAGTCCGCCGGAACTTTCCCTTATGAGAATTACGATGATTTGCGCCGGACCGGCTACCACCTGGCGACCGTACCCGAAAGCTACGGCGGTTGGGGTCTTTCCGTGGCCGATGTGACGCGCGCCCAGGCTCGGCTCGGTGAAGGCTGCGCCTCAACTGCTCTGGTAGTCGCCATGCAAGTCACCCAGGTGGCTCGGGCGGTCCGGGCCGGTTGGCCCCAGGCCACGCTCAACCGGGTGATGGAGGGCATTGTTGAACACGGCTACCTGATTAACTCAACCGCCAGCGAACCGGCTACCGGCAGTCCGAGCCGGGGCGGCATCCCCACTACCACCGCTACGCCCAACCCTGGCGGCTACAGCATCACCGGGCGCAAGACCTACTCCACGGGCGCGCCGGTCCTGCATTATTTCGTGGTTTCGGCCAACATTCCAACCAACGAGGTCGGGGCCAGGCCGCAAGTCGCTAACTTCCTGGTAGAGCGCGACCAACCAGGCGTTTCCATCGAACGCACCTGGGACGCTTTATCCTTAAAACTGTGCGGGAACGACGACCTGGTATTAGAAAACGTTCAACTCGACAAATCCGCTCTCCTGGCAAGCGCCCAGAAACCACCGCCTGAAAGCGCCGCTTTTAGCGCGGCCTGGGGTCTGCCGGTGGCGGCGGTCTATTTCGGGATTGGCCGGGCCGCCGCGAAGTTCGCCGCAAAATACGCCCGCGAGCGCAAGCCGAACTCGCTCGGCAAGTCTATTGCCGAACTACCCCATATTCAGGACAAGGCCGGGCGCATGGAACTGGCCCTGCTCGAAGCCGAGAATACGCTCTTTGCCGTGGCTGACCTCGCCGCGACAGGTGAGGCCGACCGCAACCCGGCCCGCCTGACGGCCCTGGTGGGAGCGGCCAAGTTCCTTGCCACTAACCGGGCCATCGAGGCAGTTGATCTGGCGATGCGGATTGCCGGCAGCGCCTCGCTTTCGATGGAAACGCCCCTGCAACGTTATTACCGGGATGTCCGGGCGGGCCTCGGCAACCCGCCGATGGACGATGTCAGTATTGCCACCCTGGGGAAAATGGCGCTGGGTATTTTGTAGACACCTGATTAAAGAATTGTTATTCATTGAATTTGGTCCGGGGTGCCATATAAACCGTATAATTAGTGTGCGGAAAATTGTGGAATAATTCCTCTGAAAAATAACTAAACAACAATTTAGGCTTTTAGACAGCCTTAAATTAACGCTTCCACCTGGCGTCTCAAGCTTCAGCTTCGACTGTTGGCTAAACCAGTTTATCCGGCCTTTTCCAA
>CADDZM010000183.1 GCA_902812345.1 Chloroflexota bacterium | reverse complement strand
TAGCGATGACCCGGATGCCGGTGGGGAAGTTTGTTACGACCGGACGCTAGAGGAAGACGAACAGGCTTTTTCTATTGCCCACGAGTTAGGCCATTTCATTTTGCACCGGGGACAGCCTACCCGCTGTGAACACCAGGATATGGAAAACGAGCCGGGCGAAGAGTCGCCGTTAGAAGGGCAGGTGGAGGTCTACAATCCTAAAAACCGGCGAGAACAGGAAGCGAATCTTTTCGCCCTGGAACTGCTAATGCCCGGCCCTCAAGTGGAGTTTGAATATTTAGCCCTGACCAAATCCAGGCAGCCTAACCTCCGGGCGGAAGCCTCGCCACGGTTAGTAGATGCGCTGGCCCAGACGTTCAAGGTTGACCCTTACCGGCTGTTCTTTCAACTGGGCAATGTTTTTCTGGATACGCCTTTGCCAATCGAACTGGCTTTTGCTGAAACCACTTCTGGAGGGCAACCGGTCAATGTAAAACTGGACCAGTCCCAACAGGCGGCCCGGTCGGTGGATACACCTGCCCTGGTTCTGGCCGGACCGGGCGCCGGTAAAACCCGCACCCTGGTGGAACGGGTACGCTACCTGGTGGAGGAGAAGAAGGTTACGCTGGCCCATCTGCTCGTCCTGACCTTCTCGAATAAGGCCGCCGGGGAATTGCGCGAGCGGTTAACCCTGGCCGGTCTGGCCGGCGAAGAGATGGCTATCAGCACCTTTCACGCTTATGGGGTGGATTTGCTGCGCCGTCATGCCGAACGAGCCGGGTTGGAGCGCGACTTCCGGTTACTGGATGGTGCCCACGCCTACATGCTGCTTCAGGACATCTTATTATATCTGCCAGCCGGTTATTATGTGCGGGATGAAAATCCCGAACTTTACCTTAACGAGCTTCTGACCGACATTGGCCGCGCCAAAGACTATTTGCGGACGCCGGCTGAATACGCGGCGGCGGTTGAGCAGATGGCCCTGGCGGTGGATAGCGAGGGACTATCCCGGTTCAAGCCGGAGGACATAGAAAAAGCTCATAACCGGGCAGCCGTTTACCGGGTCTACGAAGAACAAAAGAAGTTGCGCAAGCAGGTTGATTTTGGCGACCTGGTAATGCTGCCGGTGCGTTTGATGCGCGAGGATGACCAGGTGCTGGCCGAGGAACGCACCCGTTACGGGCAAATCCTGGTGGACGAATTCCAGGATATTAACTACGCCAGCGGAGAACTCTTGCGGCTGTTAGCCTCACCCGCTGAAGGCGGCGAGGGCAATATCTGGGCGGTCGGGGATATTAACCAGTCCATCTACCGCTTCCGGGGGGCTTTTCCCAGGCAGGCCGGGGTAGAAGCTTTCAAACGGGATTACGCCGGAACCAGGCCGGTCAACGTGCTGGAACTTAATCTTAACTACCGTTCGCTACCCCCGGTAGTGTCCCTGGCAAACCACCTGCGAGCTACCATGCCCCAGAATGCCATCCAGGATTTGCTTGCCACCCGCGAGGAAGAAAAGAGCCGCGAGAGCGAAAAGCCCCGCTTATTTTACACCGAATTCCAGACCGGTTCGCAGGAGAGAGCGACCCTGGCCGCTTCGATCCGGGCTAACCGGGAGGCCGGTTATACCTATTCAGACCAGGCCGTGTTGTGCCGGACCAACGATGACGCCGATGAGATTGCCGAAACTTTGCTTGCGGCCGGTATTCCGGCCATGCGGCTGGGCGAGTTTTTCAAATTGCCCCAGGTCCAGGAAGTCCTGGCGGTAATTGGTATGTTGAACGACGACCTGATTTTAGGGTTGGCCCGGTTAGGCGGGAATCGGTTTCTTCTGCAAAAGTTCCTTGAACTGGCCCGGTCAGCCAAACTTTCGCCCCGCCAGGCTTTACGTAGCCAATTAATCGGCGCGCAACTGGACGAATCTTCCCGGAATATCCTGTTTCAACTTGGCGCCATGCTGGATGGTCTTACCAACCGGAGCAGCCTGGGCAGACTGATAGCCGAGTACCTCTTTGAGTGGAGTGATACCGTAGCAGACCTTCACTTGCAGGCGGCGGGGAATAACCTGAATGCCCGGCAGGCTCTGCTGGCCCTGGGACAGCTCGTCCGGTTAGGGGCAGCCTTTGACCGGGAGGAACAGGACCGGGTGGTCCGCCAGGAAGAGCGCAGGCTGGCCCGGAAACTCGACCGGCTGGAACGTGAGACCCTAATCAGGCGCAAAATCCGCCCGGCCCAGCAGCGGCAAAACTTTTTGCGCTATAAGAACGCCCTGGTCCAATCCGGCACCCGCATTGAGCTGGAAAGCGTTTCGCAGACCGGGGAGAAAGACCAGGAAGGGGCCGTCCAGATTATCACGGTCCACAAAAGCAAGGGATTGGAGTTTCCCTGTGTCTATCTACCCGGTCTGCACCAGCGTCAGAACATGTCTGACGTGCTTGAACCGGCCCCGCCCGGCTTTCACATTAAGGAGCCCGAGGCCCAGGAACACGACGCGACCTGTCTATTTTACGTGGGTGTTACGCGAGCCAGGGACAATCTTTTTCTAAGCTGGTCCCGGCGCGAAGAGGCCCCAATTTCAACCGCCTCCGGTGAAGAAGAAACTGTAGTCAAAACGGGCCGGAACCGGACCCCCGGCCAGGTGCTGCGGCCGGTAATGGAACACCGCCAGGCCGCCCCGCAATTATGGAGCCACCTTGAAGTAGTAGAGCCACCGGCGGTTCTACCGCCGCATACTGAAAAATTAGTTATTCATTTAACCGGAAAAGAGAGTCCAGCGGCCGGGGGAAACCTGCTAACTGAAATAAGTTACTATGCCCTGAAAGATTACCTGCGCTGTCCCAGCCGCTATTTTTACAAACACACTCTGAAAGGCCAATCCAACCGGGACGAGAATAAGGCGCGTTTCTATGAGGGTTTGCGCCAGACCCGGCGTGAATTGGACCAGGCCCGCCTGGAGGGGGCGGCTTTGCCTTCACTGGAAACTGTACTTGAGCAGTACCACGCTTTATGGCCGTCCAAAACGGCACCAGACCCGGCAGGAGAGCCAGGGTCCGCCGCTGAATTGGACGTACCTTCGGAACCAACCGGGCCGCAAGAAGTAACTGCCGCCGATTACCAGCGGCACCGGGGAGCGGCCGTAGTTGAACAAATCTGGCAGCATTATCAGGCTAAATCCGGTTTAGAGCAGGACCAACCGGTCAGTATTGAATATGACCGGTTGGGCCGGGTTAGCCTGGCCCGCAGCGTCATAACTTTTCACATAGACCGGGTGGAAACCCTGGCGGACGGCAGCTTGAGGTTGGTTAAAACCGTGGTCCGGCGTCCCTACAAAACCGAAGACGAGCTGGGCACGGATGACTACTATCTCCCGACCCTCTACGCCCTGGCTTTTCCCGGTCAACCGGGCGGCCCGGTTAACCAGGTTGTTTTAGAAACGACCAATAGCCAGGGGGTCCAGCAGCTAATTCTACCAAAAGCTTACAAAAAGGCGGTAGATTACCGGCGCTGGCAGGCCGGGCAGATAAAATCAGTCGGCTTACTGGGCAAGCTGGAAGCCGGATTTCAAGCTCTCCAGGCAGGCGATTTCTCGCCAAAACCGGACCATCATTGTCCGGGCTGTCCCTTCTATACCGTAATTTGCCCGCTGCTACCTGTTTAATCCTGAGAAGAATAAAAAGAAAAGAGTAGCAAGAAGAAAAAAGAAAAAAGACCGTGTGAACAGGCTGTTAAGCCTGTTTTTCCGGTTCCAACCAATTTTCAAAATAACCTGGAAATATGCCAGAAAATCAAAACAGTTTCACAGTTAATTAGTTAAGGATAGCCGCAGAGGCTTTCACTACAGAGTGGACATAAGGACAGTTAAAATTAAAGGAGTAAATAAGATGAACGCTCTAATTCGTACTAACTTTGCAGCAGTTGCCTGCCCGCCGGTTCCAGTTTTAACCAGACACGCGCACAGCCGGATGCAGCAACGGCATTTCAGCCAACTTGAGTTAAACTATGTTGTCGAAAATGGGCAACTGTTCAGGCGAACGGGTATTTGTTTTTACTTTCTCGGCGCTAAAGATGTGCCTGTGGGCGACCGCAAACTGGGCTGGGTCCAGCGGTTGGTCGGATTGACGGTCCTTGCCAGCGCTGACCAGGCGGCTGTCATTACCCTTTACAAAAACCAGAATTCCTTACGAGACATCAAAAAAAAATCCAAATTCCGCCTATACCGGTCCCTGGAAACCGTTGTAAAACCTGTGTGAAATCTACACTAATGGCTATTGACAGTGATTAAGAACAGTGTTATATTGTCAGTGTTAAATACAGCTAAGGACAAGTAATAATTTTACCAGGAACTACGGAAAAGCGGCGGTTAAATGAGCCAGATTGACCCGGATAAGAAAATTAGCTTTGAAGAGTTATGCTTCCAGGCCCAGGTTTCGGAGCGGACCGTGCGCTACTACGTCCACGAAGGATTACTACCCGCTTCGGAGGGTTCCGGCCGGGCGGCGGGTTACAGACGCGACCACCTGTTGCGGCTGATGGCTATCCGTTATCTCAATAAAGCTCTGTCCAGGTCCCTGGCTGATATAAAACAAGAGTTCCGCACAATTACGCGCCAGCAGCTCGAAACCTATTTCCGTGAAGCTAAAACTTACTTTGACTCTCCCAAAAATGAGGCTGAGCAAGGCCAGGCTGACCGGGCAGCCGGGTCAAATGAGCCGGGGTCGAGCGCTTTTGAATATCTAAAAAGTGTCCGGGCAAGCCAGGGTAAAACGGCTACAGGTAAGTATCCGGCCCCGACCCGGCAAACGGCGCCGGGAGAAACTAACCCATCGAACCAGGATAACCCTCCCAGAGAAGGCTTTCACGTGTTACGGGAGGAACTGAAAGTTTATTCTCCAACAAGGATGCCGGGTGAAAGCTGGCAGCATGTCACTCTCGCGCCGGGAGTGGAACTTCATTTCAAATCCCTGGAACTGCATATGGCATCCCATGACGAGTGGTACCAAAAAATTATCCGCCTGCTTGAGCAGGCTAAAGACATCTTTGATACCTGATAAATCAAGTTAAGCAGTAACAACCGAAATAACTAACCCGGCAGCACAGGGTGTGTTTTCGCTACCCTGAAAACCGGACGCTCTTGAAAGGAGCACATTACATAATCATGAGTATAAAAATTAACACTCTGGCGGCTTCCTCGCTGATTCGTTCCGGCGGTTCCACCCGTTATATTGCCTTTAAGATCAAGGGTGAGGCGGACGGGGCTAATACTCCCAGGGTACCCCTTAACTTGAGCCTGGTATTGGACCGGAGCGGCTCAATGGCCGGGCAGAACAAACTGGAACTGGTCAAAAAGGCGGCCGCTTTCGTAATTGACCGTTTGGTGGAACAGGATAGGGTAAGCCTGGTAGCCTTTGATGACGAGATCATGGTAGCCGGTCCTTCTTGCCCGGCCACTTCTGCTAACCGCAAAATACTCAAGGCTGAATTACAAAAGTTAAAGCCAGGAGGCAGCACCGACCTGAGCGAAGGCTGGTTCAGGGGCATCGAAGAAGTAGCCAGGTTTCAATCTGAAAGAGTTTCTATTAACCAGGTCTGGCTGTTTACCGACGGTCAGGTTAACCGGGGCATTACCGACCCCGAAGAGTTAGCCAATCACGCCGGACAAATCCGCAAGCGGGGAATTATTACCACCACCTTTGGTTTTGGGGATGATACGCAAGAAGATCTTCTGGAAGCAATCGGGGAAAAAGGTGGCGGCCGGTTCCAGCATATCAAGGAACCTTCAAAAATCTCCCAGGCTTTCGCCGGGGAACTTCAGGAACGGCTGAGGACAGTCGGGCGAGAACTGGCTTTGCAGATAAACCTGCCAGGGGGAATAGAACTGGAAAACCTGAACGACTTTGAGATGAGCAAAGGGTCAGGCCATGTGAATATCCGGCTGGGTGATGTATTCGCCGGTGAGGAGAAGCTGGTAGTCATCAAGCTACGGGTAGGGGCCGGTACCATCGGTCAGGTTCTTCGGTCGGAAGCTATCCTTTTGTACAGCGATCCAATGACTGGTTCTGGCCGGGAAGTTCGCCCTGAGCAGGAAATAACTCTGACTTATGCTTCTGACACTAAAGTATACGGCGAGCGGTTAGACCCGGAAAGCGCCGGGATAGTTGGCCGGATGCTGGTAGAACAGGCGCGCAAGGCAATCCTGGAAGCCAACCGGCGGCAGGAGTTCGGGAAAATACCTGGAATAATTGAAACTTTGCGCGGACGCCTGAACCGGTTCCACCTGCTGAATGCGCCTGGAGTTGCCGTGCTTTTAAGTGAGCTTAAGCAACAGGGCCAACAGGCCGAGCAGGCGGTACTGGATGTATCTACCCGTAAATCAATGCACTACCAGGCTTATGTAGCTCAGAAAAGCCGCCGGGACTATAACGTTGAGTTGCCCGTAGAAGACTGACACCCAAGCCAAACTCTAAACCCATTAAAAAGCCAGCCTTTTAAGGTTATTGGAGGGCTGGCTTTTCAAACCTGTCGTCTAAAAGCAGAGTTTCGAGGGAGTTTTAACAAAGGCCCCAAATTATGCCAGAAATCAGGGATAACTTCCCAGTGATAAATAGTGCAATAAAAAGGCCTTAACAGGCAATGAGGAATAAGACCTCGAAAGACAAACTTCCAGGTTTAAAATCGGAACTAAAACAGAATAGCTTTATCCTTTTTATGCGGAAGGAGTTCAACACCAGTATGTGGATTAAGCTCACGCCAAATATGGCCGGTGCCTTACAGACCTGCCCCTTTTCTTTCCAGGAAAAATATTTAACTAAAGCTGTACGCGAACCGGCCTTCGGTTATAACCCGGCCTCCCGGATGGGTCAGAATGTCCACGCAGCTTTAGATATTTTCTACAAACGGGGCGGGTCTTTTAACCTATCTGAAATGGATTTACTGGATCTGCTCAATCAGAAGTGGGATAGTGATGGCTTTTTTTCAATTGAGGAAGAGTTGACCTACAAGCAGGAAGCCAGCCGTCTGCTGCGCAACTACTATGCCCACTCAATTCACGAACCGAGTTGCCAGTTGCGCACTACTGAAACCTTTCATACAACAGCTACAGCAGTAACCCTGGGGCAGCACAAACTTAATCTTAGCGGCCGGTTTGACCGGTTGGACCTGTACGGGGACGGTACTCTGGAGGTGATTGATTATAAGACCGGCACTGCCGGGGCAGGTTTCCCTGGCCAGGAGGAGTTCGCAGGACGGTTATCCAATCTGATTTACTTCCGGCTGGCGAAAGATCTCTTTCCGGACGTACGAGAGATAACGGTCAGCCATTATTATCTGCGCAGCCAGCGGAAGATTTCGGTACGCTACACCTCCGAAGTAATCGAGGCTGCCAGGACAGAACTTGAAATTCTGCTGGACGAGTTAGAAGTGGGGGTTGCTCCAACCCTTGTAAACCATAATTGTGCATGGTGTCTGGTTCGTAAGGCTGGACGCTGTCATCAGTTTACTCAAAGAGAGGCTGAAACCGAAGAAATCTTATTTTGAAATTTAGACGACATTGAATGTAGCCAAAAATATGTTAATATATTTTTATAGCTTATTGTATCCACCATTCAAATATAGCGGGTTATCCGGCCTTTCAAATTAACGTTTTGAGCCTTATCATCTAAATGCTTGAGCAGAAAATCTGCTCAAGCATGCTTATTAATACCTGAAAGCCTGGCCGCCTGGCGCCGGGCCGAGAAAACCCTCCCTGGCTACCACAGCGCTACCTTATACTAAATAAAACCCCGGCAATATCGGCAAAATAAATTTCCAGGGGCGATGAAGGTTGGCTCGTTTACAGGGGAGCATCAGCGCTTCTCAGGTGCAGCATAGTAATTGCAAATGGGGTTCAATTGACCTGGACCAAAGCGCGCAGATAGCCTTGGGTTTCGGGGCTATAATGGTTGTTTTTAGATTTTTATCGCCTGTGGTTGCTACCTAACTAATCCGCATGAAAATGCCGAGGGAATATTGAAGAATTGAACTCTCGGATGGACAAAGTACCCGGGATAACCTGCTTGATACCGCTAGGCAATCGCTACGCGCCTGGCTTTGCGGGGATTCCTGGTCGAATGTGACTGGGTTGGTTTTTGCTCGTCCCACCAATCCAGGCCAAAAGCGTTGCCTTCAAAATTGCCGCCATTATTACCATAATTCGAAACAGCAGGATTAACCGGAGCATTTGTAATTGTTTCCCTGGTTACCTGGCCGTTAAGGTCACGCTGGCGGATTTCAGTTGAATAAGAACCACCAATCAGAATGGCGTCAACCGCAGTGGTTACATTGGAATGGACCAGCACGCGGTCTGGCGCCTGGATTTCAACCAGCACATCAAAAGTGGGCGGCGCTTTGCGTTCCAAAATAGACTTCTGAGTGCCGCGCCGCCGGGCTTCTTCATCACCCAGGGTCACGCTTTGAATCCCGCCTACAAGGTCGGAGAGCGTCGGATTCAACATCAGGTTTTCTAGCGTCTGACCGTGCGCGGTGCCAATTAATTGAACCCCGCGTTCGTTAATGGTCCGGGCTGCTTCTGCTTCCAATTGAGTACCAATTTCATCAATTACGATTACTTCGGGCATATGGTTCTCTACCGCCTCGATCATAACATTATGCTGCTCTTCGGTATGAGCTACCTGCATGCGGCGGGCCCGTCCAATTGCCGGGTGAGGCACATCCCCGTCACCGCCGATTTCATTGGAAGTATCTACAATCACCACCCGCTTGCGCAATTCGTCCGCCAGAACACGGGCTGTTTCGCGCAGCATGGTCGTTTTGCCAACTCCTGGTTTGCCAAGTAATAAAATACTCTGGCCGCTTTCTACTAAATCCCGGATGATATCGATTGTGCCATAAATTGCCCGCCCTACCCGCAAGGTTAACCCAACCGGTTTACCCGCCCGGTTACGAATGACCGAAATGCGGTGCAGAGTACGTTCAATACCGGCCCGGTTGTCGTTACCAAAACTGCCGAGGTTAGCAATAACCAGGTTCAAGTCAGCCTGGGATACTTCCTGCTGGCTGAGAATGACTTCCCCGTTCTGGTAGCGTCCTTCCGGCAGGCGGCCCAGGTCAAGTACAATTTCCAGGAGAGCCAGGCGGTTACCGGCGCGCTCAACACTCTCTTGAAGATGGCGCGGCAAGGCGGTCAAAAGAAGTTCAAGGTCGTCAACGATTGGACGAGCAACTTCCTGTGGTTTGTTTATTTTTGTTTCAGTAAACATATCTGGTTTAATTCACCTATTAAATAACTAGAATTTCTAATTTTCATCAGGCGAGGTGACCAGCCCCGCATTTCATCTCAAAGAGAGAGTGTATTAATTAAAAGATAAAGTATTTTAGAACCAAAACTACCGGACAGAATGCAAAATGTTTGTAAATTGAATCCAATACCTGAGAGAAATTTGAGCTAAAAAATAGAGGTTGGAAGAAACTGGCCGTGTAGTTTTGACACTATATTTACGAATGCAAGCAAAGAATGTTTCATATAAAGTGAAATATTATAGCCGGTTGTTAAAAGGATTCCCAGATTAAGGAAGCCCGTGAAAGCAAATAAAATAGGGCTCTCGCTTTGAAGTTCAGCCCAGGCGAAAGTCCTATTTTATCAAAAATCCGGGTCAGGTCTGGTTAGTAAGCAAAACTCTGGTATTTTTCCTCACCTTCTTTAACTTCTTCAACGATAGGATTGAACCGTAACCAGAAGCGTGCCCGTTCGGAGAGTTTTTCCCAGGTCGCGCGGGGAATTTCAATGTTTACTTCAGGCCGGAATAGCCAGCGCCGGCTGTAGCCGATAACCACCATTGGGCGGGGGGTATCGGTATGGTTGGGGGTTCCCCGGTGCAGATGCCGCACGTCCCGGACCATCACGTCACCTCTTTTGAGCAGGACCGGCTCAAGTTTTGCTTCGCCGGTTTCAATCCGCCTTAACCCTTCTTCTTTAGAGAGCATGTGGGTGGCGAGGGCGACTTCAAAGGGGCCATTTTCCAGGGTCATATCGACCAGGGGGAAATTAACCGCCAACTGGTAAGGGGGAGTTTCCTTGCCGGTTTCGGGGAATAGCAACTGGGTATCCCGGTGGATTTCCTGGTAATCCGAACCTTTCAAAGGCGTGTCAGTCGCCAACTGGCACATAACGCCATCCTTGCCAACCAGGTTTTCGACCACGCTCAAAATTAAATTGTTCTCGAAAATTTCGGGGGCGGCGAAAGGTTCAACAAAAGGAAGGGTCACATAATAACGGTTTGGTCCCCGGTTTAAGCGGTGGCCTTCCCTTTCGATGTGGCGGTTTAAAAGAGGTAAAAAGCTGGCATACCAGCGGTCTATTGTAGCCGAGTCAATAACGCCCGGTATTACACATAGGCTTGTCTCCAGCACCTGCCTGGCATATTGGCTGGCCCGGTCAATATTCACAGACTCTTCTTTTGACATAAGATTTACCTCAACTTTTAAGCTTAATTCCTTATAATTCGTTGTTATATGACCGGGCAGGGGCGAACCCACTGGTCCGCCCCTGCTTTAGCCCGGTTTTTAGGCTCCGTTTCCGGGGCCCTGCCTATTGTCATTATGGGGGTTAACCCGGTAGAAGTGTACATAATCGAAGTTAGCCGTAAAGCCGCTACCTCCCATCGAAATCAGGCCTATTTTAGCTTTTTGACCCAGCTTATGGGTATAAGCTCCGCCCTTTTCCCAGGTCTTGCCGTCTATGCTGGTATAAGGAGTGTATACCTCTTCCGTCTTGTTAGTGTGTTTCACAATTCGCAGGTAAGTCCACTCACCTGGCGGGCCAACTACCGTGTTGCCGTAGCGCGGGTAGCCGGCCGGGACGGGGAATACCTCTTTCGCGAACTCAATCTGTTGCGTGTTGAAGTTCGAGAACACCGCCATTTTAATAAAGTTGTTGTCATCCCCATAAATGACCATCCCAGCCTGGACGAAGTTGTGGCAGCATTCCGGCGGTACACTTAACTTAACCTTCGTTTCAACCATGTAATCTCCGCCTGGGATATCTTCGGTCAGGACCGAGGCGTTGTTGCTATCTTCGTGAATGTCGGCGTTCTGGGTATCGAAGCGGAAAGTGCCGTTCTCGAGACCATAAGTCCCGGGAGCGGGCGGGCGGACCCAACTCCACTTGTTACTAAGGGTATTTGAACTAAAGTCGTCCGAGAAATTCTTTATCAGATTATCTGGCTCGTCCTGAGTGGCGAAACGCGGCTGGTAAGCGGTTTTCTCGCCGGGTTGGGCCGCCGGGGCCGGCATAGGCGAATCGGAGGGGCCGTACCCGCCGCGCAACACCGGCCAGCCATCATTCGTCCAGTCGAGCGGATCCATCAGCACCGGGCGTTTGGTAAATCCAACCGCGCCCGCAAAATAAGGGTCAAAGCGGTTCACGGCGTGATAAACCGTCCAATCCTGGCCGCTGAAATCCTGGAAGACGGCGTTATGGCCGGGACCGACCCACCGGTTACCGTTCATTGTAATAACCGGAGTGCCGCCGGCCCGCCCGGCCAGCAGCGAAACGCCTTCCCGGTCCACGAACGGCCCGAACGGGCTGAGGGACCGGCCTACAAAGACATCATAGCCGGTAAGCGGGCCGTTGCAGCAGTCGGTGGAGGACACAAAGAGATACCAGTAGCCGTTGTGCTGGTAAAGGTTCGCGCCTTCGTACTTATTGTCAATCGCAATTTGCTTCTGGGTGGCAGGGTCGGAGGTTAAGCCGCCCGGCGAAAGCTGGCGCGAAGAAATGCCGCCATAGTAGCTGCCGTAGAAAATGTATTTGTTACCGCCGTACTCGATAACATCCGGGTCAAAGGTCCACCGGTTAGACTCTTCTACAACAGCCTTGCCGGAATCGACCCAGGGTCCGGTTGGAGAGTTTGAGGTTGCAACTCCAATGGCGCTGTCTTCGTGGCCCGGTAGCGTAGTATCACTGGCGGTGAAATAAAGGTAATACTTGCCGTTGAGAAACTCGATGTCCGGCGCCCACAGCCCGGCGCCCGGATCGACCCAGCCTGGTTTAGTCGTGAAAACGTCGCCCAGGTAGGTCCAGTTCACCAGGTCGTGCGACATGAGAATGGGCATCAGGTGGAAATTAAAATCGTTTGCGGCGTTGCGGTCGTTGTCGTTGAGCGGGTCGGTGGTACAGTACATGTACCAGTTGCTGTCACCAAGGGGCGGCTTGCTGTAGATAATCGAAGGGTCGGCGCAGCTTTCGACCTTCCCATCGCCCGGTATATTTATATTAAGCGGGTTGGTGTAGGTCAGGCCGGTTGCTTGCTTGCCCTGTGCGGTTACGGGCGCGGCGGCGCTGGCCGTACCCATGGTCGCCAACAAAACGGTCAGGACCAGCAAAAGCGCGCTGAACAGGTGTAAAACTCTCTCCTTTGAGCGAGTGTGTTTTCGCTGCATTGCGTATCTCCTTTTACAACTAAAGGGAGCGGCCTGCGAGACCGGTTGTTCCCCATTTCATCTAAAACTTGACCGGAACTATGTATTCAGGCTGAACTAATATCAGAAAAGATTTCTAAAGTGCCGTCACTCGCACCATTTCAACGGTTTTTCCTGCAGGAGCGGCAAGACCAACTCTGGCCGGGCCGGGGGTGACTGCCAGTTCGCCCAGGAAATGACTCTCCCAAAAGACCGCCATGCGCGGGCCTTGCTTAC
>CADDZM010000182.1 GCA_902812345.1 Chloroflexota bacterium | reverse complement strand
GAGTAAAACAGGGGTGATGCCAAGCTGTTGTAAAAAGAATCCCAGCCCGGCCGAGATTGCACCCGGCAAATCTAGCACCATCGCGGCCTCCCCACTTTGTACGGCCAGACCCTCGTCGGTCTGCATAAGCCGTCCGGCCAGCGATTCGGCGATGCTATCCAGGCCGGCCGGGTTCAGACGTTCGCGCAAAGGGGTTTGTGGTGGTCCGAAAAGTTGGAGGGCGGTAAAAGGGGCGGCTGGAATATACCAGCCTGCCAGCGGTCCGGCCGCGCTTTTCCAGCGCCGCAACAGCCACAGGGGGCGAGGATTCTTGGGGGCGGGCGGACAAGAGTCTGTCTTTAGCATAGGCAGAGAATTTATATTTATAATAATTACGAGCCGCTGCTGCTGTAATAGCGCGTACCGGAATACCAGTAGAAAGCGCCCGTGCTGCGGCTCTTGCAATAAGTCTGGGCCGTGCCGGTACTGGCGCCGCTGGTAAACTGGCTGGAACTGGGCGTTGAAGGCGTGGTTGAAGAAGCCGCCGCCGTCGAAATGGGTGGCAGGACCAGGTTAACCGGGGCATTAGTCGGCGGTGTAGTAACTATACAATCGTCGCCATCGTCGGCGCAAGCGCCCAACAGCAACGAGGTTGCCAGCAAAGCCGTGGCCGCCAGCGCCCCGGACCCCTTCAAACGTTGGACAGCGCTTTTGCCACCCACTAATTTTTGTTGTTCGGAATAATGCAAGGCTGGTTCGTTTGGTGATCCTGTTACCGCCTTTAGTTTCTCGGTATCCAACCTATCACGCTTTCAATATGAGTTCTTTATGGGTTCGTTTTGCCGGTATTACTCTCGCCGGTCGGGCGAGGTTTGTCTTGCATGTGGTCTATGATAGTATGACCGCCGCTATCATGTCAATAATACGTTTCCAGATGCTTAAAAGATACATTAATTTTCGACCGGATTTTAGTTTTATCCTGCCGGAAAATTTTCCTTTACGGACCATTCTCTGTATACTATTCCGAACCGGCCTTATTATATATTTTCGGTTCTTTGATTCTTCTTTGATTCAAAGAGAGAAAGGGAAGAAGATTGGAGTTGGAGTAGGAATGAGGATTTCAATTATTGGCCTGGGTCTAATCGGTGGCTCAATAGGCCTGGCTCTGCGGAACTGGGCCAAAACCGAAGAAGGCCAGGCGGCTAACCTGGAACTGGTCGGATTCGATGCCAAAGGCAAGCAAAAAGCCCTGGCCGATAAAATGGGCATCTTTCACCGCTATACCGCTACCCCTATGGATGCTGTTAAAGACGCCGATGTAGTAATCGTGGCTACCCCGGTAATGGCCGTACGCGATACTTTCGAGGACATCCGGGAACATCTTAAACCGGGCGCGATTGTGACGGATACTTGCAGTACCAAACGGCAGGTTATGGCCTGGGCCAAAGAGTTACTTCCAACCACCGTAAGTTTTGTAGGTGGACATCCGATGGCCGGTAAGACCGCTTCCATCGAGAAAGCCGACCCCAATCTTTTCAAAGGCTGTACCTACTGCCTGATGGCCGCCGTCGGGGTGAAGGAAGAAGCCCTTGAAACCGTTGGGCGCCTGGTCACGATTTTTGGGGCTAACCCTTATTTCATGGACCCGGCGGAGCATGACAGCTATACCGCCGCTATCAGTCATTTGCCTTTTTTGGCGGCGGCCGGCCTGGTAAACCTGGTAGGCTCCAGCCAGGGCTGGCGGGAAATGTCCCGCCTGGCGAGTACCGGTTTTCAGGATACGACTCGCCTGGCCGGGGGTGGCATCGCCATGCACCTGGATGTCTGCCGGACCAATTCCGACTCTATTATCGGCTGGATTGACCGCTATCAGCAGCAGTTGAGCGAGTTACGCGACCTGATTGAGCAAGCTGGTCTGTTCGATGAACTCGGTCGTCCCAAGCCGGAGTCGCTATCCGAACCGGCCGGCCTTGAAAAGTATCTGAAAGATGCCGCCGAAACCAGGGAACGCTGGCAGGCCAGCCGCCAGATGTCCCAGTCCGCCGAGCAGGCTTCCGGCGTGGAAATGCCTACCTCAAAGGAATTGCGGTCAAACTATACCCGGATGCTCTTTGGCAGCCTGTTCACCAGGCGGCGGCCAGGCCAGGACGACCAAAATAATCCGGCCGGGCCTAACCCGCCGGACCATAAGTAAAAATTATCGCTACCCAAACGGCATAATTTAAATCACAAAATAAAAGGGACACAGCCTGTCCCTTTTTTCTTTCACTAAAATTTCAAACCTGTTCTTTTATCCGGCCAAATCCTCGAATTAATTAATCCTCTCAATGTGGCGGGCCAGCCCTAAAGGGGCTTTTTCCAAAATTCATATTTCTCCACTTTGCTTTTTCTGCCCATTCCGGGGTGGCATAGACTTTGCCTTAGTATACTTGCATAGTTTAGGAGACAGTGTAGTCAAACGGAAATTATGAAGTTATGGATGCAATTGAAATTATCGGACAGCTTGAGTTCAATATTTTTAACCAGAATTTGCCGGAAGGCATTGTTGGGCTGCTGGAAATTTTCGTAATATGCTGCCTGGTTGGCGGGCTGGTCACTTTTGCCTTATGCCGGACCCGCCCCAGTTACAAAAGCAGGAAAGACGGCAACTTTAAGGGAGTAAACTCCAATCACTGGGCAGACGATAGAAATAAAGACGCTCGGTAGGCTGACCGTCCTCGAAGTAGCGGCCCCGGTCGCTTCGCTTCAAAACCCCGTAACTGTTCTGGACCTGGATAATTCTTTTCGCCGGTAGATTAAAGATAACCAGGCCGATACTCACCGGTTCAAGACTCTCGTGCCGGGTTTCCTCGTCCAGCACGCGCAGGACCGGGTGCCGGGAAGGCGCTACCCCCCGCAACTGGCGCTGTTTCTCTAACAATTCCTCGTAAGTTATTTCAGCTTTTTCTTCTTTCAAAACCCGGTTAAAAATCCGGCTCATATCTTCTTCTTCGGCTGGCTCTTCCGCTTCTTCAATTTTAGACTCGGTTTTAGACTCGGTTTTAGACTCGGTTAAATTGCCGCTCTCGCCCAGAATTTCGCGCAAATCACGTTCAAATTGAGGATTTAGCTCGGCGGCAGCAGATTCGGTGTCCCCGGTTGTGTAATGCTCATCAAAGACCGCCAGGCCGTTAAAGACATACTCTTGCAGACCGCTGCTATATTTTGAAGCACTCTCTAAAAGGGTTGACAGGTCTTCTGGGGCAGGTTTGCGGCTGCATGCCGCTACCAGAGCCTTCAAAGTGTTCCAGGGCGCTATAAAGCTTATAGTGCCGGATTTATCTATTAAAGTGTATCGCATTACTGCCATTGGTATTTCTTTCTATTACTTAGTTTTCAGGGTCCAGTGTTTAGTGTAAGTACGGAGCAGGGCACATGGCCGGTAACAACTCTTTACTCTTGAATGCTTGTTCATGTTTCTTTTTCCTTTCCCCAGGTTTCATATTTTAGCAAAGTTCATACCCACTTTATACTCGCTAAAGAATTATTTCTCTCAAAACAAATTCCTGGTTTCTACGTTTGCCGTTCAGCATTGTTTCATTCAATCCCTTTACTAAAATCTAACCACAAAAGGTTATTCACAAAATTCTTTCTACATGAATCTTTATATATTTATATATTATTTTAGAGGTATTAGTAATAGGCAGCGTGGATTTGTGGGAAAGGACTCTTTTTGAGGCTAAAAAGCCAATTTTTCATAAACATTTTCTGTGGAGAAAGCCGTGGAAAAGACCAGATTCTTTCCACACTTTTTTGAAGACTTTTTCCGGCAGCCCTTTCCAGGCGACTCTTTCCACGATTCCAGCTACTTTTCCAAACCGCTGATTCACAAAAGGGGATAAACTATGGCGGCTTGCCGGAGTTGTACACAAAAAAGAGCCTAAGTTATCCATAAGATTATTACTTTTATCCTCAACTTTATCCATAGATTAATAGAAGATAAGCACTTTCTTTTCTACAAATTTTAGGGCTTATCCACCATTTTACATGTTTTATCCACATATTGTATTTTCGCCTTTTTTTGTGTGAAATTGGGGGCTTTTGCTTATTAGAAACAAATAAAAAAGCAGGCTTTTGGCCTGCTTCATACCCTCTTGATGTAAACCGAGTAAATTATCAATAGGATTAATTATTTTCCTTCACCGTTATACACAATTTGGGTAATGGTATTGATTTGCTGCCGCAACTGGATATTGCTGTCGAGGGCTTGCTCGATCTTGCTCAGGCCGTGCATAATCGTGGTGTGGTCGCGACCACCCAGCGACTGACCGATTTCTACCAGGCTGTGGTCGGTCTGTTCGCGGATGATATACATCGCTACCTGGCGCGGCAGCACAATATCGGCGCTGCGGCTCTTACCCAGCAAGTCCTTCATCTCCACATTATAGAAATTCGCCACGGCATCTATGATGCGCTCTTTAGTGACCAGCTTTTTACGGGAGTTGAGCAGCGAGTCGTTGAGAGCCTGGGCTGCCAGGTCTACCGAAATTGCCATTTTATTCAGGAAGCCAAAAGCTACCACCCGGATAAGAGCCCCTTCCAGTTCGCGGATATTGCTCGGAACCTTGTGGGCGATAAATTCCATTACTTCCGAAGGGATGTGGACCTGCTGGTACTGGGCTTTGGCCTGCAAAATCAGCAGCCGCATTTCATAGTCCGGCAGGCTAACATCAGCAATCAAACCGCCTTCAAAGCGAGAGCGCAACCGGTCTTCCAGGGTTAACATTGACTTGGGCGAACGGTCCGAACTGATTACGACCTGTTTGTTGGACTCGACCAGCGTATTGAAGGTATGGAAAAATTCTTCCTGGGTCTGGTCCTTACCGGCGATAAATTGGATATCGTCAATCATGAGAATATCCATGCTGCGGTACCGGCTGCGGAATTCTTCCATGCGCTGTTCGCGAATACCGTTAATCAGGTCATTGGTGAATTTCTCGGACGAAACGTACATGATTTTGAGATACGGCCGCAAGCGTAAAGCTTCGTGACCAATTGCGTGCAAAAGGTGGGTTTTGCCCAGACCTACACCGCCGTAAATGAATAAAGGGTTGTAACTGTTGCCGGGGTTCTCGGCGACGCTTCGCCCGGCGGCAGCCGCCATGCGGTTACTGCTGCCAACGATATATTTGTCGAAAACATAGCGCGGGTTCAGGCCGAACTGGACTGCCTGGGCTTCATAATCGGTAGGCTGGCCCGAAGAAGATTGGTCCTGCCTTTCCATCATTCCTTCATCATTCTCCTGAATATCTTCGTTGTAGTTGTAATTAAGCGTATTCAGGTGCAAATCGGTCGGCCGGCTTTTAATGCCATAACCTGTAGGAGCCGGTTTATTCCGATTGTTCTGACCATATTGAGCGGCGTTATTGCGCGGCGGGGAAAGGCGGCTGCCTCCGCTGGAGTGATCCAGGTTACTCAGGTACGGCCCTTTGGATTTTATACCGGGAGAGGGCATCGGGCGGGCCTGACTATTAGAGTAGGAGCCGTTGCGAGAGCCGGTCGAAACCGGGGCCGGGTCGAAAAGCTGGGCCTGGACCGGGGCTTCAACGGTGAACTGGACATCCAGCGGTTCGCCGACAACGCCGGAGATGACCCGACCGACCACATCGGTAAAATCCGCTTGCAGGTGGCGGCAGGCGTAAGTGGTGGGAGCGGAAATCAGGGCGGTCCCCTGGTTTATCTCAAGCAAATTTAGATTTTTAATCCAATGGTCAAAAGCAGGGCGTTCAAGCTGGATGTAGAGGTCGCGCAGGGCTATTTGCCAGATTTGCCTGGTATCGTTGAAAGTGCCACCCGTTTGATGGTCCGTATCAAGCAAAGCTGAGTTCTCGGGGTTCGATTTATACGAGTCCTCGAAAGAATAATTTTGACCGTTATTGTTACTCCCTGGCATAGTGATACACTCCAGTAAAATAAAATTTCGGGGACACCGGCCTTGTTTCACGGCGAGTTTCGGGTTTCCACGGTCTAGACTAGAAAAGTACAAAACCCCTTTACCGCACAACGAAAACTAAGGTGCACTAAAACCTGAATAACCATGGTTAATCAGCCGAACAGTGACCCCTTGAATAAAAAATATAGACCCTTTAAGTGTTTTGAATTAAAACAGGTAAGTTACATCTACCTATCTGGCTAAAACCAAGCAAAACCTGTAATTGCTCGTCTTTACCGTTTCACCTGAGTCTTATCTAGCACTAATCGCTAAGATTTAAAGAAATGATAGCAGTAAATTATCAGAGAAGCAAGTAGGTAAAGCAACTCTTACTATAAGCATTTGTTTTGGTAGGCACTTTTGGGGAAAAAACCAGGAGATAGTTTCCCACCATTTTGCGACCACCATGTGTGTATAATTTTCCACTTTTCAACAACCATGTGTGGATAACTTATTTTGCTCCTCATGAAATGAGATTTTGGCTAAATTAATCAAATACTACATATAGTCGAAAAAATTTTCTTAAAACCACATCATGTAGTATCAGGCTTAAAAGTTATTTCTTACTTATTCCACATTTTGTGGAGTGTAGGGATAACTTATCCATTATTTTGATTCTCGCACCCATTTAAGTCTGTGAAAGATTCCACAGTTGTCCACAAATTGTTAATGGGTGTGCAATTCTTTGCAGGAATCCTCAAAAAATTTATTTAGTGCCTTTGTGGATAATCATGTGGAAATCTAAAGTATTTTCCACATACAGCACAATTTTTAAAGGATTACACTACCTTGACTCAACCCTAGACTCAGTGAGTCTAAGTTTTGGAAGCTTTCACTTTTTTATCCAGACCGCTGACCAGCGCCGAGTCTTTGCGCCGAATCCGCCGGGCCTGGTAGAATATCCACCACTCAAGCATCAGTATCATAAGCGCGCCTAATGCTAGGGGCTGCCATAATTCATGGTCACTGAGTGTTCCTCCACTTGCCCCCGTAGGAATTGTACCCTGCAAACCGAGGTCGTCGAGGGGCCGAATATTACTAGAAAGGTCGTCGTAAAGATTGACTACAAAATTATCCGAAAGAGAAGTAGTCTTGCCTCCAACCGTCATTTTGTGGGTCACGCTATAAATGCCGGTCTGGCCCGTATCGGTGAAAGAGGCCACGCCGCTATTCACTTTAAGAACCTCTGCGCCGGTATTTGGCGGCGTTACGCTGATTTCTTCGGTTGGATTAGTGATATTAAAGCTAATCGGCTCGCCTGGATTTATTTCGGTAACCTGGTCGAGCGCTCCGGCCGGTTGGAGCCAGCTAAGCGTATTTATCAAGAAAATAGGCCAGGCCGTGCTGAGTCCCAGGTCGCTCTGGTGGATGTCGAAGGTCAACAAAACGACGCGCTGGCCTTGCTGGTCGCCTTCCGCGATAAGCGGCGTGCCTTCGCTGCTGGAAGCGACCGCTTTCATCCAGCCTGGCAAAGTGTACTGGTTGGCCTGTTTGATATAGACCGCGCTAAGGTCGGTATAGCGCAAGAGCGGGTCGTTCTGGTCAAGCCTGGCAAAAGAAGGGGAGTTGACCGAACCACTTACGGGCAAGGCGGTCGAAGTTGGCGGGCTGATAAAGAATATTCCGCCTGGCGGTAGCACGTCCGGGGTGAAAGTATCGAAAATATACAGGTCGAAACTTTCTTTGTTCGGCAAGGTATCGTAATTATCGGGAGTTACCTTTGTAACGTTATAGTTCGGGAGCCTATTGAAGAATAGCTCCAAAAAGGTATTGCCCGGCGTTACCAGCAGCAGGCGCTGGGGTTGCCCGGCGCTGCGGACGGTCCAGGCTTCGTTATCGGCAGCCAGGTAGTCCTGCTGGCTGGCATCGGCCGGTTTTATCCGGGCGCTGACTATGCGGGTATTAATGGGCAAATCGGTCAGCGTGATACTATTTTTGTCCTCGGGATTGATTTCTACCTGGCGGGTATCAAACTGTTTGTTGTCCACCGTCACCACGAGGTTAATTTTAGCAACCTGGGCCGAGTAGTTATTGAGGCCCACGAAAAGCTGGGGACCGCCGCCGGTCTCACGCAACCGCAAACCGCTGATAGCCTGGTTCTGATCGGAATTGCCAACTTTTATGTACTTAATTTTGGCTTTAAGTGAAGGCAAACCTTCTTCGCGGGCGAACGCGCCGCTACTGACCACGACAACTGTCGTTTGCGGATAGCGGTCCGCCGCTGCGGCTGCAAGAATCAAGGATGGCCTGGGGTTCGAGGGTTCGCTGGTCACCTTAGCCCGGTTGAGAGCGGCTTTAAGGTCGTTTTTGCTGGTAGAGTTAGAGGCTAACACTTCAGGGAAAGAGTGCATAAGGACCAGGGTTATCTGGTCGCTGCCGCCCATCCCATCAATAATACTGTTAATTTCGTCTTTGGCTTTGCTAAAGCGGGTCGGTTGGACATCGGTAGCTTGCATACCTGCCGAGGCATCCAGCAGGATGATAATGTTGCCGCTGGCCTGGGCTTCCGCTGAAAAGAAGGGGCGCGACAGGATAAAGACCAGCAGGAAAAGCAGCAGCAGTTGCAAGAGCAAGAGCCAGTTTTTCTGTAATTTCTGCCAGGGCGCGTTAGCCTGTTTGTCTTCCAGGACGCGCCGCCACAAAAAGTTGCTGCTAACGGTGAGGTCTTCGCGCTTAACTTTGAGCAGATAAAGAACCACAATCGGCACTGCCAGGGCCAGCAGCCCAAGCGCAAAAGGTATTAACAGTCCCACAATCGGCCTGCCTTCAAGGTTAGTTTACTAAGCCGCGCCGCCGCATATAGTGCAGCACCAGGTCTTCAAAAGAAGTATCGGTCTCGACCTGAATGTAATTGACCGAACGGCGGCGGCAAAAATCCATCAAATCACGCTGCCAGTTGGTAAACTCGCGGTGGTAAGCTTCCAAAGCGTTAGCGTCGATACTGACTTCCTGGCTCTCGCCGGTCTCGCTATCCACCAGTTTAAAATCGCCGCGCACGGTTGGGTTTACTTCGTCCGGCGAAAGGACGTGCAGCAATACCACTTCGTGTCCGGCTCCTTGTAGGGCCCGGATGCCATCGTAGCAACCGCTGGGAGCGAACAAGTCCGAAATTAAAAAGAGCAGGCCAGGCTGGCGGGTGGCGCTGGCATAGTTACGCAGGGCCAAATTCAGGTTGCCGCCCGGCCCGGAAGGCAGTTCTTCCACGAAGCGAATCATCCGGACGGTCTGGGTCTTGCCTCGCATCATCGGCAGGCGGGTTTCGTGGCCGCCTTTCCCGGCAAACAGGGCCGAGAGGCTGACCCGGTCCATCGCGGCCAGGGCCATATATGAAATTGCGGCAGCGGTCTGCTTGGCGTAATGCAGCTTGTTGTAGCGGGGGTCAGAAGGGGTAACACCTTCCGCCAGGACCAAATCCGAGGACGGCCCGCTCCAATCCATTGACCGGCTGCAATCAATCAGGACATGGATAGTTAGTTCCTCTTCTTCCTCGAAAAGCTTGAGGAAGACCCGCTCCAGGCGGGCGTAAATATTCCAGTCCACCTGGCGCAGGTCATCGCCGGGAGTGTAGTCGCGGTAGTCGGCAAATTCGACCGAGGTGCCGCGTTTGGTAGAACGGCGCTCGCCCTTCATACTGCCGGCTCGGACCCGCTTGCTGACCAGGGTCAGGCGGTCAATTTTTCGTAGAAATTCTTCGTTTAATAAAGCTGGCATAGGTAAAAACCCGGTTCAGATTAAAATCGGAACGTCTTACTGCTTCTTTTTGGCGACTATTTTTTCCAGGTAATCCACCCCGGCAGCCAGTTGTGGGTCGTTGCCCGCCACAATTTCAGCTATGGTTCGCTCAACCGTTATATCAGGGGTCACGCCAATGCCGTTTACCTTTTCGCCGCCCCTGGACTCGTATTCACTAATGGTCACGCTGATGGCCGAGCCGTCGCCCAGCGGGTAAGCCGCCGTGTAGCCGAGCGCCCCGGCAGACTTGACGCCAATAATTGGCCCAAGCTTAAAGTCGCGCACAGCCAGAGCCAGTATTTCGCTGCTGCTGGCGCTATTATCATCCTGCAACAACGTTAAAGGCAAAAGCGGGGTGAACGGTTTGCCCTTGTTCGGGCTGTCCTGCAAATCGTTGTTGACTTTCATAGGGTCGCGGCCCTGACGGTTCGTAGTGTAGCCCATGATTTCCCCACCGGCTACAAACCGGCCCGTTACCTGCTCGACATTGATGCCGCCGGGATTCTCCCGTACATCGAGAACCCAGCTATCCGCCCCCTGTTTACGCAACTCAATCATGGCCTTGTCGGTCTCGTCCGCCACGTTCAAGAAGAAATCCCGGATGGCGATATAGCCGATGTGGCCGTTTATCAGGCGGTATTCCACGGTGGGCAGGGTATAGACGCCTTTTGTTACCTGGACCGTGATAGGCTGAGAACCGGACCGGGCCAGTACGAAAGTATGCGCTTCGTTTTCCGCCGCATTCTTAATAATTACCCAGGTTTTATCGGTAATCGGGGTGCCGTCATACTCAACTATCTGGTCGCCTGCCTTGATTCCGGCTTTATCCGCCGGGCTGCCGGCAACCACCCGCACGATATAGGCTTTGCCGTCCTGGGTCGTAACCACCACGCCGAAGCCGACCGAAGAATTGTTGCCGGAGAGCAGGTTCTGGCGGCTTTGATAGCTGGCCGGGTCCATAAAGTAGGTATGTTCGTCCCCGACCGTTTCAGCCATCACGTTCACAACCCGGCGGGCAAGCTGGTATTTTGGATATTTGAAACCGCTGGCAGCATTCAAAAGTTTGGTGAATTGGGTCGAAAAAGAATTCCAATTGGCCTCCGTGTCGGAGCCAAATGTTACGTCCGGGGTAGTCTGACCGGTAATATTCGCAACTTCTTTTAACGCGGCCAGTAAAATAGCCGCCGTATCAGGCTGTTTGAAAAGATGCTTGTTAATAGCATCATAAGCTGCCTTAATGGTTTTAAGCTCGGCATCCTGGTCAATAGCCTCCAGCGTACCGGAAACCACCGGGGTCGCTGTAACGACAGGTTCAGCGGTCGCGGTTGCGCCAGGCGTTGAGGTTGCCGGGATTGGCGTTGAGGTCGGTTGTGGGGCCGAAGTCGGAAACTTACTGTCAACCGTGGGCGTGGATGCTACGACCGGCGTGGAGGTTATATCCGGGCTGGCCGGGGCGCCGGTTCCAACTGCAGCGCCGGCGTTTACCGTAATTGAAACGGGCGAAAGCTGGACCGCAACCGTAATGCTTGGGTTGGGGGCGGTCAGGGTGGCGTTTGGTTGGGGTGTGCCGCCGCAGGCGCTTAACAGGACCGAAAAAGCCAGTAGCAAGACCGGGATAAGGCCGAGCCGCCTGGCGGACAAAATTGTTATAAACTGGCCGGTATTTTTCTTCAAACTACTTACTTCTTATCCAGGGGAACACTCTTTAAGATTTCTTCGATAACCCTATCCGATTGGATACCCTCGGCCTCGCCTTCAAAGTTAAGAATCAGGCGGTGGCGCAGCGCCGGGAGCGCGACGGCTTTAACGTCGTCGAAGGCGACATTGTAGCGTCCTTCCATCATCGCCACGATTTTAGCAGCCAGCATAAGCGATTGAGCGCCGCGCGGGCTGGCTCCAAACCGGACGTACTGGCGGGTAATTTCGGGCGCACCGGCGTTATCGGGGTGGGTCGCCAGAATCAGGCGGGCGATATAGTTCGTGACGTGGGTCGCCGCCGGGACTTCACGGGCCAACTCGCCCATCGCCGCCACAATCCGGCCATCGGCCATTTTCGAAAGTGCCGCGGTGTCCCCGGTCGTCGTGCGGGTTAGGATTTGCATCAGGTCGTCCTCCTGCGGGAAAGTCACGTGGAGCTTGAAAAAGAAGCGGTCAAGTTGGGCTTCCGGCAGAGGGTAGGTGCCTTCCATATCAATCGGATTCTGGGTAGCGAGGACGAAGAAAGGCCGCTCGACCCGGTAGCTGCGGTTAGAAACGGTGACAGTTTTTTCCTGCATGGCTTCCAGCAAAGCCGATTGGGTTTTGGGCGTGGCCCGGTTAATTTCATCGGCCAGCAACAGGTTAGTAAAGACCGGGCCGGGCTGGAAACGGAATTGCCGCCCGCCCTGGGGGTCATCTATCAAAATGTTGGTGCCGACAATATCGGCGGGCATAAGGTCGGGCGTGAACTGAATCCGGCTGAAATGCAAATCCAGAACCTGGCCGAGCGTGCGTACCATCGCTGTTTTACCCAGTCCCGGCACGCCTTCGAGAAGCACGTGGCCGCCCGCGATAATACTGATGAGAATATTTCGCATTACATCGTGCTGGCCGACAATAACTTTGCCAACTTCTTCTTCAATCCGGGTGGTCAATTCCCGGAACTGGTCCGGCGTTATAGTAATGGGGGCGGCGGCAGTTGTCGTCATTCGTTAGCTACTCTTTCTATAGCAAAATGGCTTTTCACGTTCAACGATTAACGTTTGATTAACGTTTAATTAATGTTTAATGAAGTCCCTATTTGTTCTTGTTATTTAAGTCCTCGAAATACTGCTTGACCTGGTCTTTGAGGGTAATCGGAATATAGTTTTTATCAAGTTGCTGGGCAGCCTGCTGCTGGTAAGTATCCAGCACGTCCGAATAAGGCACGCTGGCGTCGCCGCTCGGATTCCCCCCGTTTACCGTCTGGCTGTTGGTTGGACCCTGACCGTCTTTGCCCTGGATATTGGTCTGGGTGCCGTTCTGATTGCGCATGGTCGGGTTGGCGTAAATAT
>CADDZM010000181.1 GCA_902812345.1 Chloroflexota bacterium | reverse complement strand
GAGTAAGGGTCGCCCGGCCTGGTCGCATAAAAAGGCACCACCTGGGCCTGGTTATTGGCCGGGGGAAACAGGGGGAAACCTTGCGCCGGTTGGGGCAGGTTTAATTTTTCGTTGGTAAGCCACTGGTTAGCCTGACGCAGCGCCGGGGTATCCGGGTTGAGCGTATAGGCCCGGTCCAGCAAATCCTGGGCCGTTTCGAGAGAAGGGGCCGTATAAATGAGCCAGAAAACCACGTCCTGGTTCTGCGGATAATAGCGGGCGATACTTTTAAAAAATGAGTAAGCCTGTTCCCGGTGGCCCATTTTCGCCAGGGTAATAGCCTGGTTGTACATCGAAGCCTCGTGTTGGTCCATTGTGTAGCTCCCCGATAATTACCCACCTGTTCGGCTCAGGCGGGTAAAGAGAATGTTCCTTTTAGCCAGTTTACCCCAGGTAAGCCCGCAAGGGCAGTTAGAGATTTGTTAAAGAATATCCCTGATTTTAACCGCTAAAAACCGCGCCGCCCCCTGGCCGTTTATATAACTACTAACATAACGCTCAAAAGGTTTCAAAATTATGGCCTTAAACCGGGATTACGGGCGAGAATTGGGCCTTCCTCGAAAATCACATTTGTATTAAAATGGTTTGAATTTTGGTTATGATAATCCTGTGAAACCGAAGAAAAAGAATGAATGCAACCTAAAGCAAAAATGAGGCCCGTTAATATTTTTCTTGAAAAACTTCTGGGCGCATCCGAGGAGATTATTAAATACGAGGAAACGCTGCACTGGCCCGCCGTTGCCGGGCTACTGGCGGTGGGGATAGCTAATACCTTTCTTTCCGAAAGCTACCATTTTTATGGTCAAGCCTGGGTATTCCTGGCAGGTATCATTATCGTCATAGGCCTGGTTGCCATCTTAAAGCGGAAAGGCAACCACGACCTTGTGCAAACCATTTTGTTTTGGCTGTGCATTTTCCTGGTAGTCTTTGAAATTTTCAATATTTTTCGCCTCGTTTTTTCGTTGCCGGATAAAACAATCCCGGCGACTACTTTGCTGATAAACGCCGCGATTCTCTGGACCTCGAATGTAATTATTTTTGCTTACTGGTACTGGACGGTCGAAGGCGGCGGGCCGATGGAGCGCAGCTTGATGTCCACCAATAAATACCACCAACAGGCCGAACTGCTTTTTCCGCAGTTGACTCTGCTCCAACTGCGGCCTGAATTTGAACGTTGGCGGCCCGGTTTCCTGGATTACCTGTTTGTGGCCTTTAACACCAGCACCGCTTTTAGTCCAACCGATACCCCGGTCCTCACCAGGCGCATGAAAGCCCTTTCGATGCTTCAATCGCTGCTTTCGCTGGTAACTCTCGCTACCCTGGCGGCGCGAGCGATCAATATTATTTAGGGCAAACTGCCTGAAACCCGGACTGCCAGGCGATGCTAACCCCGATGTTGAAAGTCGCCGTATAGCCGTCACCTTCTTTGGCAGGTTCAGGAGCAAAGTCGAGCCACCGATCCGGTAAATATTATCGTTGGCGTTCCGCACGTTGCGGGTTCCTTTCGAGGCATAAGACACCCTGGTGAAATCGGCTTTACCATTAGAATCCGTCACCTGGTAGCCGCGCAAGAAGTTCAGCCCGACCGTATTATTTTGCTGCTCGTCCGAGTAAAGCCCGGCGGCGTTACAGTGCCAGATGTCAACAAAAGCTCCCTGGAAAGCCGCGCAAGACCCTGAACCGATCTTCGCTACATTGAAAACCAACCGCAACGGAACGCCTTGCTGGACCGTGCCGGTAGCGGTATCGGTCCGAATGTCCGAACGATTAATTTTCTCATCAACGAAGTACGGCCCTTCGGTAAGTTCCGGCGATACCACACAGGTCGGCAGGATTATGCCGCTACCGGTGGTGGCGGTTGTAGTCGCTGCTCTTGTAGCAGCAGCGGTCTTACTCGCAGCCGCAGTCGTGCCTGTGATAGTGGCGATTGGGACGCTAACCGAACCGGACGATGCGCCGTCACCGATTGCCGGTTGTAACGGCACGCACCCGGCCAGAAAGAGGGTTGTTCCGGCCCGGCGAAAAGCGCCGGGATTTCCCGGCGGCTAAGGACTTTTCCAAACGGCACATCATCGTCGTGGTCATCAATGGCGCTGGAATAAGTGGGTTTAGCCAAAAATATCTTTGAAATTTTCATAGTGAGATCTTTCTTTTATAGGACTTTCGCTGAAACTAACTATAAGGCTCATATCTCAATAAATGAGGTTTCCCGGGTTCAAAGCGAAAGCCTGGTTTACTTACTTCCTACTTTTAAAGGCTGCTTTTTGTAAAGGCTGCTTTTTTAAAGCTTACTTGTTATTTGCTTTACAAAAGCAGGGTAGTGCCGGCAGGTTGGAAGCTTATTGGAATGATATGAGAAATTTCTAATCTTACAAAAAGGGTTGGCAGCGTTATTCGGCAATTACGGCACTTGGTTTAGCCAGGGCTTTTATTAAGGAAAGCCTTTTCACCCATCAGGTTAAAAGCCGCTTATTTTTCTTTGCCCGAGCGTAAAAGTTATTGACAAAAATGATTTTCTATGTTTTTATCAACATATAAATAAACCTTGTTTCTCCAGGTAGAGTTCAGATTTCAAATTTCGAAAAGTAACATTTTCGCGGGCTGAAATTGTTCTAAACTGCTCAACTTATAATCAAACTTTTAGGGATGGCAGTCTCAATCGAATCACAAATATTTTAGCTCAACATTTATTATTTCACTTTAACACAAGCAAGACCACCAGGTGGGAAAACCATGGGTTTAAGGTTTTTCACACGTGTGCACTACTGTAACAATTTTAATTCATAAAAGTCGTCTTACCAATTTTAGGAGGATATGGTGTCTGAAGAAACTAAAAAGCGGTTTAGTCGCCGGAAGTTCGTTGCCCTGACGGGCGGCGCGGTGGCTGCCAGCGCAATTCTGGCGGCCTGCGGTGATAATACCCCGACCGCTTCGACGGCTGCTACCACGGCTGCCACGAGCGCCACTACCGCGGCCGGTTCTGCTACAAGCGCCGCAGCCAGCGCTCCCACGGTTGCGGCGGTCGCCACTGCGAAAGCTCTCCCCGCAGACGCCGCCGGGCCTGAGCAGCAGGTTTATGTTACCCACTATGATAGTACTTCCGACTTCACCACGATTGACTTTTATGAGTCGGTCTACAAACGTGGTGGCGCTATTAGTGATATTCTCTCTGACCCGCTGGTTCGGCTGGATAAGAATTTCAAGACTGTTCCCGGCGCAGCAACCAAGTGGGAACTTGATTCAACCGGCCTGACCTGGAACTTCCATCTGGACCCGAATCTGGTCTGGACGGATGGCACCCCGGTTACCGCCGATGACTATGTTGCGACTTTCCAGTATGGTGCCGACCCCAAACACGCCTGGGACTTCACCTGGTTCTTTGGTGGCGTGGTCAAAAACTGGGACGAAGCGGTTGCGGGTAAAGTACCTACCGACCAGATCGGTTTTAAGGCTACTGACCCCCATACCCTTGCTGTTACCACGGTCAGCCCGGCCCCTTATATCCCGGCCATGCTGCTCTATAGCAACCCGATGCAGAAGAAGGCTCTTGCAGCCAACGGCGGGCTATACAACTCCAACGTGGCGACTTCGGTTTCATCCGGCCCGTACATCCTGAAAGAATGGAGCAAAGGCAACCGGGTGGTTTACGAAGCCAATCCAAAATACATGGGCAACAACAAGCCTTTCATCCAGAAGGTTTACTGCATCGGTGCGGCTCCTTCGACCGATTTTGCTTCCTACCAGGCCAACGAAATTGATTACGTCCTCGGTTCCAACCTGTCCCCGGCCGATAATACCCTGATTGGCCAGGATCCGAGCATAAAGAACCAGGTCCACCCGCAACCGAACGATTTTCGCACCGACTACCTGTTCTTCGATACCAAGAACCCACCTTTTGATAACATCAAGGTTCGCCAGGCTTTCAGCCATATCGTGGACCGCGACTCGATTATCAAACAAATCATTACCCCCAGCCAGGGTATCCCGGCCTACTCCTTCCTGATGCCCGGTTTCCCGGCCTCGAACTCCCAGGGTCTCAAGGACATTCAGAATTACGATGTCGCTAAAGCCAAGTCGCTGCTGGCTGAAGCCGGTTTCCCGGATGGCAAGGGCTTCCCCGCCCTTACCCTCTGGCTCCGCAACGAAGCCCCGGTCCGGGTCGCCCTGGCCCAGGCTATCGCCGCTTCGATCAAGCAGAACCTGGGAATTAACGTGGAAGTAGCCAACAAGGAAAATAAGACCTTTACCGACGCCATGAACGCCAAACCGACCCAGATCAAGTTCGGTATGGTTTCCTATGGTATGGACTTCCTCGACCCCTACAACATGCTCAGCGTCTGGTTGGGCGGCGGTCGCCATAACTGGAACAACAGCACCTTCAATGACATGGTCAAAAAGGCGGCCTCTTTCACCGGCGATCCAGCGGAACGTATCAAGATGTTCCAGGATGCTGAAAAGCTGCTGGTAACTGAAGCGCCTGGCGTCTTCATCTACCACCGCTACCAGAGTGACCTTTACAAGACTTACTTGAAAGGTAGCGAGCTGGAGCCAGACCAGAACGGGGTAGCCGCCATTCACTGGCCCGGTTTTATCAACTATGACAAGGTGATCGGCTCGTTGTACATGTCCAAAGATGCCGCAAGCGCTGGCCGCAAGCTTCCTAAATAAACTTTCCTGAACAGGAAAAGGCCTATACCGAACCGCCCAAGGGGCGGTCCGGTTTACGGCTTGTTTTGTACCTGGCATTACAAATCTGCTCAATTGCGGCTCAGGTTGGCCGTAGGCCGGTCTTACCGCAATTCTCGAATTCCGCATTCCGAAATAAAAAGGAAGCCAAAATGGTCCGATATCTGATTGGCCGTGTCATTGGCCTGATTATTGTTTTATTTATTGTATCAATAATCGCTTTTTTGATGATGCACTCGGTCCCCGGAGGCCCTTTTGATGAGGAGAAAAACCCCCTCCCGCCTGCCGCCAAAGCCAATATCCTGAAAAAATACGGACTTGATAAACCGCTTTACGAACAATATTATCTCTACATGTCGAATGCGATTCATGGCGATTTTGGTACTTCTTTCCAGAGCCCTACCGAAACCGTAACTGATTTGATTGCCCGCACCTGGCCTGTAAGTATCCAACTGGGTCTTATGGCAATTGTACTGGCTTTTGTTACCGGGTTAACTGCCGGGATAGTAGCCGCGATAAAACAAAATACCTGGATAGACTATGTAGTTACTTTTATATCAACTCTTGGTATCACTGTGCCCAATTTCGTAATTGCGCTCTGGCTGCTCCTGATTTTTTCCATCCAACTCAACTGGGTGCCAACCGGCGGCTGGCCGACCGAAGGCGGCGAATGGACCACCGCGATCCTGCCGGTCATAACGCTGGCCCTGGGTCCATCGGCCCTGGTGGCCCGTTACACCCGCTCCAGCATGGTTGAGGTTATCCGCTCCGAATATATCAGGACGGCGCGGGCTAAAGGTCTGGGCGAACGGGTGGTAATAATGCGGCATACCCTTAAAAACGCCTTGATACCAATGATAACCATCCTGGCTCCCCAGGTGCCTAACCTGATTACAGGCACCATTTTCGTCGAGGTTATCTTCCGAATACCTGGCCTGGGTAAATTCTTTGTGTCGAGTATCTACCTGCGGGATTACCCGATGATTATGGCAACAATGTTGCTGGTGGCGTTATTATGGAGTGTTACCTTCCTGTTAAGCGACATCCTGTATACCGTTGTGGACCCGCGTGTCCGGCTGTCTTAACCGCTTGTGGTGAAAGTTTGGAGATGTTAATTTGAGTACAACTGCTGATACACCGGTAAAAACCCCGGCGGCTGTCACCGAGCCAGAAGCCTCAAACCTCTGGCGGGATGCCTACCGGCGGTTTAAAAAGAACAAACTGGCTGTAGGGGCCTTCTTTGTCCTTGTTTTCTTGGTATTTATCGCGATTTTTGCTGATGTAATTTCCCCTGCTCCCTATGATTATTCCAATCTGATAGATGCAAACCAGTTCCCCAACTCTCAGCACTTGCTCGGCACTGATAGCGTCGGACGCGACTTTTTGAGCCGTTTAATCTATGGGACCCGAGTTTCCCTGACAGTCGGGATTTCGGTCCAGTTAATCGCGCTTGCAATCGGCCTGCCGCTTGGAATTGCCGCCGGAATGCTTGGCGGCTGGGTTGATTACATCATCATGCGCGGTGTAGAAGTGCTAACCTCGATTCCGATCTGGTTGTTCGCTCTCTTTATTATCTCGGTCTGGCGGTCTAATGGTCAACAGGTTGGTGGCGGTCTGCTGAACGTAATCGTGGCTATCGGTCTGGTCGGCTGGGTAGATATTTGCCGCCTCACGCGCGCCCAGATTTTGACGCTGCGAGAAAAAGAATTCGTACTGGCCGCGAACGCAATCGGCGCGAAACCGCTGCACATCGCCACTCATCACCTGCTGCCAAACGCCCTGGCCCCGCTTATTGTGGCCGTAACCCTGGGTATCCCTACGGCTATTTTCACCGAAGCCGGTCTGAGCTTTCTCGGTTTCGGTATCAACGACCCGCTGCCAAGCTGGGGCAAAATGGTAGCCGACTCAAGCTCCTACATCCGGGTCTACTGGCATCTGGGTTTATTTCCAACCCTGTGTATCGCCGTAACGATGCTGACCTTCTCATTCGTCGGTGACGGTTTGCGCGATGCGTTAGACCCGAACCTGAAAAAATGATATTATCTGGATACTCACTGGCAGCCAGTCGCACTCGCGGCTGGTTTTCGCATGCTAGTCTTTCACTGCTTGTTCAACTTAAAACTTATAAAGAAATGAGGAAACTCATGCCTTCTAACGAAACGGAACTGCTCCACTTTGGTGACGACCGCTTCAAAGAAAAGGGCGCCATCAACACCCCGGTCTACCGGGCCTCGCTCTTTAGCTTTGAAACTTACGAGGATTTCGTGGAAGCCCGCTCCAACGGCAGCCACGTCTACAGCCGGGTCAGCAACCCTACCCGTGCGACCCTGGAAGCTAAAATCGCCCACCTGGAGAAAGCCGACCACGCCCTGGCCCTTTCCTCCGGCATGGCGGCGATTTCTTTATCGCTGCTGGCCTTGCTCAAAAGCGGCGACCACCTGCTGGTGGCGATGTGCTGTTACGGCCCCACCCGCCAGGTTTGCGACACCCTGCTGACCAATATGGGCGTTGAGGTAGAATATTTCGACTCTTCGGACTCACCCGACCTGAGTTCTTATATCAAGCCGAATACGCGCGTCATTTACCTTGAATCGCCCGGGACCATGACCTTCCAGATTCAAGATTTGCGGGCGGTGGCGAAACTTGCTAAAGCCAATAATATCTACACGATTATTGACAACACCTGGGCCACCCCGCTTTACCAGAATCCGATTAGCCTCGGAATCGACGTGGTTGTTCATACTGCAACCAAATACATCGGCGGACATTCCGATGTTGTGGCCGGTCTGCTGGCCTGCAACGACGAACTTTATAAAAAAATTCAGCCTATCGCCGAGGTGCTGGGCGCCGCTCTCTCGCCGGATGACTCCTACCTGGTGACGCGCGGCCTGCGGACGCTGGGGGTTCGCCTCAAAGAGCAGGGCGCGGTCGCCATGAAGCTGGCCCTGTGGTTGCAGTCCAGGCCGGAAATCAAACGGGTGCTGCATCCTGGCCTGCCCGATTTCCCCGGTTACGAACTGGCAAAGACGCAGCTAAGCGGGTACACCGGCCTTTTCGGTTTTGCTATGAAAGACCCGGCCCCGGGTGAGGCTCAATACGCTTTTGTGGACGCCCTGAAATATTTCGGTAAGGGCGTAAGCTGGGGCGGTTACGAAAGCCTGCTCCTGCCAGTTGGCGACGGCTACCGCAGCATGCCGAAAATCCGCCAGAGCATGGGCATCGAAGACGAAATGTACCGGGTGAGTGTCGGCCTGGAAAGTTATGAAGACCTGGTGGCCGACCTGGAAAACGGCTTCGCGGCCAGGGCTGCCGCCCTTGAAAAGCTGGCTGTGAGTATAGACGTTTAATTTAATTCGCAAGAGACCTGCCCAGGAGCGAAAAATAGGTTTTGGGCAGGTCTTTTTTATTTGTAACTCCGCCAAAGTCATAATTGATAAAAACAATTTGCATTGCTAACATTGGATATCTATCATATAATATGGATTACCCACATTGTTTAGGAACTTTTCTGCTCGTATATAGACTGGAGAGAATATTATAAATGCCGCTGGCTTCCACACCTTTTGATTACGCTTATCGTTTGCGACGCGTCCGCGAAATTATGGTCGAGCGCGAGATAGATTTGCTCTTTTTACCGCCTTCCGCCGGGTTGCAGTATTTAACCGGCCTGAAGCGCGGCCACCCCACCTTCGGCAACACCAATTACAACGGCGGTTGGGTCCACGGCGCTTTTATCGGCCTCGACAAAGGTCCGATTCTGTCGCTGCCGCGCATGGCGACCCTCTTTAGCACTTTTCCGTCCCACATCGAACTGGCAGTCTTACAGGATACCGCCGACCCCGACCAGCATATCCGCAAGATTGTCCAGCAATTCGGCCATGTGAAGCGCCTCGCCATTGAGGACCGGACCTGGGGTCAGGCGGTGCTGCGAATGCAAGAACTGCTGCCCGATGCCGACTTTATTTCGGCAGGACCGCTTCTGACGACTTTGCGGCGGGTCAAAACCCCTGACGAAATCGAACTTATGCGCAAGGCGGCCAGTATTGTAGACCAGACCCACGAATATATTGTTTCGATTCTGCGGCCCGGCCTTTCATACCTGGATATTACAACTGAACTGGACCGCAAGATGGCCGAACTCGGCTCGGAAGGCCCCTCCTTCCCGACCACGCTTATCCCGATGGCTCCCGGCATCGGTCCGGGCGAAGACCCCTGGTCCGGTTCGCAGAACGCCGAGGGTTCGACCGGCCTGGTAAACGGTATGTCGCTGAGTTTCGACTATGGCAGCGTCTTTGACGGCTACTGTAACGATTACGGTCGGACGGTTTATATTGGTGAGCCTTCCGCCGAATTTATCAAGGTGTACGACCTGGTTATCGGCGCGCAGACGGCTGCCCGTGACGCGATGAAAGCCGGGAAGATTACGGGCGAACAGGCTAACCTGGTCGCGCGGAAATCAATCGAGGAGTCCGGGTACGGCGAGCATTTCTTCCACCGTTTGGGTCACGGGATTGGCCTGGATGTCCACGAACCGTGCTACCTGAGTGATGGCGATAATACTGTCCTTGAAAGCGGCATGACCTTCACTATTGAACCAAGTATCTTTATTCCTGGGAAATTTGGCGCAAGAATCGAGGATGTCTTTGTCGTAACCGACCAGGGTGCCCAACCTCTTAACCAGTACCCGCGCGGTTTGCAGGTAATCAGTTAACAGCCGCCTGAATTTTACAATATGTTTTAGCTTATAAGAGAGCCTTTCATAAACCGCAAATTCTAAAAACTTTACATAACCGCCCTTACCCCTTAACCATTAAGGGGTAAAGTTTTGGCAAAAAGCCGGAAGAATTTCAAGAGTTTATAAAAGTTTTCGCACCAACAATTGAGATGGAGGAGAATCCAAACATGGCAAAGTTCAAAGGGGCCGGGAGAGGTAAATACTCGCTAGCCCTGGTCCTATTAATGTTTTCGGCGCTGGTGCTGAGCGCCTGCGGTGACAATACCGCGACCCCGGCAACGGCCCCGACCACCGCGACCGCAACAACTGCCGCTGCCGCCACCAGCGCAGCGGCGACGACTGCGGCTTCTGCAACAACTGCGGCTACCACTGCAGCAGCCACCTCGGCGGCAGCTACGACTGCGGCGACCGCTGCCACCTCGGCGGCAGCTACGACTGCGGCTTCTGCAACAACTGCGGCTACCAGCACCACAGCGGCGGCTTCCGGCACGGCTGCCGCCGGTAAAGGCGGCACCCTGGTAGTTGGCACCGTCTTTAGCAGCAAGGGCCTCGACCCCGCCCGCGAGTACACTCAGACGGCCTTTACGGTGATGCATTCGGTCTACCAGACCCTGGTCACTTATGCCGGTTCGGACGTTACCAAAGTAGTCCCGGACCTGGCTGAAAGCTGGACCCTTAGCCCGGACGGCAAAACCTACACCTTTAAGCTCAAAAGCGGCGTCAAGTTTGTCAGCGGCAACCCGGTTACTTCCGCCGACGTAGTCTTCAGCTACAACCGCTTGAAGAACATCAAAGGCCAGCCTGCTTTCGTCACCGACAACATGACGAGCTTTACGGCGGTTGACCCTCAGACCGTCGCCATCGCCCTCAAAGACGTTTCGCCGGATACCCTTTCGCTGCTGACCACGCCTTCCTTTGGCGTTATTGACAGCGTTACCGCTAAAGCGAACGGCGCGACCGATGCCGCCGATGCTGACAAGAATGATAAGTCCGAGAACTTTATGAACAACCAGTCCATCGGTTCCGGCCCGTACAAAGTGACCGGTTTTAAGCCGGAAGCCGAAATTGACCTGGCTAAGAACCCTAACTATAGCGGCACTGTTTCCTACGACAGCATCATCATCAAAAATACCCCTGATGTAAATATCCAGAAGACCTCGCTCCAGAAAGGCGACCTGGATTTTGCCCTGGATATTGGCCCAGAGCAGGCTGCCGGCCTGCAAGGCGCCGCCGGTGTGACCATCCAGCAGTCCACTTCGCTGGTTATCCTGTGGCTGTTGATGAACGCCGACCCGTCGGTTTCGGTCCCGACTTCCAAGAATGAAGTCCGCCAGGCAATTCGCTACGCCATCAACTACAAAGATTATGTTGAACTCGGCGGCGGCAGCTCGCTTCAGCCTCCTTCCATGATTCCGGTGGGCCTGGCTGGCGCGCTTGACAAGAGCACGGCGGTACCGACCGACCTGGCGAAAGCCAAAGATTTGATGGCAAAAGGCGGTTATCCGAACGGCTTCACCATCAAGTTGTCCTACCCCAGCGACCTGACCCAGAACGGCGTCAAGTTTGAAACCCTGGCTCAGAAGATGCAGGCTGACCTGGCCCAGATTAACATCACGGCTGAACTTGACCCTAAAACTATCCAGGTCTGGCTGGATGAATACCGCACCGGCAAGCAGCCGATGACCCTGTCGCTGTGGGGCCCGGATTACAACGACCCGGCGGACTACCTGACCTTCTTCCCCGGCCAGAAAGTCGCCATCCGGGCAGGCTGGCAGACCGGCGCTGACCCTGAAATCGAAGCGCTGGCCGCCAAAGCCAAAGTTGAATTGAATGAATCTACCCGCCTGAGCCTGTACCAGCAGGCCCAGAAGCTGCTCAACGAGCGCGGCCCTTACGCCCCGTTCTTGCAGCCTTCCCAGGTTATCGGTTTCCGCTCGAACATCAGCGGCGTTACCTATAACCCGGTCTGGGTGGTTACTTTCAACGAAACCGCCAAGAAGTAAATTTTGTTAAGCAGACAGACCCAGCCGGGTAAAACCGGTTGGGCCTGTCCGTCATTCCAGGTTAGACAGGCGCTGCTCCGGCCTCTTTCTAGCCGGCCTCCTGCTGTTCATGGATTAAAGTTAATAAACTCTCTTTAGAAATATCATGACCCAATATTTAATCCGGCGGCTGCTTCTTCTGCCCTTCATGCTCGTCGGCATCAGCCTTATAGCTTTTATACTTTCCCACAGCGTCCCGGCCGACCCGGTTAACGCGGCCCTGGGTGAAGGCGCTATCGGTAAACCGGACCTTGTCCGAGCCTACAAAGAACACTGGGGTCTCGATAAATCCTTACCCGAACAATACCTGGTCTATTTGTGGAATCTCAGCCACGGCGACCTGGGCAACAGCATCATCTCGCGCCGCTCCGTAGCCGAAGATTTAGGTGACGCTATCCCGGCCACTTTCGAACTGGCTACTACGGCGATTCTTATCAGCTTGCTGGGCGTGCCGTTAGGTATCTGGGCGGCCATCCGGCACCGTAAAGTCGCCGATGGCTTCATCCGGTTTTTCTCGCTGGTCGGGTCTTCGGTGCCGGTTTTCTGGCTGGCTTATATCGCCATCTTTTTGTTTTACACCAACCTTTCGATTTTCCCGGTGGGCGACCGCCTGGATACCGGGGTCAGACCGCCTACCCATATAACCGGGTTTTACACGCTCGACTCGCTTTTTACAGGTAACTGGAGCGCCCTCGGTTCGAGCCTGCGCCACCTGATTCTACCGGCTTTGGTGCTTTCCCTGACCACTATCGGCACGATTATCCGGGTCAGTCGAACGATTACCCTGGACGTGCTGCACCAGGATTATCTGCGGACTGCCCGCTCGAAAGGCTTGAAAGAACTGGTTATAATCGCCCGTCACGCCCTACCTAATATCCTGGTGCCGGTAGTGACGGTCATTAGCCTGTCGTATGGCAGCTTGCTTTCGGGCACGGTTTTAATTGAGACAATTTTCTCCTGGCCGGGCCTGGGCCGTTATGCTTTCCAGAGCGCCACTAAACTTGATTTTCCCGGCATTATGGGAGTAAGTATCGTGATTGCCCTTATTTACATAACTATCAATTTGATTGTTGACCTGCTCTATGCTGTTTTAGACCCGCGTATCAGGACGAAGGCCGCCTAGTATGGAACTGAAAGTAGACGATTTAACAACCGAGGTAGCGGGCCAGCCAGGCGCGCCGGCAACCGGGTTAAAAAGAAACCGCTCGTTCGCG
>CADDZM010000180.1 GCA_902812345.1 Chloroflexota bacterium | reverse complement strand
GTTACGGCACCAGGCTGTAATCCCCGCCACTTTTTCGATGTGGGTTCGGTCACAACCGGCTTGACGGCCACTTTCCCAAAAAAGTTGCAATCACTAACCATTATTTGTTACAATAGTGGGGTCTATTTCTTTGTTTGAAAGGCACAAAAAGATTTAATGAAATTCAACTACGGCGGACAGGCAGTTATCGAAGGCGTTATGATGCGCGGGCAGCGGCAAATGGCCGTGGCTGCCCGTAACCCCGAAGGCGAAATTGTCCTGAAAACACAACCCCTGCAATCCGGTATCTACACCCACAAAATAATGAAATGGCCCCTTCTGCGGGGTCTGGTTATGCTGTGGGATATGCTGGTGCTGGGTATTCAATCGCTTTCGTGGTCGGCGAATGTCGCGGCAAGCGGTTTGGTTTTGCCAACGGTTATCCTCGCCACTCTCGACTCGGTGGAAGAAACCCGGGTAGACCCAGACCCCGCCGAAAAACCGGAAGATCCATCCCCGGCGAAAGCCAAAGATGACGGCGATATTCCGAAATGGGCCATGGTTGCGACCGTCCTTGTTTCATTAAGTTTCTCGGTTGGCCTTTTCATCCTGCTGCCCGCCTTACTGGCCGGGCTTGCCAACGAATGGTTCATTCACAACCACCTTTTCAGCAATCTTTTTGTTGAAGGGGGGGTGCGGATAGTCTTGCTGCTTGGCTACCTGTGGTTGGTTGGCTTCATGCCGGATATGCGGCGGGTCTTTATGTATCACGGCGCGGAACACAAGACCATTAACGCCTACGAAGCGGGAGCCGAACTGACCCCTGAAAAAGCCCAGACCTTCACGACGGTCCATACTCGCTGTGGGACTAACTTCCTCTTGCTGGTAGTTGTATTCGCGATTATACTGTTCAGCTTCGTCTTTACGCTGCTGGGCAACCCCCCGATGTGGATTAGCCTGCCCCTGCGGGTAGCGCTCGTTCCGCTGGTGGCGACCATCGCTTACGAGTACATCAAGTGGAGCGCGGCCCACTACGGCAACCCGGTTGTGCGCGCAATAATGAAACCCGGCCTGGCCTTACAGAAATTGACGACGCGCCAGCCCGAACCCGCCATGCTTGAAGTTGCGATTGTGGCTTTGGAGCGGGTGCTATTGGCTGACGATAAAGTAACTCAGGCTCATTGGGATGAGCAGCGACTCCGACTCCCCGTGCGCCCCGTGCAGCTAGAGCCTGCGCGGGGGGAAAGTGGAGCGGTCGCGTAGATGATTCACCGGTTGAGCTAGCAAAGGGCTAATACCCCCAGGACAGGCGAAACCAGAACCGATACGGCCGCAAGGCCGTTTTTTATTTTCGTAAAGCGTTAAACGTTAAGGAGAAAGCGGTCTCCGGTCTTATAATTGCAGAATTTGAACTTTTTCGGAATTAAAAACTACGTTCAACGTGCTACGTTTAACGTTTAACGAACTATAAGGAGTTTGAAGTGGTAGGAACTGACACCGATATAATAATAAAATCAGGCATCGCCGGGAAGACCGCCGAACAAATCATTATCCGCAAGGCCCGCATCAAAGACGTGCCGCAGATTTTCAAGCTGGTAAACCAGATGGCCCGGCTCAAAAACAATCTGCTGCCGCGCTCGATGTCGGAATTGTACGAGCATATCCGCGACTTTATCGTGGCCGTGGACGACGACCGGGTTATCGGTACCTGTTCGCTGCATATCTTCTGGGAAGATTTAGCCGAAGTGCGTTCCCTCGCGGTAGACCTGGAATACCAGGGCCAGGGCTGGGGCGAGCAACTGATGAACGTTATTATCGAGGATGCTCGCGAAATCGGCATGCTGCGGCTCTTTACGCTGACCACTATCCCGGCCTTTTTTGAAAGGTTCGACTTCCGGGTCGGCACCAAAGAAGAATTACCGCAGAAGACCTGGAGCGAGTGTTTCAGGTGCCCCAAGTTCACTGAATGTGACGAAACAGCCCTGCTGCTCGATATCGCACCCGGCTATCGCGGCCCGCAATCTATCAAAAAGGGTTTCAACCTGACGCAGGTCTAAAACTCGGGTCCGTTTTGACCGGTCATTAATAAAAGTATATTGTAAAATAAAGTGATTTACATAAAAAGCACCTTTAGTACTATTCCATTCCGGTGGACTTATTGTATAATACAGTCATTAGGACCAATTTCCTATTCAATTTGAAAGAGGTGTCGTACGAGTACTGAAAATAGAACCGCCAGTGATAGAAATAATAGTCGTGGCCGTGTCGACCGTCCCCGCCTCTTGCTGGTAGACGACCACCCACTTTTCTTGCGCGGGGTTAAACTGACCCTGGAAGATAGCGGCGAATTTGAAATTGTCGGTGAAGCATCGGACGGGCAGCGGGCTATAAATTTATCGGAAACGCTGTTACCCGATGTAATTTTGTGTGATATAAACCTGCCGGGGATGAACGGCCTGGAAGTCAGCCGGGTTATTAAAAGACGGCAGCCTCAAACGGCTATTATCATTATGAGCGTTTACGAAGATGACGAGCAGTTGTTCCACGCCATCAAAGCCGGGGCCGCCGCCTATACCGCTAAAGACATCAGCCCGGAATACCTGGTTGATATCGTCCGGCAGGTCTCGATGGGCAACTACATCATTAACGAGAACGTGCTATCCAAGCCGGTCGTTGCCAAGCGGGTGCTGAACCAGTTCCGCGAACTCGCTACCGCCGAGAATGAGCAAGAGCCGATATTCGCGCCCCTGACCAACCGCGAAGTAGAAATCCTGGATTGTATCGCGCGCGGCAACTCGAACAAAGAAATCGCTCGCAACCTGTCTATCAGCGACCAGACCGTCAAGAACCACATCACGAGCATTTTGAAAAAGCTGAACGCCAACGACCGCACGCAAGCCGTCATCACGGCGCTGCGCCACGGCTGGATCAAAATGTCTACCGACATTGCGGGCAGCGGCGGGGGCCGCACTCCTACTTTCTAGTTTTTTTTAGATTGCTCAATATAAAATAAATCAGGCTTGCCAGTTTCTCAACTGGCAAGCCTTTTACGTTTTTAAATATCTAAAGTAACTTTCCAAAATCCGATTATTCGTATTAAATTTTGGCCGGTCAGCGATTAAGATGGCTGCTTATTTTTGTAAATATTTATCTACCCGGCCAAGCAGGGAATTTGCCAGGTAAATACTCCCGGCCCGGTCTACCGTCATAGCGTCGAACCGCAAAAACTGGCCGAGCGGCACCACCGTGATATAAGGGTCCATCGGCAAATGCAACAGGCTGTGCCAACTAAATATAAGATGACCCTGACTATCAAACTTTTGGAAGCGGCTGCCATAGCCGTGAAAATCGCCTACCTGGTGGACATAGACAAAACCCTCTCCATCTACAAACACATTTTTTGCAAGGGTAAAAGTTCCGTCCCCTGAACCGGATTGTGGGTCGCCCCACTTCAACAAAAAATTTCCTTGCGGGTCGAATTCGCGGAGAAACGTGCTAAAAAGGACATAAAGCTGGTCCTGGTTGTCCAGGGCAACAGCAAGTGGAGCATCCTTGAAACGCTCGTCCTGACCCGTGTCCTTGAAGAAATTGAAATCAAGTTCTGAAAGAAAATGGCCCTTGTCATCGAACTTTTGCACGCGATAGTTGCCGGCATCGGCCACCCAGACCTGGTTGTGCTGGTCTATCGCTAAGCCGAGAATGGTGTTAAACTGGCCCGGGCCGCTGCCTTCCTGTCCCCATTCAAGCAGCAGATGGCCCTGACTGTCGTACTTGAAAATGCGCTGGCTCAGGCTCAAACCAAGATAGATATTCCCGGCGGGGTCTACCGTCAGGCTGAGATGATTATCCGGGAAATCGCTCCCGGTGGGTAATTCCCATCTCAAAAGGAAGTGGCCCTGGCGGTCGAATTTCTGAACCGTAAAAGGATAGGTATCGGCCACGTAGAGATTCCCGGCGGCATCAATTGCGACGGCAGTCGGGTAGTTTAACTGGCCGTCCCCCTGGCCCTGCCGCCCGAAATATGCTAGCCAGCGCCCGGCAGCGTCAAGCTTTTGAACCCGCTGGTTTAGATAATCGGCTACATAAATCTGGCCCTGGCGGTCAACCGCAACCCCGACCGGCAAATTGAACTGACCTTTGTCGCTTCCTTTGCTGCCAATTTTCGCCAGAAAACGGCCCTGGCGGTCGAACTTCTCAACCCGGTAGTTCAATTTGTCCGGCACATACACATTCCCCTGGCTATCAAAAGCCATTGCACCTAAACTGTCCGAAAACTGGCCGTCACCCTGACCCTGGCGACCAAATTTAAGTAGAAATTTACCGTTCAAATCAAACTTCTGAATGCGGTGGTTGCCGGTATCGGCGACGTAAATATGGCCCTGACCGTCCGCCGCGAGGGCGGTTGGATATTTAAGTTTGCCGTCTAGGGGTTCCGGTTCAAACTCACCCGGTTTATTACCCCACTCGCCCAGAAATTTGCCGGTGTTATCAAACTTGCTGACCTGCCCGGTCGTACCATCCAGAACGTAGATAACCCCGCTTTCATCTACGGTCAGGCTGACCCGGCTGCCCACACCACCTGTATCGGCAACACCCCGGAATTGGCCCAGGTATTGACCACTGGCGTCGAATTTATGAACGCCGTAGGACTGGTAATCCAGCACATAAACGTTATCCTGGCGGTCTAAAGCTATCGCTCCCGGATGGCCGACCCGGTTTGAGGCGGATTCAGCCGTAATTTTTGAGGGAATAGCCGGTTGGCCCGGCCTGGAAAGGTCGGCCAGCAAATTCCCACCGCTATCATATTTTAGAAGCTGGCCGACAAGGTCATTAACAATATAAAGCTGGCCCTTACTGTCCACCGCTACCCCGGTTAGATAACGTATTCTTTTAAACACATCGCTATCGGGCGCGGTCTGCCAAATGTCTTCCAGCTTTCCGGTGAGCGGGACTGGTGTGGGAACAGGCGTAGCAGTTGGCGCAGGGGTGGAAGTAGGGGTTAAGGTTGGCGTAGCGGTTGTCAGGGTAGGGGTCGGTGGAGTAGCCGTGGGCGTGAAAGGGGTGCGCACGGTTGGGGCGGATAAGGTGGGTGCGCCAACGGGCGAAGAAACGCAGGCGGTTAAGAGGTTAAGGCATACCAAAAGCAGGATTAAATCTGACCATTTTCTTAAAAACCATTTATATTTCATCGACCCGCCTATCCAAGCGCAAGGCTCATTACATGCAAGCCGCCATAACCTCAATCTGAGATACTCGGACCTCTTAAAGGTTAAAACGCCCGGTATCGCTGAAAAATCACACTTTAAACAATTTTCCCTTTCAACTTGGCCTATAAAAGTCTTGTATCTTTAGTTTTGTTCTTTTAAGGGAAGCCGCTTGCAAAAAAGCTAGGTCGAAAGTTCTTCCAGCAATTGTTTAAGGCGGTCCTGCCAGGTATCTTTGAGCAGGCGAATGTTCAGGCGCATCTGGTTCGGCGTGATGCGTAAAGCCTCGCCAAACTCTTTCATCAGGCGGCGCGGGTCCACGTTCGCCCGGCCTGACGGGCGTTTGCGTTCGGGGGGCGCGGCTTTGGCCCCGGCCTGGCGGCGCATCTCGGTTTCAAGGGTCGGGGCGGCCCAGCGCAGGAAGATTTCGTTATCCTGCTCAACGATGCTCTCGACCCCGGCCCGGATTGCCAGCACTTTAATATCCAGCAGGTACATCAGGTTACTGGCCGCTTCCGGCAGTTTGCCAAAGCGGTCTTCTAACTCCCGCACCAGTTCGCGGATTTGCCCGCCCGTCCGCAAGGGTGCAGCCAGTTTGCGGTACTGGTCGAGCCGGACGGCCTGGTCGGGGATATAATCTTCCGGCAGGTAAGCTTTTAGCGGCAGCGAAAGGTTGACCGTCGGAGCCTCGACCAGGGCTTCAATAGGGCGTTCCTCGTCGCCTTTAAGCTGCTCGACCGCTTCTTCCAGCAGCCGCATGTAAAGTTCGAAACCGACTGAAGCGATATGGCCGCTCTGCTCCGCTCCCAAAAGATTGCCCGCGCCCCGGATTTCCAGGTCTTTCATGGCAATCTTGAACCCGGCCCCAAGCTCCTGGGTTTCGAGCATGGTATCGAGGCGTTTCTGGGCATCCTCGGTCATGGTGCTGCCCGGTTTGTAAAGGAGATAGGCGTAAGCCCGGTTCGCGCTGCGTCCAACCCGACCCCGCAACTGGTAAAGCTGGGACAGGCCGTACATTACAGCGTTATCAATAACCAGGGTGTTAGCGTTCGGAATGTCCAGGCCGCTTTCAATAATCGTAGTACAGACCAGCACATCAGCCTGGTGACTGGTGAAGGACAGCATCACTTTTTCAAGCTCGTTTTCGTCCATCTGACCGTGCGCTACCACGACCCGGGCCTCCGGCACCAACTGTTTAAGCCTGGTAGCTACCTCGCCAATGCTCTGGACCCGGTTGTGGACGAGAAAAACCTGCCCGCCGCGTTCGAGTTCGCGCACGACGGCTTCCCGGATGAGCGGGTCGCTGTAGGCCGTGACATAGGTCTTGACCGGGAGGCGTTCGGCGGGAGGCGTTTCGATAATGGAAATATCGCGCACTCCGGTAAGGGACATGTGCAGGGTACGCGGAATAGGTGTGGCCGAAAGGGTCAGCACATCCACCTCTTGCTTCATCTGTTTGAGCCGCTCCTTATGCTTGACCCCAAAACGCTGCTCTTCATCCACAACTAAAAGGCCCAGGTCTTTGAATAAGACATCTTTTTGCAAGAGACGGTGCGTACCGATTATTATGTCAACCTGTCCTCTAGAAAGCCGCTCAAGAATAGCTTCCTGCTCTTTTTTGGTACGGAAGCGCGATAACTGTTCGATAACAGTGGGGAAGGCGCTCAAACGCTGGACGAAAGTAGCGTAGTGCTGGGCGGCCAGGATGGTCGTCGGGACCAGGACCGCCACCTGTTTGTTGTCCATAACTGCCTTGAAAGCGGCCCGCAAGGCGACCTCGGTCTTGCCATAGCCCACATCGCCGCAAATCAGGCGGTCCATTGGCCGGGGCTGTTCCATGTCGGCTTTTGTGTCGAGGATGGCCCGCATCTGGTCGGGGGTCTCGGTGTAGGGGAAAGCTTCCTCCATTTCCTGCTGCCAGGTGTTGTCGGGCGGGAAGGCGTGGCCTTGCCGGGCGGCGCGCTGGCTGTAGAGGGCCAGCAGTTCTTTTGACATGTCCTCGACCGCGGCCCGGACCTTACGCTTGGCCCGCGTCCACTCGGAGTTGCCGAGCCGGTTTAGCTGGGGCGTGGTGTGGCCGGGTGCGCTGTAGGGCAGCACGCGGTCGACCTGCTCAATCGGCACATAAAGCTTGTCCTGCTCGGCGTACTTGAGGAAAAGATACTCGCGCTCGATTTCCTCCCCGGCGTCGGTGGTTTCCGCTTTAAGCCGTACCAGCCCTTCGTAACGGGCGATGCCGTGCTCGATATGCACCACGTAGTCGCCCGGCGTCAGGTCGCGTAAGAAAGCCTCACGCTGGTGCATGCTCCGGCGTGCGCCCTCGCTCTTTTCAGTGCCGCGCTGCGATTGCTTGGTCCAGCCAAAAATTTCACGGTCGGTTAGCAAGGTCAGGCCAAGCGTTTCGGAACGCCAACCGCCCACCAACGACCCGTGCAACAGGTTGAAGGAACCGGGGCCGGGTAGAGTGGAAAGCTTGCCGCCGCCGCCTTCTTTACGCAGCACCGGGAAAATATCGCGGTCCTCGAACTGTTCCCGCAACCGCTCGGCCTGCTGTGTTACAACCACGATGCGCTGGCCTTCTTTTAAGAAGGTGTCAACGGTCTGAATTACACGCGGGATTTGCCCGGCGAACTCGCTGGCTGGCCCAAATAGTTCAATTTCCAGATTCTGACCGGACGCAGCCTGGACAGCGGTCACCAGGGGGGCTTCGCCAAGTTTATCTTCCTGCTCGTCGGTGCGGTTTAGCAGCAGGCGCGGGTAATGGCTGAACCCGGTTTCAAGTTCCACCCAGTTGAGGTAAGGCCGGATAACGCCTTCCGGGATTTCGCCGTTATTTTCAAACTCGCCCCGTAACTCCTCGGCCTGGGCGGTCAGCTCTTCGACCGAGAAATTTATCTGGGCCGGTCCGTCCATGATAACGATTGTTTCCGCCGGGAGATGGTCGAGCAAGCTGCACATACCCTCGCCGCCCGTATAGTAAGGCATAAATTGCTCGATGCCATCGAATTTTTCGGCGTTCTCAATCCGGTTGAGCAACCTGTCCCACTCCTCGCGTACTTCCTCGCGCAGGCCGGAGCGGTCCACTTCGGAAAGGCGCGCGTAAGCTTCGCCGGACCGCCAGAGCGGCACTTCCACGGGCGGAGTGACGATGATTTCCTCGGTGCGCTGGCTGCTGCGCTGAGTGATAGGGTCAAAAAAACGCAGGCTGTCAATTTCGTCGCCAAAGAGTTCCAGGCGAACCGGCATTTCAGAAGTTAGCGGAAAAAAATCAACAATGCCGCCCCGGCGGCTGAACTGGCCCGGCTGCTCCACCAGCGATTCAGGGGTGTAGCCAAGCTGGATAAACGAGCTTAACAGTTCGTTGAGGTCAAGCACCTGGCCGCGCCTGAGAGTAAGCAGGTGCTGGCGGAAGTCTGTCCTGGAAAGGGTCGGCTGCATCAGACCTTTGGCCGAGGCGAAAATAACCAGGTTGGCTGACCGGGCCGGGTCAAGATTGCCCAGGGCGGCCAGGGTTTCGAGGCGGCCGCTTGTAATAGAGGGTTCCTGGCCGATGCGCTCGTAGGGCAAGGTATCGGGGGTCGGCCAGCTTAGAACAAGGTCGGGCTGGGCCGAATAAGCAGCGGTATTGCGGGCGAGGTCACGGGCCTGCACCGGGCGGGCGGTTAGCACCAGGAGCGGGTGGCCCAGGCAGCTTTGCAGGGTCGCGAGGAAATAAGGCCGGACGGGGGCAGCCAGGCCTGACATATTTATCCTGGCTCCCTGCCGTCGGCTCCTGGCAGCCTGGTCTAACTGATCGCAGACTGAACGAAATTCGGCCCGGTCTCTTAATAATGGTAAAAGACCTGCCAGGTTTAAATCCACCGTTCCCCACCTTTCGTAAAATTTGCAGGAAGTTGTTTCCAAGCATAAAGTTTGTCCGTAGATTATATCATGAGGAGTTTTAAAGTAGAGTTTTTACTTTTATGAATTAGCCGGTGAATGCTTAACTTAACGCTTTCTTAATTCAATTCTATTGACAGAGGTAAGGCTAAAAGGTATAGTGATTTTATTGGACAAGGGTTAAACATTACCACGCTGAAACAATTCTGTTTAACTATTGTAGAAAGATAATCCACTTCCACCAACCAAAGGACGAGCGGACTAATATTATTATCTGCCTAGCTCAACAAGTCCACATCCACACTCATAGCACAGAAGCCGGTCGAAGTCCCGACCGGCTTCACTATTTCTAGAATTTCTCTCGAAACAATTATTATTGGTTAGATTTTCTCGGTTTTGAAGCCCGCGCCGCTTCAAAGTGAGAGCAGTTTATTTATCCACCAAAAAGAAAATCACGCCGGTTTGTGGTATTCTTCTAACAAGAAGTTTTAGCAGCAACAGTGAATTAAGCAGCACCCAAACCCGACTGATTGTCCTGGTCTGAGCTTACCGAAAGGATAAACCGGCGTGAAAATATCGAAAAGAAGCTTTAGCTTGACCGGCCTGTTACTGGCAGCGACGCTCGTGCTGGGCGCCTGTACTGACGCAGCCCAAACGGCGACCCCTGTCCCGCCAACCGCCACCGTGGCCCCGACTGCCGCGCCAGCCACCGCGGCGGCTACAACCACTTCCGGCGCAACTACCGCGGACATCCCGGCTATTACCGGCACCACCGAAGTCAAGGTGGATTCGTCTATTTCGGCGGAAGTCGCCAAGCAACTCGGCGTGCCGACCCTGGCCGTCAGGTTGTACACCTCAGATGATGATGGGGCGGTGGTGGGCGAGCACGCCGATGCGGCCCTGACCGCGAAGGGATACAGCTTTGGCATTCCAAACCAGACAAAACCCCTCAGCCAGGATAATGGAACGGTCGGGCTTTACTCCCGCTCCGGCTCGGACGATATTCTTTTCCTGGCTTTACCCATCCCGGCTAACGCCGATGTAAGCGGTAGTATTCCAGGGATTGATGCGGCTTCGGCTCAGAAGTTCACCGACCAGGTCAAAGGCAAAAAAACTTTGCTGGTAGTAATGACCGGGCCGAACCTTCAGCAAGCCCTGGTGGCCCTGGGTCAGGGTAGCGGCGCGCAAACCGCTGCGGCTGTCACCGTAACGGTAGCGGTTTCGACCCCGACTGTCGCCGGAACCATTATTTCTAAAACTATCCAGGATAGTACACCTACCGGTGGCGCGACCACACCATCAGCGAACGCCGGGGCCGGAACAGGGAGCCCGCCGGTAACATACGCCGGGGCGAGCTCTATCCAGTTGCCGGACGTGCTCAAAGGCACGCTGCTCACAGGTCTGAGCGCGGCCAAAAACGCTTCCCTGGAAGGCTTCAAGTCAAGTGACGCCCCGGCAGCGGTCAAGAGCGGTCTGCAAAGCGGCTACACTACGGGCGGCTGGACCGAGGCTACAGCGGCTTTCACCGGCGCGTCGGATGCCCTGGCCCAAATCGGCCCGGACTCTTTCTTTATCGCCTACACTAAAGATAACAAATTGTCGTTCGTTCTGGGTATGTCCGGCGCAACGGCTACGGCGCTTGGCGTTACCGGGGTGGATGCCAACGGCACGGTCTATATCGTGGGCAGCGGCGAAAAGTAGCCGCCAGGCCGAGTATATTTAACTTGAGAGCCTTCCGAAAAATGGAAGGCTCTTTTTATTTATATACCTGTTTGGATTTAAAGGGGTTTTGTCAGGGGCGAGATTTATCCAGGTAAGAACAGCCAGCTTATCATTTTGTGTTCAAAACTTACTTTAAAAATTACTAGGGCCAAAATGCTCCCAGAAGCTCCGGCCAGAATTCGCTGACATAGGCCTGGAACGAGGAGATTCCAACCAGGCAGGCCCAACTCGTCCGGGCAAATTCGGCCCGGCGTTTCTCCACTGCCGCAATAGCCCGTTCAGGGTGTCCTGCGGCCAGTTCGTCAAGGGTGGTATGGATGGCCGGGAAGTTATAACCGGCCTCTCGCAGCATAACGACCACCCGTAACCGCTGCATCTGCGCCTCATCGTAAAGACGATAGCGACTGCCGGGGTCACGGACGGGCTGCAACAAGCCTTGCTGCTCCCAGAAATGTAAGGCTGAAATGCGCGCTCCGACCGCCTCGGCTGCTTCACCAATCCGCAATCGCGGGGAATGGCGGGGTGTTGGTACGGCAGGCATCTGGACGGCTAAAAGGCGCAAAGCCGCCAGGGTTTGCTCAACCTGGGCCCGTTTGCGGGCAAGTTCGGCGTGGCGCTCGTCAACCAGGGCCAGGGCTGCTGGAAGGTCGCCCCGGTGGACCGCCTGCATAATCTCGCAGGCTTGCTGCCATCCATAACCGGCGAGCAGGCTGCGGGCCGTTTTAACGGCACTAAGATGCTTTTCGGTATAAAGCCGGTAGCCGTTAGGGTTGCGCTCGGCAGGTGGAATAAAATTACTGGCCTCGTAATTTCGCACCTGCTGGACGCTTATCCCGGCGGCCCGGGCCAGATCGGCGGTCTTTAGAGCTTTTGATACTATCAAGTAAAAACCTCAATTGCTTAAAGAGAGTTTTCTTATTCTGATGTCATTATCTTACCGCTTTTTTATAACATACTAAAGCCCCTTTTTCCAGCTTTCTAGGCTAAAGACAGCATCTTTATTTGACAGAGGAAAATGGCTAGCCAGGGGCAACCCTCCACTATTGCATTTGAGTTGTACAATAAGCCGGTAATAACACATCAAAATTTTTATATGGGGATTTAGCTCAAATTAAACAAGAATTAACTGTTTTGAAAGGAGTTTTCTTATGAACGAAGAGGAAATAATAAATTATATTACCGGCGCTTTTAAGGACGTGGAAACGGCAACGGCAAATGGCGATACCTTCTTTTTTAACGACCCCGAAAAGAAATTTCCCTTTGCTACCCTCGTAACAAGCAACTACAACGACAATTTCTCAAACTTGAACCGCCCTGGAGTCTTTCGCCTGAACATCGGCGTTAGCAAGGCCACTTACAAGGCCCTTTTCGGCCCGCCACCCGCCTCCAAAGCTTCCGACTACGAGCCGATTCTCGGCTATGATTATACGGTCCTGGATAAGGTTTTACCGCACCCTGTTTATGGCCGGATGTACTGGGTCTGCATCCTGAACCCTGACCGTGAAACTTTTGAAAACAAGGTACAACCACTTCTGACAGAGGCTTACGACCTGTCCGACAAACGCTATAACAGGCCAAAAAAGCAGGAAAATAAGAAGTAAGTTAGCCTTACTGGTTAGTAAGACAAACTATTGAGCTATTTTTTTAAGTGAAATTGCTGTTAAAACGGCACCCCGGCCAAAGTTTGCCCCGTTAATCTTCCCGCCAACATAGCGGTTGGCTGATAGGATAAAAAGGGGGTTGAATTAGCAATTGCTTTATGCTAACCTTTTATGTAAAGACACTCTTAAATTCGCAAAATTCAAAGGCGGTAAGATGGTTGGGAAATTAACCGGGAAAAAAATCAAAGTTAGCTTTATTGTAAGCATACTGTTGGTGTGCGCTATCGCCCTGGCAGCCTGCGGCGGAGAAGCAACGCCCACCACTGTCAATCCAACCGCCGCCCCGACAGCTATTCCAGCACCCGCCC
>CADDZM010000179.1 GCA_902812345.1 Chloroflexota bacterium | reverse complement strand
TTGCGAGAGTTAAACATCGAGTATGGGACAGTTTGTCCTCGCTGGAATTACACCATTCGGCCACGTGGGATCGGCCCTAGAGCTGCTGCTAATTTTAGCTCAAATTAATTCTTTACAAGCACTAAGCGGATAACGCTGGTAAACATCGCGGGCGAATGGGGATATTTCGGGTATTTGTTGGGTGGGGTCGGGCTTCGCGCCGTGTTCGAAAAGAGCCTGGACCAGTAGGGCCGTCACGCCGAAAAGCTCAACGCTGGCAGTTTCAGCATTTTCAAAATAAGGCTGGCCCTGTTCGGGGGTGCCGACGGCCAGTTCCCGGCCCAGGCAAAGGTGTGTTCCGCCACCAAAGCTTAACCCGGCCCGCCTGGTTTTAGCCTGGATTATCCGGTCAGGCTGGAATTGCCCGGCGTTGAGGCCAAAAATAGCCGGGTCACGGTTAGCCTCTTTTACATATATGCCGGCGGTCTGTCCTTCCTCGAATTTCAGGCCGCTTTTTAGTTTTATAGACACAGTGGCTTGCCGGAAGATGGTCGGAATTGCCGGGTGCAGGCGCAAAGCTTCCGCCGCCGCGTTCCTGAAAAACCGCGGGTTGGTTAAAGGTAGGGTATAGCCTGAACTGGCCTGGTGGTATTCGTAAAGATGGTGAAAAAGGTGAGGAGCCAGGCTGGCGGTTGTATCTATCGCCGCTACGGCGTAGAAGGCGACTTCTCCGGCGATTTGCCGGGTATCCCACTTCCGTTCAGCCTGGTGGGTGTGTAGCAAAAGCAAAGTGATTAGGTCGAAAGGTAGCTCTCCCGCAGAGAACCTTCCGGCCTGGTCCAAGGCTAGCAGATTTCGACGCCGGGCAATCGCCGGGTCAATATAGCGTTTACGCAGTTCGTCCCTGGCTGTGCGTCGAGTATATGCCGGGCGGCCCTCTTGCCGGGCCTGGGTGCCGCTGACAAGCGCGCTTAAAAGGTACACCGCTTCGTCAGTGGTTTTGGCAGCGCCGAGATTATCTAACCCGATCAACCGCCCGGCCGTTTGCGCCATAACGTTGTAACTAAGCCGGACCAGATCGGTTTGGCCCTGGTGGGCAGCGCGAGCAACTTCTTGCCGGGCAAAGCCGGTTTCCGCCGCTTTAAGGCGCACCGCCGTGAAAAGCTTGCTGCCAATCAGCCGCCGTTCGCGGTGGGCGGCCCCTTCAAGGGTTACAATAACCGGGCCTAGCAGGGGAACAAGCCCTTTAAAAGTTACTTCCCGGAAGCTTTTGTGGTGCAGAATTTCTTCCGCCGCCTCAAACCCGGTAATCCATTGAACTCGTTCCAACTTTACCGGCCAGGTTAAACTTTCCAACCGCTTGCCCGGCGCTTTTTCCACCGGGCAAGCTTACTTAAGTCCGAGAGGCTCACCTGTCAGGTTTGCCAGGGCAGCACCGCGAGGATTATTCCTCGGTGGTGCCTTCGCTGCCTTCGGCAGCCCGTTTCAGGCTGAGGGCCAGACGCCGGTTTTCGGGGTCGATCCGCAAGATGCGAACTTTCACCTTGTCGCCCGGCTTCACGATATCACCGGGGCGGTCCACCCGACCTTCGGCCAACTCGGAGATATGGATAAGCCCTTCCAGGCCTTCCTCAATCCGGGCAAAAGCACCAAAGTTGGATAACTGGGAGATTGTGGCCTCGACCAGTTCGCCAACGTGGTACTTCTCGTTAACCTGGCTCCAGGGTTCCGGCTGAGTCCGTTTAATCGAGAGCGCGACCTTCTGTTTTTCCTGGTCGATACCCAGGATATAAACTTTGACCGGCTGCCCGACCGAAAGGATTTGTTTCGGGTCATCAATGCGCGCCCAGCTCAGTTCGCTCACGTGGACCAGGCCGTCAACGCCGCCCAGGTCAATAAACGCGCCAAACTTCGCCAGGGTTGTAACGACACCTTCCCGGATTTGCCCGACTTCCAGTTCGTTCATCAGGCGGCCTTTGCTGGCTTCGCGCTGTTCGCGGACAGCCTGGCGCTCGGAAAGAATGAGGCGGTTGCGGTCCCGATTGACCTCGACAATTTTAACCAGCAACCTGGTGTTGACCAGACGAGACATCTGGCTCTGGCGATTTTCTTCGCTGTCGCCGATACCCGAAAGAGCATTAACCTGGGAGGCCGGGATAAAGCCGCGGACGCCTTCCACTTCTACCATCAGGCCGCCCTTGTTATAGCCAACCACATCTACTTCAAAGACTTCACCGGCCTCGAACTGCTGCTGGAGTTTGCGCCAGCTTACTTCGGTGCGGGCTTTGTCAATCGAAAGAATCGGCCCGTCTTCACCGTCCGCGCCGCTTTCGGGGCGGACGACCACAACCAACACTTTATCGCCGACGCGCATTTCTTCCAGCTTTTCGGCGCTCAAGCTCTGGCGCTCGCGCTGCGGCACAATGCCTTCACTCTTGGTACCAATATCAACCAGCAAGTCATCCCGGTCTTTGTACATCAAAATGCCTTCGATAGCCTGGCCGTATTCCAGGCGGCGTACCGAACTGGCGGCTTCGTTCTCGTTGAGAAGCTGTTCCATCAGGGAGACAGGCGCGGCATTCTCGTCGGCCTTCTGCTGAATGGCTTCGGCGTCTACCTCGACCGCTCCTTCAGGAGTTGTATCAACGTCCGGGGTGGGGGCTTCGCCTGCATCTGCGGGAGAGGCGGTGCCTTCAACGTCAGCCGTAACGCCTTCCTGGACGAGCGGGACAGCCGTGGTCGTGATATTAGTAGGTTCGACCGCTGCTTCTGTTGGGCCAGAGCCGTTCGAAGTTTCCTGGGTAGGAGTCGCCTGGGCCTCCTCGTTGTTCACAAGCTCCTCCCCGTCATTTTCGGTGCTGGTAACTGGGGTTACATTCATCTAAATTTAATGCTTTCCTTCCTGCTAGCCGGTAAGACCGAATCGCACCGGCGTTAAATAAGGGACTATCATTCTTTGCCTTGCTACACGTAAAGATACAACTGAAACTTAATTATACAATATTAAAACTAAGATTGCATCTCAACCCAGCCCCAATTTGGCCTTTTTTGGCAAAGTTTATCAAATTTATATGTTACACACCCTGGAAATCAGGCAATTAAAGGTGATTTCTTGAAAAAGATTAGATTTCAGATATTTCTTTCAGCCAAATATCCTGGGATAGGACTTCGAGCGGTTAAACTCGTTTTCTTTAATTAAGGGTTAGTATACCACATACACGGGAAGTAGTCAGCGGCCAGCACCCGCTGACTACTTTTCTTCTAATATGCTCTGGCGAAAAGAGCGTAACCGGTCGCCGGTTTGCCAGTGAAAAGGCTCGGGCCGGGCGTGAAGCCGGCCTGGTCGAGCGGGACGCAGCGGAGGGTGGCTTTCGTCTCCTCCTTGATTTTTAGTTCGGCCTCGGTGTCTTCAGCCCACTTTACCTTGACAAAGCCGCGCTGCCCGGCCATTACCTGCTTAAATTCATCATAATCGCTTACTTCATGGGTGTTGCCGGCCTGGAATTTCAGGGCACGCTCGAACAGCCCCTTTTGCACCTCCCCAAAGACCTGGGGCAGGCGGTTATCCAGGGCTTCTACCGGCACGGCTTCTTTAGCCCGGTTGTCGCGCCGCACCAGCATCACGCTGTTGGTTTTGACATCTCGCGGCCCTACTTCCAGCCGCACCGGTACGCCCCGCATTTCCCACTCGTTGTACTTCCAGCCGGGCGTTTCCTCGCGCCAGTCGGCCTTAACCCGCACTCCATTAGCCTTGAGCCGCTTTACAAGTTGCTCAACCAGGACCGCGACAGCGCTCTTTTCTTCCTCCTTGCGCCAGATAGGGACGATTACCGCCTGGATTGGCGCGACTTTTGGCGGCATAATCAGGCCCGCGTTATCGCCGTGGGTCATTATCAGGCCGCCGATAAGCCGGGTACTCGCGCCCCAGCTAACCGTCGCGCAATATTTACGCTGGCCGTCCGTATCCGAGTATTGAATATCAAAGCTGCGGGCGAAATTCTCGCCCAGGTTGTGGGAAGTTCCGGCTTGAAGGGCTTTGCCGTCGCTCATGAGAGCTTCGATAGAGTAGGTCCGCAAAGCTCCGGCGAACTTCTCGTTCTCGCTCTTGCGGCCCGCTACTACCGGCATCGCCAGGTCTTCTTCGGCCAGGGCGCGGTAGGTTTCCAGCATCATGCGGGTGCGTTCCTCGGCGTCTTCAATCGAGCGGTGGGCCGAGTGACCTTCCTGCCACAAAAATTCGCTGGTTCGCAGAAAGAGGGTCGTCCGCTTTTCCCAGCGCACGACGTTGTTCCAGAGATTTATCAGCACCGGCAAATCGCGGTAGCTTTGAATCCAGCGGGAATAGGCATGGCCGATTATCGTTTCCGAGGTAGGCCGGATTGCCAGCGGTTCTTCGAGTTCTTCGCCGCCGCCCCGCGTGACCCAGGCCAGTTCGGGCGCGAAACCTTCGATGTGTTCGGCCTCGCGTTCGAAGAAACTTTTTGGAATCAGGAGCGGGAAATAGGCGTTCTCGACATCCACTTCTTTAAAGCGGGTGTCCAGTAACTTTTGAATATTCTCCCAGAGGGCGTAGCCGTAAGGCCGGATAATCATGGTGCCGCGTACCGGGCCATAATCGGCCAGTTCAGCCTTGCGAATGACTTCGTTGTACCATTTTGAAAAATCGTCGTCTTTGTCGGTAATGTCTTCGACAAACTTAGCGTTGTCGCTCATGTTCGTTCTACCTTCTTAACTCATGATTAAAGCTAACCGCCGCGCTGTTTCGAACGCAGGCAAAATTTAGCAGACCTAAAAAACCCTATTGTTTTCGCGGGGCCAGCCTAAAATCTTGAGTTCAGGTGAGGAAAAAGTGGACTAAGATTCAGGACCCCGCTGATAAGGTTCTTGCTCGTTAAGGACCGCCCGGTAAAGCCGGGGAGGCCGGTGGCGGCCGCCTTCGAGCCGCTCGTTGGTTTCGATAATCGCGCCGCTGGCCTCAACTTTTCGCTTGAAGTTAGCGGGGTCTTCCTTTTTGGCGTGGCGGCCCTGGATAAGGTCGTAGACCTCGCGCAGTTGGGTCAGGGTAAAGGTAGGGGGCAGGAACTGAAAGGCGATATTGGCATACTTGATTTTATTGCGTAACCGCCAGAGGGCGTAGGACAGGATTTCTTTGTGGTCGAAAGCCATTTCAGCAGGTAGTTCGTCTACCGGAAACCAGCGGGCTTCGGCGGTGTCGCGCCCGGCCTCGACCTTTTCCTGGTCGGTCCGGACCAGGGCATAATAGGCTACTGAAACAGTCCGGCCGCGCGGGTCGCGCTCTTTCTTGCCAAAGGTATAGAGTTGTTCCAGGTAAGAAGCTTTGAGGGAGGTTTTTTCCAATAGCTGGCGGTGTGCCGAGTCTTCCAGGCTTTCTGTGGCGTGGGCTCGCCCGCCCGGCAAGGCCCAGAAATTCTCGAAGGGCGGGCGCGCTCGCCGGACCAGCAAGACCTGCAATTCGTCGTCAGCGTAGCTCTGAAGCTCGACCTGTTCGTTAAGGGGCCGCAGACTGAAAATAACCACATCTACGGTAAGAGATATGCCGTTCTGGGTATTACTTCCTTTTGAGGTAAATTTGTCCGCGTCCTGCGTCATATGTCTGTCCCCACCCGGGTAACGAAGGCTATTGGCAAGGCCGTCCTGTTACTATCCAGGGCCGCGCCGAAAATCCAGTTAATAGTACAAACAGTCTAACATTCCCCTTTGTTTCCGTCAACATGACTATAAGTCCGGCCAGAGAAGACCTAAGCGGAAAGTTCACCTTCAACTTATAACCAGAATAAAAAAAAGGAGTACCCAAACGGGTACTCCTTAAGTTCAAATCAACTTACATTACATCCGGTCGGACGACTGATTCATGTCGGTGGTGGCATCCAGCGCGCCGAGTTGCCCTGAGGAAGCGGTATCCTGGGGCATTGTCTGGTTGGTCTGGCTGTTCATCGTAGTGGATTGTGCCATTGAACCGGACTGAGTCATCGGGGTAGGCTGTGCCATTGAACCGGAAGCGGTAGCGCCCGCCTGGCCCATGAGTTCAGCCTTGCGCTGGGCAAGCTGCTGGCCTAACTGCTGCAGCTGGTCAGCCTGGAAGCTTTCACGCACACGGGGGAACATCTCGGTTTCTTCCATCTGTACGTGAGCCTGGACATCGCGCATGGTTTCAGTCATCTTCTGGCCCCATTCGGTCGAGGTATTGTCCAGACCATCAATCTGGTTCAGCAAAGCCTCTACCTCGGCATGTTCCTGGTAAGCTTCCGCTACCAGGTTGGCGGTATCGGGGTTGTTGCGAACGGCCGGGTAGAAGATTTCTTCTTCAATTTTGCTATGGACCATCAGCTCTTCTTTAAGGGTCATAAAAAGCTGGGCAAATTCCTCGGTATTACCGCCTTTTTCGAACTGCTGGAAGAGCCCGTCAACTTTGCGGTGGTCCGTAGTTAAAAGTTCAATTGCATCCATTCTTATCTCCTTTTTGTGTCCTGTTTATTTACTGGCTTCCTTTTTCAGGCCGACTGCTCTTATTGAGACCTGCCTGACCGTTCCCAGTAAAATGTCAGGGTTTCCTATCCCCAGGTTTTATTGCAATATTCAGACCATTACTTAGCCTATAGTGTAAATTTTTAGTTAAGCTATTTTAAGCCGTAAAATAAAGTGAAAATAGCCTCAAAAGAGGCCGGGTGCGCGTTAAAATTGGGGCGGGGAAAGTTATTCCGGTTTTACCGGGGGCGTTCTTTCAAGCGCGGTTAGAAGGTTTTCTCCCTGGAAATCGAGGACCGTCCGGGGGTCGAACAGCAGGCAATCTCGCTCGACACGTCCGACCACGGGAGGCCGCTGCGCCCGCAACACTGCTTGCAACTGGTTCGCCGAACCGCCCAAAGGCACCGGCAGGGCCAGTAGCCAGGTCGGCAGGGTTTCACCAGGTAGCGACCCGCCGCCAATAGTGGACTCGCCCTCGATAATGGTCGCGCCCGGCCAGGTTGCCGCCAGGCGAGTTTGCCAGCGTCCGGCCTGTTCGCGTAAATCTTCAGGTGGGCGGGCCATCATCTGCCAGACCGGGATTTTGCGGTCGGCCTCGCCGCGCAGGTAGTGTTGAAGGGTGGCCTGGAGGGCGGCCAGGGCCATTTTGTCCAGCCGCAGGGCGCGCGCCAGGGGGTGTTTTTTCAGCTCTGCAATATATTCTTTTCCCCCGGCGATAAGGCCAGCCTGGGGTCCGCCGAGCAATTTGTCGCCGCTGAAAGTCACCAGGTCGGCCCCGGCCTGAATACTCTCTTGCACGGTCGGTTCGTGGGTGAGACCGTAGCGGGCGGTATCCAGCAAAGTGCCGCTTCCCAGGTCATCCACCAGCAGGATATTATGCCGCCGGGTGATGACGGATAATTCTTCCAGCTTTGGACTGGCCGTAAAGCCGATTATCTTAAAATTGCTGCTGTGGACCCGCATGAGCATGGCAGTTTCGGGCGTAACGGCCCCTTCGTAATCCTGGGCGTAAGTTTTGTTGGTGGTGCCGACTTCGACCAGTTTGGCCCCGGTCTGGCGCATCACGTCGGGAATACGGAAGCCGCCGCCGATTTCGACCGCCTGGCCCCGGCTTAAAACCACCTCTTTGCCCTGGGCAAACGCGGTCAGGACCATCAAGACCGCCGCCGCGTTGTTATTCACGGCGATAGCGGCCTCGGCCCCGCTCAACCGGGCCAGCAGGCTTTCAATATGGGACAGGCGGCTGCCCCGTTCGCCGCTTTCCAGGTCGTATTCCAGGTTCGAGTAACTTCCGGCGGCTTCGGTCACGGCGGCCAGGGCTTCCCGGCTGAGCGGCGCCCGGCCTAGATTCGTGTGTAAAATTACCCCGGTGGCGTTTATAACCTCGCGAAGGTTGGTTTCCAGGGTCTGCTCTACTTTCCGGGCAACCTGTCCGGCCAGTCCTTCCAGACCTAAATCGGCTGCCCCTGCTGACCCCTGACGGATACGCTGGCGGGTTTCATCAAGGGTTTGCCGGGCCGTTTCCACCAGCAATTCGTGGGGCGCGGTTTTACTTAAATCTCGCAGAGATTGAACTTGCAGCAGTTTCTCCACGCCAGGCAAGCCGCGCATCAATCTATTCAGTTCGCTTGTTTCGTTGTCGGGCATAGTTTAAAAATATTACTTTCCGGGAGAATTAAGGGTAGGCTGGATGACGCGTTGAGCGTCGGCCAGGATTGTTTTAGGGTCGCTGCCGTTTAGAATCGAGCCAATGCTTTGCTCCCAGGTGACATCAGCCTGCGCGTAAGCCTCCAACTGGTAGGGCCGCGCAGTCTTTAGCTGCTCTAAAAAGGGTTGCAAAATCGGCTGGCCGGTAAAGAAGGGGTCTTTATACAGGTCAGCCAGGACCGGGTACCGGCCCATCTCGCGGGCCAGGCGCATCTGGTATTTAGGCGCCGCCGCCCATTTCATAAATTCGAAAGCGGCCTCACGGTTTTTGGCGCCCTTCGGGACAAACAGGCTACCGCCGCCCTGGACGCTCCCGGTTGTCTTGCCCTCAATCCCGTGCGGCATCACGGTAGTGCCGACCTCGCCGTAAAGCCCGGTTGGACCGTGCAATTCAATTTCTTTCAAGTCCCAGGGTCCACTGAAGAACATGGCGATTTTGCGCTGCTTGAAAAGTTCCACCGGGGAAGCTTCTTTGGTGTAGCGCGGGGCCGGGGCAACCTTATCAAAGTTCACCAGAGTCGAGATGAATTGCAGCATCTGGACGTTAGGGGCGGCGTCAAGTTGGGCCGTCACCCGGCCGTTTTGGGTATCCAGCAGGTCGCCGCCATTCGCGCTGACCAGGCCGAACATGTCCCATGCTCCGGGAGTGAGGGCCAGGCCATAGCGGTTCTGTGAAGGTACGGTCAGCTTGCGGGCATCCTGGCGCAGGCGAGTAAAGTTGTAGTCGGGGCCGGGTTCGGCCAGCCCGGCGTCCCTGAACATCTGGCGGTTGTAAATCAAAAAGGTGGTGTTGATGTCGAGCGGCACCCCGTATCGAACCCCGTTCCAGGTTGCATCTTCCAGGGAGTTCGGCAGGAAAGCGGCGGCAGAATCTTTGCCCCACTGCCGCCAGAGGTCGTCCAGCGGTTCAGCGTAGTTCTGCGCGCCAAATACGAAAGCGTGCTGGTGCGCCACGTCCGGCGGATTGCCTGCCGCGACCGCTTCTTTAAGCTTATTGCGCAGTTTGCTCCACTCGTTGTGGTCAACCGCGACCGAAATGTTGGGGTAAGCCTCTTTGAACTCTTTTATAAGGTCAACGACAGGGGCTTCGTTGTAGTAATCGTCGGCGAACCACACGCTCAGGGTAAAAGGCGTTAAGGCGGCTATTTTGGGGTTAACGGGGACCGGGAAGTCCGCCGGGGCGGTGGCCGGGGCCAGGGCGGTTTGAGGCGAACTCCCGGTGGACTCTTCCCCGCAAGCGCTTAAAGACAGGGCCAGCAGGCAGAGCGCCAGGCCCAAAAGTTGGGTTATCCGTACCAACCGGCAAAAGCTCTTTAAATGTTGCAAGCGACCTTCCTGCCAGCTTGTCTCCACCTGGTTACTCGCTTTCTCCCGCGTTGCCGTGGAAATCGACCTTGAGGGTAACAATCCGTTTGGCCGCGATGGGTAAGGTGTACCAGCCGTCCCCATCTGGCGCGAGTTCGCCCAAGACATCTTCGGCCAGGTTAGTTTGCCATAACCGGGCCGGTTGGCGGTAGAAACGAAAGCGGGCCGCAGGAATTTCGGTTGTAGCCGGGTTCCAGACCCGCAGCGCCAGGGCGGCGCCGTCCTCGGCCGGTTTGATGGTCGAAAGAGCCAGGCTTCCCGGCTCGATTTCAACCAGGCTGCCCGTTCCCGGCAGGCCCAGACCCGGCTGAACAGCGGCGTTAAGCCCGGTTAGCGGGTGGTTGAAGGCATGAGCCTGCTGCTGCGCCCCGGCGGCCAGCCAGTCTCCCCGGTGCGGTTGCACAGCGTAGTAAAACTTGTGCTGGCCCAGGAGTTGGGCATCGGGGGTCGCCAGGCCCGGTCCGGCGTGGTCGCGGCGGGTCAAAAGGTCGCTGCGAGAGAGCCAACCGACACAGCGCAAGAGGGTCAGGGCGATGGCTGAGCCGTTGGTGTCGTCTGCCGGGAGAATCTCGTATTCGGGCAAGCCCCGGTTCATAACGGTAAAGCCCAGGTTTTTCTCAGGGTCGTAAATCGAAACAAAACTCTTCTGAGGCGCGGTTGGCACCGGGTCTTCCCGCCAGTTGTTATCGTAAGCCGGAAGCTGAGTCGACCGCCGGACCACGTCAAAAGCCTGCTCGGCAAAAGACTCCGTTACGGCAAATGGCGCGGGTAAAACCACCTGCAAGCGGTGGTCCTTCGCCAGGTTTTCAAAAGTGACCATGAAATCCACCCGTTTAAGGCCAGGCACCAGGGAGACCTCGATGTCCACCGGGCAATTGACCGTTTCGGAGGCGCGGGTCTGCCGGTCTTCGGTCAGGGCTACGGGCAATTCGAGGGTCGCCTTTACGATTAACTTGCTCTGTAAGGGGCTGACGTGGCGGGTAACTTCGGGCAAGCCGTTAAAGCTTTCAACAGTGCGGTCTTGGGACGCCGGAGAGTAATTGTACTCGTCTCCGGCGTCCGCGCCGTCCCGGAAGCGGTTCAGGCCGGTGAACAGTTCGCCGGTTTCCTTGTCCAGCAGACTAAAGAGGCCGGTGGTCGGGTCGGCGGTCAACTCGTAAAACTCGTTCTCAATAGAGAAAGCCTTGTCCGAGATTTCTTCCAGGTCCGGCTCAGGCTGGAGGTGTCCGGCCGTATTGGGCTGCAGGAAGAAGGTCTTGTAGCCGGTCGGCGGCATATCCCGGGCGATAAAAACGAGTTTCGCTCCGGTCTGGCGGTAGACGGTCAGCCGGAAGGTTTCGATACCGCTTTCAAGATATTTTTGGACCTCGCCCATGGCCCGCTGCATCAGGGTCGGGTCAGTTGGGGCCGCCGACATATACATTACAACCACTCGCGCCTCGACGGTCGCCGGGTTGGAGGTGGGCAGGAAATCGATTGACGACATGGTGTAATCCATGATACGGCCTTCATCGCCTGCCTGGGCGGCCATGCCATTAAGGGCAAAAGCCGGAATATCCATTGTGAAGAGCATTTCTTCTTCGAAGCTGGTAACGGTATGGGGCATGATATTATTCTGCTCATCCGTAACCACGAAGCCGGCCAGGCCTTCCGGCGCGGTGATTGTCAGGGTTGCCAGGTCGGTCCGGCGGCTTGGCACCGAATTAAAAATCACGATAGGTTGGGCTTTTTCCGCGCCGGGTAGGGTCGTATTAATGGCTCGCGCCAGGTTGCGGTTGCCTTCCTGCCATAAGTCCTGGCCGATTTGTTCAATCCACTCGTAGCGGGTCTGCATTTCTTCGTGGACCGGGTCAATGCTACACCCGCAAATGCTGTCGTGGGGCTGGTTCTGCAGCAGGTACTTCCAGGCGGTGTGATAAAGCCCCTGGAGCGAGGCCGGGTCGAAATCTCTGGTAGCAGGCTGGCCGGGTAAGGAAGCGGCCCAGGCCAGGGCCGGACCGGCCTCCCGTTCGAGCAAACCTTCTAATTTTGCGTTACGCTGTTTGATTGGCATGCGGCTGCTGGTCACACCCGGCAGCAAATAGGCTAACTGGCTGTCACGGAACTCCCCGGTGTGGCGGGGCGTTTCAGGTTTTTCCCAGACGCCGCTTTTGCGGGCCAGTTCGAGATAAAGCGGTAGGGTGCCGTGAACAAGCTGATAGGACTCGCCCTGCTTTTCAAATTCCTGGCGGACCGCCCGGAGGGTCGCCGGTAACTCCGGGGCGGGTTCGACGTGGTCGTTGCCGTTCATGAGCAGGGCGACGTTCGAGCCGGTCCGGTCAATAATAAGTTCTTTAACCGCTTTAAGCTGGGTCAGGGCCGCTTCGGGGCCGCTGTTCCAGGCGACAGCCGAACTATAGCCGCCAATGTTAGCGTTGCCGGGCAGATGGACTCCGTTGACCGCTGTGCCGTCGGGGGCCATCCAGACAAACTCAACCTGCACCATCTCAGGCCCGACTCCCCGCCAGAAGACCGCGCTATCAATATTGAAGCCTTTTAGAATCTGGGGCATCTGGCCGGTATGGCCGAAGGGGTCGGGTACATATCCCACAAGCATGGCCCGGCCAAAGCTTTGTGCCGCCCTGAGACCGCGCAGCAGGTTTTGAATATGAGCCTCACCGCTGACCAGAAACTGGTCCGCCAGGATATACCAGGGTCCGACCAAAAGGCGGCCCGACTTGATATGGCGTTCAAGGTCGGGGCGGCGGTCCGGGCGGATTTCCAGGTAATCTTCCAGCACAATGGTCTGACCATCCAGCATAAAAAAGGCGTATTCCGCGTCGTTGTCTAAAATAGCCAGCAGGCGGTCTACCAGGCGGACTAGTTTGAAGCGATACTGCTGGAAGGTGAGATACCATTCCCGGTCCCAGTGGGTGTGCGAAACCAGAACAAGGGTTTTTTTAGCCGCCGGGGCGGATTGCGGGTCGCCCTCGGCAGGCGAATAAGTAAGGCTCATTTAAAGTCACTTTCCTAAAGAATTTTTAAAAGAACTTTCTTGAAAGGATTATTTTGCAGCCATGTTTTGCAAAAGTATCTTAAATTTAATCTTTCCGAGATTATAACTATTTTTAGTTCAAAGAGGCAAATTGCCTTTTTCAAGCCCAGGGCAAGTATAAAGTCAGGGTTGCTAAAACCTTTCAAATAACTTTTAACTTTGTCACTACGCCCCGATTAAATACTACCTTATTAACTTGGCCACAAGGCCGGTTTTCCACCAAAGCACGTTTCCACCCCTT
>CADDZM010000178.1 GCA_902812345.1 Chloroflexota bacterium | reverse complement strand
CCAGGACTGGAACGCCGCCGGGGGCGCGCCTGCCCTGCGGGTAGCCCAGGCGGGCGATTATGTCTTTCAGAAAACAATGCTGCTCGGCACCGAACGCACCGGCCCCGACCTCTCCCAGGAAGGCGGCGTGCATCCCGACGACTGGCACCGCGCCCACTTCACCAACCCGCGCTACGTCAGCCCGAACTCGATTATGCCCCAGTTCAGTTTTCTGAGTTACGACGAGACCACCAAACTTATCGCCTATGTCCAGAGTCTGGGTCAGAAATCGGCGGATGCGCGGACAAACGTCCAGAAGACCGACAAGGCCAGCGTGGTAGCCTCTTTGCAGGGTAAATCCGGTTCGGCCAACGTCCCCAACGATGCGAACTACGCCACCGCTCACCTGGATTACCTTAAATCGCTGGTCCCGCCTTCCTGGGTCAATACCAAAAGCGCCATGCCGCCGACCCAGCGCAGCCTCTTACACGGCAAGCAAATTTACATTACCAACTGCATCGGTTGTCACGGTATAACCGGTCAGGGCGACGGCCCGGCGGCGGCCTTCCTGGAACCCAAACCGTTTAACTTTACGAATGCAAATGTCCAGATGCAGCACAGCGAAGGGCAGTATTATCATTTCCTGCTCTTTGGCCTGCCGGGTACGGCTATGCCAGCCTGGGGCGATTACCTGAGCGTTCAGGACATCTGGGACGTGATTAACTTCTTGCGGACTATCCCGAACGGCGGCCTGACGGTCCCGGACGAGCAATTAAATACGAACATGGTGGTGCGTGGCGGTGCCGCCGGACCCGAACCGGCCCCTTACGACCAGAATGCCGAGGGCTACCAGTACGGCCAGAACCTGAACGTGCCGACCCCGACGGCGGGACCGCCTCCCACGAATAGCGGTGGAGCGTCCCAATCACCAATCGCCAACACACCTACGCCTTCCAAATAGGCCGGGAAGGTGGAGGTCATAAGACCGGGCAAAACGGTTTTGCCCCTAACCGATTATGTACAGGTACGAATATGAAACGAAAAATTGTAATTTCACTGTTGTGCGTGGCCGTAATGATGATGATTTTCATCGCCCCGGCCTCGGCCCACGAAGGCGTCGGCGGCGATGAACTGGCCGATGCCGATAGCATGTTGATTGTCGCCATGATTTTCGTGCTAATGACCGGCATGGCCGTGATGTGGAGTTGGGCCAACGGTGAACTGAAGAACCCCGAAGCTGTCAAAACCCAGATGATGCTCGACGCACTCCTGGACGAAGATGGCGACGAATTGGACTTATACGCTTTAACCGAAGCTTAACGGCAAGGGAGAAACCAAGATGCAAAGCTTTTTCCAGGAGGTGCTGGCCCAGGCTAATGCTATACCCGATTCGATAAAACCCTGGCAGGAAAACCCGATTATTGATGTCATAGTAGTATCTTTTGGGTTACTTTTTCTGGCGCTAATCTGGTTGTGGGCGCGGAGCGGGCGCTCCAGGCGAGAGAGCGAAGTGCCGTTCGAACGAACCGCTGAAGATTTCGCCGGGCAAGTCCAGGCTGCTTATGGCCGGATGCCCGCCTTTTTAATCGTGCTGTATGCGGTAGTTTTGATTGCTATCGCGGCTTATGTGATAAACAGCATCATTACCGGGGTCAGGTATTAAACTTACAAGCTTGCGAAGTGAGAGCGAGGCAGAAAAACTGTTATGGAAAAAATGCAAAAAGGATCCCATGAATTTCCCCACCCGGGCGAAGTCGTCGGGCACGTAAACCCGGGCGAACGGTTCGATCGCATCAAGGAAATGATTCTCCTGCCGGAAGACGACGTTTCCTTTACAACGGAACCTCACGAAGCCGAGGACGCGGGACTGCCTTTGATGCTGCTGTTCCTTTTCGGCCTGATGATTTTCTTTGGCCTGGTGATGTTCGCGATTTTCCTGGGCGTCGGCAATAACTGGGTGAGTATAACCCTGGGAAATCACTTCGCCAAGTAGGCCCCGGCCGGTCCTATGCTCGCATGGAAAGCCCACGGACGCTTTTGACCCGATAAAGGAGATTTGAGAATGGCGTTTATCCGCACCACCACTATTGCCATGTCCCGCGAAGAAGCCGAGGAAATCAGGCCGGGTAAACTGGTGTATTCAGCCCTGATTGGCGGGCGCAAATTTATTTGCCAGACCCTTAACGGTCTGATTTCGACCGCGGTCTGGCGTTCGGTCAACCCGCAGGGCAAGGTGGTCTTTACCATTTTTACCGAGTGGTCCACCATGGAAGATTTACAGGCCTACGCCCGCCAGCCTACTATAAGAGAACTTGAAGAACAACTCGCTACCAAAGAAGACCCCCTAACGGTCATGGTGTACGAAAATATCGGGTAGCTTAATCTCAACCAACTGTTTATGGAACCATCGTTTCAAGGATTGAAACCTGGTTCCCTGGAAGTTCAGGGCAACATGCAAGTAATAGACCCACCTAAACCCGGCCAGGGCGATAGCAAAGGATCGCCCGCATCACCTGACAAGAAGAAACACGGCCTGCTCTACGGCGGCAAAGAAACCAAATTAGGCTTTTTCGCCGGAAGAATTGCCTTCGTAATCGTAGGAACGATGTTGGGGGCCATGCTTTTCTTCACGATTATTATGCTCCTGGTCAGCATTAACGAGCCGTATCTCTCGCCGTACGTGGAAAACGACAAGCTCTACCAGGATAAAATTTATATCAAGGTGGACGGTGAAGCGACTTACCGGGAGTTAGTCATCGTAACCGAACCGGGCGATTACGACCAGAAGGAAATTACTCAGCTTCCTTACGGACAGTCTTTCCAGGTTATTTTTACCACCAAGCAACTGGAAATCCCCGAGAATTATTTTATTTCCTTCCTGGACGGTCCTCAGAAGAACCAGGCCATTGACGGCGGCTATACCAGGCAATCCAAATATCTTCCGGGAGACCAAAATAAATTTTACAGTTTGACAGTCACTCCGGCTAATAATAAACCCTGGCCGAGCGGAAAATATGTCATAGATGCCCCGACCGGCGGGATGTTCGGCGGGCGCAACTACGCTTATTTTACGGTTGGGGCACCGACCACTTAACAGGTATTTACGATGACAAAATCAATGTTTTTCTGGCGAAAACCCCGGCGGCAGGGGGTGTTTTCTGTTCTATTGGCCTTAGTTACGGCGCTCACTTTTAGCAGCCTGGCCCTGGCCGAAGATACTGTTGACCCGCCGCGGGTGCAGACCGTGGGCAACTACCGCATAAATTTCGTAGACCCGGAACTTTCCGGCAATCACGCCGCCCTGGATAGCCAGACCTTACGCTTCCTGGTGGTAGATTTGCAGGGTAAGGCCGCCAACGATTTGCCACTAAACCTGACCGCTATCCGGGACTATAGCGGTCAGGTCACGAAGGAACATAATGGGCCGCGCACCCCAAATATCGGGCCGGTTCCGCTAAAATTTACGGGCAAGCCGGGTGAATACCAGGCTAATATAACCTTTGGCCTCAACGGACACTGGATTATCCAGGTAGACGGCCCCGGTTTTGGCGCAACTAAAGTGCAATTCCGCCTGCCAATCGGCGCTGCCGACGAACAGGGTTCGGGCGTTGACCTGGACTGGCTGTTGTGGGTATTGGTCGCCGTTATCGTTATAAGTGTCGCGGCTTTCATTGGCCGCAAGGGTGAGGTCTTCCCGGTCCCGACCGACGAACTGCAACCGCCCACCCCGACCGCTGCTCTGACCGCTCCAATAAAGGAAACCACCCAGGATGACCTGGCCATTTCCAGCTCAACCAAAGAATAATTTTTTGACCAGGCGCCTGCTCAGAAACAGTTTTCAGGCGCTTTACCCTTTGCCTCTAATACAAGCTCGACTTTCGCTGTGAACCTGAGAAGATTTGAGGATAGGGGATTTAACCTCAAGATAGTTGCTTCAAGCGAAAGTCCTAATAAGGTAGGTTCTTATCATGTCTTTTGTGGAAAAACCGCTTAAAAAAGCCCGACCGCCCCTGTTTGTACCCAACAACAACCGGGTGCTTTACAACACCAATAATGTTGGCCCGGACGGTAAACCGCTCTCGGACGACTCTATCCTGGTAAAATTCGTCATCGTGCAGGCTATCGCGCTCGGCCTGGCGGCTTTGCACGGCGTTTTACAGCGCCTGCCCTGGATGGCCGACTGGTTGCGCGACGCCGATTATGGCGGCCACCTTATCACGAACCTGGGCCTGACCCACATCAACGTGGTGCTGGGCGGGACCATCTCGATTGCCGGTATCACCTACTATCTGCTGCCCCGGATTATCCAGCGCCCGATGTACAGCAAGACCCTGTGTAACGTTTCGTTCTGGTTTACGGCTTGCGGCGTTATAGGGTTTTACTGCGCCCTGATTCCGATTGGTTACGCCGAAGGAAACCTGGTCCACCAGGGTTACACCTACGAGCAGGCCAAAGATATTGTCGGGTTCTGGCACAAGTTCCCCGAAGCGATTACGGCTTCCTCGATGGGCCTCGGCTACTGGATTTATGTGACCAATGTGGTCCTGACCATCTGGCAGGGCCGCCGCACCGGCAACGCCCTGGAGAAATTCTCGGCCAAGTTCCATCTGGTCGCCTCTATCGCCCTGCTGATTGGCACCTTGCAGGGAGTTTACCAGGTGCTGCCCTGGTCGCTCGACTGGCTTTATAAGACCGGGGCGGCCGGACAACTGATTGACCCGGCTTCCCACGCCCACATGAACCTGGTCGGCGGCGTGGTTTTCGCCTTTATGGGCTTTGTCTACTACTTCCTGCCGCGTTTCGTCGGCCACCCGATTCACTCTATCCGTCTGGCGAATTTCTCGTTCGTCACGCTTTTCCTTGGCGTCTTCGGCTTCTGGCTAACCCTGATTACGCTCGGCTTTATCGAGGGCGACAAGGTTATCTCGCAGGGTATTACCGCCGCCGCCGCTAAAAGTCAGATGGGCATCTGGCACCCGCTGCCAATCGCCATTATGGGCAGCCTGATGGCTATTGGGATGTGGACCTTTATCCTCAACGTGCTGCTCACGCTTAAAAAAGGGCTGGGGACCGCCCGCGAACGCTACCTGGGCGTCTTCCTGGGGATTTCCTCGATATTCCTCTTTATCAGCACCAGCCAGGGCATCATCCAGATTCTGCCTTCGGCCAGCCAGTGGCTTGACGAAGCCCGCGAGGCCGGTGAACTTATTCTGCCGACCTCTCACGCCCAGATGAACATTGTAGGCGTCGTAACCCTGACCCTGATGACGATTGGCCTTTACGTCCTGCCGCGCATGACCGAGCGGCCTCTATTCAGCCACAAACTGGCGGTATTCTCCCTGACTTCGGTCGCCATCGGGGTCGTCATTCTGTACGCGACCCTGGTCTACCTGGGGATTTCCGAAGGGATTCTAATCCGGGAGGGCTACACTTTCGCCCAGGCCCGCCAGCAAGTCACAGGCGGGTGGCACGACTGGATTCTAACGGCGCTTTACGCTATCGTGGGCGCGTCCTACATCGGCTACTTTATAAATGTGTTTAAGACTATCGGTTCGGAGCGGTTGCTTGCAATGACCGGGCAGGCCGGGCAAGGTATCTCCAGCACCTGGCGGTACATGCTGACGGTTAACATCCCGGCGGCGTCCATCGAGGCGGCCCGGGAAGAAGCCCGCCAGTCCATCGGGAAAGCCAGCCTGGAAGGCGGGGCCGATGGCGGAACCATTGTTACCTACGCCGCCGATAGCGGTTCGCGGGAAGGCAGCCAGCGCAGCGTCAAGGGCAAACTTTACGTGGTCCCGGCCAGGACTATCTTGAACCAGAACCCGCTCGGCATCTTCGCTATCGAAACGCTCCTGGGGTGGTGCGGGTTCCTGGGCGCGGGTTGGCTGAAAAGCCGCCGCCCGGCCATGGCGGTCTTGCTCTTTACCTTCGAGCAAACCTTCTTCTGGGTGAGCCTGTGGGGACTCCTGACCCTGCTAGCGCCGGCCTACTTGCCCTATTTCGTAGGGTTCTATGTTACCCTGCCGGTGGTGTCGGGCCTGGTAGCTTCCACGACTTATGTAAACCAGTCCAAGAAGTTAAAAAGCGAACTGGCCCTGACCCTGGATGCACCTAAAGAAGCGAAGGTCGTTAAACGTTAAACGTGCTTCAGGTTTACCGGTAATAAGTAAAAAGGGCCGCAGACTTTCGATTAAGAAACCTGCGGCTTTTTTATTTCTTTTTTAAAAGGAATAGTATTGACGAAATAATATCAACTACCCGCTCTCCGTTTTACGTTCAAGGTTTAACCTTTTACGACCTTTCTGCTATACTTATCCGGTAAAATTCAGGCTTGCATTGAACTTTTTCGGACGGCCCGCTTTTTCCTGGGGTCAGGCCGGACCCAAAACCAATTGTTATAAAATTTCCCAAAACGGAGAGAACTTTTGAGTATTGAGCAAAATGATAAACTTTTAGCCTCGTTTCGCTACGCCATCATGGATATGGACGGGGTACTTTACCGGGGCAATCAGGCTCTACCCGGCCTCCTGGAGTTTTTCGATTTTCTGCGAAAGAACAACATCCCCTTCCTGCTGCTTACTAACAACTCGGCGAACTCGGCCAGCGATTATACCCGTAAACTGGCTAAAATGGGCGTGACGGTCAAGGACAGCGAAACCGTGACCAGCGGTCAGGCCGCCTCAGAGTATCTACGCAGCGAAGCGCCCGAAGGCGCAGGGGTTTTTGTGGTCGGGATGCAGCCTTTAAGAGACAGCGTTTTTGGCGGCGAGAACGAAGGCGTGTTTGTGCCGGACGACAAAAATCCGCGCTTTGTGGTGCAGGGCGGCGATTTTAACCTGGTCTACGAAACGGTCAAGAAAGCCTGTTTGTTAATCCGGGCCGGGGCTAAATATATCGCGACCAACGCCGACCCGGTCTTCCCTACCGAAGAAGGACTTATACCGGGCGCGGGCAGCATCGGGGCTTTACTCGAGACCAGCACCGGTCAGAAAGCCCTGGTCATTGGCAAACCCGAAGCCCCTATGTACGAGATGGCCCTGAAAATCCTGGGCTCGAACGCTTCGGAAACCCTTATGATTGGCGACAATCTCGTAACCGACATTGATGGGGCCAACCGCCTGGGTATACCGACGGTTTTGACGCTTAGCGGCGTAACCAGCGAGGCTGATTACGAAAAGAGCCGAATTAAGGCGACCCTGGTCTACAAAGGGTTACCCGAACTGATTGCGGCCTGGGAAGCCGCCCTGCAGGATTAGACCGAAAAATTTTAGAGAGAAATTTAGTAGAGAAAATAGAAAGGTTAGTGTGCTATGGCAAACCAGCAATTTATTCACACCGACAACGCCCCGGCAGCCCTGGGGCCGTACAGCCAGGCGGTAAAAATCGGCAATTTCGTTTACACCAGCGGCCAGGTCGGGATTGACCCTACTACCGGCGAACTGGTTAGCTGGAAACTGCGCGACCAGACCGAACAGGTTTTTAAAAATTTACAGGCGGTGCTGGGCGCTACCGGCCTGAGCCTTAACGATGTGGTCAAGACCACCGTCTTCCTGGCCCATATGGGTGACTTTGCCGAGATGAACGGCATCTATGCCGAGTTCTTGGGCGACAACCGCCCGGCTCGTTCCACTATCGAGGTAGCTCGGCTGCCCAAAGATGCCCTTGTCGAAATCGAGGTTGTCGCGGCCATCCAGTAAGCGAGGCGTTTAACGAGTATTAAAAGAGCCATCGCGAGTTTCGGGAAAAGTTTTCTCAGAACTCGCAATGGCTCTTAGTCTTTAGTGATAAAGGCGAACTTTGATTTACTTGCGGAGACCCAGCTTGCCAATCACCACGCGGTAGCGTTCCACGTCTTTTTCGCTCAGATAGGCCAGCATACGGCGGCGGCGGCCCACCAGCTTCAGCAGACCCCGGCGGGAGTGATTATCATGGCTGTGAATCTTGAGGTGTTCCACCAACTGATTGATTCGCTCGGTAAGAAGCGCGATTTGCACTTCCGGCGAACCGGTATCGTTGGTGTGCGTCTCAAAATTGCCCATAATGGTAGCCTTTTCGGCTTTTTGCAGCGACATTTAGCAAAACCCCCTTTCGGTTTTGTGGTTTAGTAGTTCTTTCAGGCCAGGTCGCTGCCAGGAAGTTAGCCCACATCTTTTGAAAGTTGGCAACCTGCAACCCCTCTATATTTCTGAAAAAATTTTGAACATAACGCTCGTCCAGGTGGAAACCAGGCCGCAGGCCGGTCCGGTGTACCCCTAATGCGCTAATGTGAGGATTATAACACAAACGACTATCAGGCGCAATTTTAGGCTAAAGACCAGATTATTTAAAATTAAAAACACCAGCCTATCTTTTAAGGGAAAGGCCGGTGTTTTATAAAAGGAAAATACTCGGCTAACTTGCAGCCAGGGTCGCAGCTTCTTTTACCCACGCCTCTACCTGGGCCTGGGTCGGAGCGTGATGAGCAATCTTCTTCTCATCGTTGGTCTTTTTGAGGTTGTTATAAAGATTTTCAGCCTTACGGTGTTGTAACTCTTTACAAGAATCCACCCCACAGTTTTCCAACAAATTAGCGAATTCGGTCCCAACCCCTTTTAACCTCATCAGGTCGGCCCGGTTAATCCACTCGGTTAAATCTGAAGTGCTTATACCGAGCTTTTTGGAGAGGGCCGCTTTCTCCTGGGGAGTATCTCCCTGGGTTAGCAGTTCTTCGACGGTAGTAATACCCGCTCCATTTAATTTACTAACCATTTCCGGACTTAAATCCTTGATTTCTGACACTTTATGTGAACCAGCCATCAAAAGCCTCCTTTCGGCATTGAAAAAGAGAATTAACAGTCAAAACTGTAATTTTACCTTTTCCTAAAAGTTTAATCTCGCGGGATAAGGTAATCGAACCCACCAGGGGTAGAATTAAACCTTCGGTCAAACAAAAAGGTGTTGCTGGATGCCAGGACGGTGTTACCCGGTTGTGATGCAGAGAACTAACATGCTCTAGCAAAGCAAAAGTTATACAAAGATTATAACATAGTTTACAAAAAACTAAACTTTTCTTTTGTTAATATTCCACAATTGATTAATGTACAGAAATTGAATGAGGTAAACGACCAAATAAATTTACTTAATTTGTGGGAACAGGCGTTGCCCCGGTAACGGCCAGCAAATCCCGGGAGGCGAGGCGCAAATTAAGACCGCGCTGCCCGCCGTTGATGTATACCAGGGGGTGGCCTGGCGCGCCTTCATCAACAAAGATGCGAAAGTTTTTATTTAGAAGAGCCAGGGCTGAGATGCCGCCTACCAGCAACCCGGTCAGGCTTTCAGCTTCCTTTTGACTTGCCATACGCAGCTTTTTCTCGCCGACAGCCTGGCCCAGCACCTTCAAATCCAGTTCGTGCGTCCCCGGCACCATCACCAGCAGGGGACGGCCCTGGCCGCTTTCCGGCAGCACCACCAGGGTTTTGTAGACCAGATCGGGATCAACGCCCAGGGCTTCCGCCGCTTCGTCCGCCGAGTGTATCTCGGGAGAATAGGTGAGGGTAGTATATTGTACCTTGCGGGCATCCAGCGCCCGCATGGCGTTGGTCTTGGGAGCCTGGTCCCTTTTTGGCATATTTAAACTTTCTGAGAAAACTTTAACAAATAACCAATTTTTCCTTAATAAATTGTTGCTACAATTATAAAGCTAGAATCATTAGACAAAAGATGGAACCTGAAAATCAGGCAGCAGTCCAGCCCAGATTATCCCATTAAAACCTGACTTCGGCAACTACTTTTAAGGCAGTGAAACAAAAGACCCGCTCGCCGGGTCTGATAAAGTATAGGTGCAGAAAAGCCGCATTTGTGGTGGTTAGCGCGTATATTTGTGGCTTAAACCTTGCAGAGTTTAGATCAGGATTTGAGAAAATCGGTATAAAAAGAACGAAAGCGTTGATAGGAGTTTTCTGAGGCCGGTCGTACTTCATTTCCAATGCAGGAGCCGGTTTTTGAAACTTTGCATGTTATAATTCGTAAAGGTATTAGCTAACTAAGCTAACGCCTAAAATTACCCGCAACCGGAGTACAAACGGGGCAAAAGCCGAGACACGGGCGAGTAAAGAAGGAACGAGTCGCGATGGATCAGATTAATCGCGCCAAACGCGATGAACAGTTTAGTGAGCCAGGTCTGGGAGAATTCCAGGAGAATTCAGCCCAGGTTTCGCAAGGCGTGAATGGCAGCAACGAACAGGTTGACAATCCAACGCAGGTAAGCGAAACAACCCAGGAGAATGATTTGACCGATGCTTCGGCCCTGTCCGCTAATTTTAGCGGCAACCTTGCTAATAATCGTGATAACGCTACTGCTCAACCGGTGGTCCAGACTGAGGCCAACCGCGAGGAGGAAGCTATTGTTTCACGGGTTTTAGGTGGGGACGTGGAAGCCTTTGCCGAGTTGATTGACCGTTACAAAGTAGCGGTATTTAACCTTTGCGCGAGAATGTTGGGAGACCCAACCGAAGCCGAGGACGCTGCTCAAGAAGTCTTCGTGCGGGCGTACACTCAGTTAAAGAGCTATACGCCGGGGCGCAAATTTTCCACCTGGATTCTTTCTATTGCCAGCCATTACTGTATTGACCTGCTCCGCCGCCGCAAACCTTCAGTGGACCTGGATACGATTGCTTTCTGGAAACAAAGTGACCAGCCTGAACCGGAAGAACGGGCGCTGACCGGAGAAGTACGGGACGAAGTGCGCGAACTTTTGACCAAATTGCCAGAGAAATACCGGGGAGTAACCATTCTGCGGTACTGGAACGATTTGTCATATGATGAAATTGCCCAGGCGAGCGGCCTATCGGTGGCAACCGTCAAAACGCGGTTGTTCCGGGCCAGGGAACTGCTGGCAAAAGAATTAGAAAAGCAGCGCCAGAACGAGAACCTGGCCAGCCAGAACCAATCGTCCAGGGCGAATACGCAGGGCGTTTTAAAGAAAAATAAAACGGTGAATAGTAATGCTAAATAGTAAGTGGACAAAGGGGATACGTAATGTTTTGCCGTGAAGCTAATCAATTTACGTCATCCTACCTCGACGGGCAGTTGAATGACTTTGAGGTCCGGCTGTATGAAGAACACATTTCAGGATGTGATGGTTGCCGGGGCCACCTCGACTTATTAAAACAAATTCCGTCGGCCTTACAAACCGACCGGATGCTTGCCCCGAAACCTGAATTTACTACCTTAGTAATGCAACGCATCATTGTTAAACAACAATTTGGCGACCAATCTCAATCCTTTGAAGCTCAATATACGACCCTTTCCATTACTTCATCCAGCTTAGACGAGGATGAGGATGATTTGGACGAGGATGACGAAACCGGGACTGACGAACCGGAGAATGATTTAGAATCCGGCCAGGTTCTGCCTATCTCAATGGCTGAATTTGCCCGTGACCGCCAGCTTAACCGCGCCGGGAAACTGGCCTCCAGCTATGTTTTGCGCTTTTCTTCCGTGGCAGCAGCCCTAGTAATGATGGTGGGGGTCGGGATTTACGCCCTCGGCAATATCAATAATACGCCGGTGGATGCGCCAACCGCGGCGGTCTACGGCTCCATCAAAGACTTTGCCGATAGCCTGCGCAACGCCCTGAGCAGCCCCCTAGAACTGCTTGCCGGGGTAGCGATTTCGGCGGTTATCCTGTTCAGCCTGTGGTACCTGCTAAAAACCTTGCGCCTGAACGAAGAACTTAACAAGCAAAATGTCGAGTCGAGAGACCGGCGCTAATAGAAGCTAATAGAAAAAGAGGCGGGGAAACCCGCCTTTCTGCATGGACAAAGGAGTCCAGAACTTTAAAACTCGCCAGCTTAATTTCAGCAGTCTTTCATTAATATTTCCTTTGTGCCTTGCCTGATACTCAACTATAGGCTAAACTCTTTTTATACAGCGGCTTATTTTAAAGCTGCCCTTTTATTGACGCTTTAGTAGAACCCGACAGTGTAATGTTAAAACTCAATCCCTTTTCGACCGATACGACTCTTCGCGATATTCTTGGCAAAGAGTCTCCTTTTACCACTCCGTTACCGGCTGCTCTAAAAACTGGGATAACCCTGGAAAATGTAACGAAAGTCTACCCGATGGGCCGCCGGACCTACCAGGCTCTCGGGGGAGTCAGCCTGAGCATTGAGCCGGGCGAATTCGTGGCGATTGTCGGGCCAAGCGGTAGCGGCAAAAGCACCATTTTAAATATAATGACGGGGATTGATAAGCCGACTTCGGGCAAAATCGGTATCGGCGGCAAAGACATCGGCAAGCTGAGCGAGAATGAACTGGCCCGCTGGCGAGGCGAAAACGTGGGAATTGTCTTCCAGTTTTTCCAACTGCTGCCGACCCTGACCGCCCTGGAAAACGTGATGCTGCCGTTGCACCTGCGAGGCTCTAAAGCAGGTTACCAGGGAGAAGAACGCCGCCAGCGGGCCCTGGCAAATTTGCGAATGGTCGAACTTTTCGACCACGCCCACCACCTTCCGCGCGAACTCTCAGGCGGCGAACAGCAGCGCGTCGCGATTGCGCGCGCCCTGGCGAACGACCCGCCTATCATTGTAGCGGACGAGCCGACCGGCAACCTCGACTCGAAGACGGGGGAACTGATTTTCAAAATCTTCCGCCAGCTTGCCGAGGAAGGCAAGACGGTTATCTACGTGACCCATGACACCAATCTGGCCCGGCAGGCCCGGCGGTTAATCCAGGTCCGCGACGGGGCTATTCTAAGTGACGAGTCGGTAGCAAGTAGATATAGATCTTCAGAAAATAAATCAGAAAGTTTGACCGGCGACTAAGCGGCCCATTTATCCAAAATAGTCCCTGCCAGAGCCAGAACTTCACCTGGATTAGCGACTAACTCGGCTAAAGCGGCTTCTA
>CADDZM010000177.1 GCA_902812345.1 Chloroflexota bacterium | reverse complement strand
GCCGGTAGTATTAGCGTGTTAATACACGATTAAGAAATTACCAAGGAAAGTTAATGTTATGCAAATAAATATTTCAAAAGATTACCTGCCTGCATTTTTAGCTTACCTCGGTATTGGCACTTTACATTCAATCCGCAATGGAATTGTTACACCTGACGTTGGAATATGGTCATTAGGAGCACCCAGGAATTGGGAGTTTCTTCTAAACATTCCAGATATACCAAAAGATATAATTGAAGTGTTCCAGACTGGTGATGAATTATCTCTTTTAAAAGAGATACGACCCGAAAAGTTTGATGAAATAGTAGCTGAACTTATAACCAGACTTGAAAGTGAACTCGTTAAGATGCAAGAACAAAATTGGAGATTAACTTGGAGTTATGGAAATGAGTAATTCCTTCACTTATCCAATACTTTAACCATCTTCTTCCGGCCCGGTTCTGGCGGTATCGAGGTAATTGGCGCTGCGGGCCAGGGCCAACGCCTCGTCCAGTTCAAGAGCCAGACCCCGCGACCAGGCTGCATTAAAAGAACCCTGGTCAAGCTGGCCGCGCAGTTTAAGCAGTTGTTTCTCGTAAGTAGATTGCAAGAAGCTTTCCCGGCGCGACCCGGCCTTCGCCCGCAGTTTTTCCGATACCGCGTAAAGCTGGGCGGCTTTTTCGTACTCGCGCTGGGCGATAGCCAGCCCGGCCAGGTCGTCCAGGCTGTCCCCGATATAGCGTTCCCCCAGCTCGATATAAGCTTCCAGGTTCTCCAGGTAAAGGCTGCGAGCCTCGGGGAACAGACCCTGCCGCAGCCTTATATTGCCCAGGTTATGCAGCGAGGCGGCTACGCCCCAGCGGTCGCCAATCTCGCGGCACAACTCCTGGCAGCGCAGGCAAAAGTCAACTCCCAGGTCGTATTTTCCCTGGTACATATAGACGCAGCCGAGCAAATCAAGCGTGATAGCGATACGCCGCCTGTCGCCCAGTTCCTCGAACAAAGGCAAAGCTTCCTCGAACAACTGCCCGGCTTTAGCGTACTCTTCAATCATCAAAAAGACGCGGGCCAGGCTGCCCAGGGAACTGGCCTGCCCCTGTTTGTTATTCAATCTCTCCGAGATAGCCAGGCTTTCGCTGTAAACTTCTATGGCCTTCTGATACTGGTCGGTCATCGAATAAATATTGCCGAGATTAATTAGAGCCTGGGAAATTCCTTTCGAGTCGTTGAGTTCCTGCCGGATAGCCAGGCTTTCCCCGACAATTTCGACCGCGTTATCGAATTCGCGCTGCCAGACCGCCACGTTCCCCAGGCTGTTCAACACCGCCGCGATGCCCGGTTGGTCCGCAAGCTGGCGTTTAAGGGCAAGGCTTTCTTCAAGATAAAGCCGGGCCTGGGGATACTCGCCCTGTAAAAAGGCCAGGTCGCCGGCCCGGTTGAGCGCCTTAGCCCTGGCCTGGCACACCGGTTCACTCGAATCTTTACCCGCCGGAAGCTCAATTACCTGAACCAGCCAGTGGCGGCCCTCGCTGTAGTAGCCCCGGTTATCCCAGTAAGAAGCCAGCGCCGCCGCCATTTCAAGGGCGCGCCGGGTGGCGTCAAGCCGGGATTGTTCAAAATTTCCCGGCTCTAAACTATCCGGCGCGGCTGCGCCGGCTTTTTCGAGCAGCCATTGCAGGGCCGTCCGCAGGTTTTCACGCTCCTGGTCCAGCCGGTCCAGCCAGTAAATTTGTTGCGGCCCACCGCCCAGCCGGGGTTCAGCATCCTCGGCCAACCGCAAGTAATAACGGGCGTGACGCTCCCGCAGAAGTTGAACTTCCTTTTGCCAGGCCAATCTTTCCAGGGCAAATTCGCGCAGCGTTTCCAGCATTGTAAAACGCGGCTCCCCCCGCTGGCCGGGGATACGCACCACCAGGCTTTTATCGAGCAACTGGCTTAAATTATCCAGGCTGGCGGTTTCGGAGACAGCTTCCAGGCCGCAGATAGCGTGGGCGGCCTCAACCGTCCAACCGTTGCTGAAAATGCCCAACCGGTCAAAAAGTTGTTGCTCGGTGGCGTCGAGCAGGTTATAACTCCATTCCAGGGTCCGGCGCAGCGATTGTTGGCGCGAAGGCATGGTAGCGGCGCCCCTGGTTAAATAGGCCAGACGCTGGTCGGCCAGTTTCTCCAGCAGGGTGTAGACCGACATGATTTTAAGGCGGGCGGCGGCAAGCTCTATCGCCAATGGCAAACCGTCCAACCGGACGCACAACTCCGCGACCGCCCGGGCGTTACCGGCAGTCAGGGCGAAATCAGGCTGAACCCCTCCGGCCCTCTCTAAAAACAGCCGGACCGCCTCGAAGCCGGACAACGTTTCAGGCGCGGGCAGTTGGTCCAGGGCCGGTAATTCCAGCGGGGGAATATTAAGCTCTTGTTCGCCGTAAACGTGCAGCACAGCCTGGCTGGTGACGAGCAATTTCAGGCCGGGCGCAGCGGCCAGGAGTTCGTCCAGGAGGGCGGGAGCGGCCAGGAGGTGCTCGAAATTATCCAGCACCAGTAAGATTTTTTTGTCCGCGAGATACTGTTTAAGGCGGTTGGCGGTCGAGAGTTTAGCCGCCTCTTTAATCTGGAGGGTCTGCAAGATGGCCGAAGGCACGAACTGAGGGTCGGTCAGGCTCGCCAGGGGGACGAAAAAGACCCCGTCCCGGAACTCTCCCAGCATTTCCCTGGCAACGTAAAGGGCCAGCCTGGTCTTGCCAATCCCGCCCGAACCAAGCAAAGTTACCAGCCGCACCTCCGGTTTAACCAGCCACTGCCGGACCTGCCGCATAAGCGTTTCGCGCCCGATTAAAGGGGTGTTGGAAGCGGGGAGATTATGCCGCGGGTCGGTAGGAATCGCCAGGGCCAGCGACGTATGTTTAGGGCGGGCCTCCGGGACCGGTTTCTTCCGGTCATTTTTAGAAGCGTTAATTTTCTCAAGCCGGTTGAGCGGGGCGGCCTGCCATTCGGCGGGTGTGAAGATCGCTCCCGGTAAGTCCAGCAGCCCTAATAATTCAAGCGCCTGGTCCTGGCTGTTAATAAGCTGCCAACCGGCCAGGGTTTTGATTAGCTGCTTCACCTCAAGCTGGGTCAGGATGCTGTTGCGGATACCGTTAAGCTTCCGGCTGAGCACCTGTTGATGCAGGCCAATCGCGGCGGCCAGTTCTTTTTGCGAAACGCCGCCCTGCTGGCAGATTCTATGTAGTTTTTCCCTGAACTCGGCTAATTCCATTTAGATTGAACATAACGGGTAAATAAGTGGTAAACAACGGGTAAATAAAAAAGGTTTCTCTACTTTTTTTTCGATTATACTTGGTATGTTGGTGAGTTTCAATACACCTGTTCCTGACTACCCTTTTCTTTCCGATTTTGCCCTTGTAATGGGACGGAAATTATATTTTTTAAGATACCTGGCGAAAGCCTCCTTGTATAATTTATAAAATAATTAACCCCAATCGATATTGTAATGTTTAAGGAGTGTTTTGTGCTGATGAACGTCAATGAGCAGATTATTAATGACCAGCCGCTGGAAGTAGGTTACATTATCGCTTACGACGACGGCCGCCGCGATAAATTTGGCCGCTTTCCTTTACCCGGGAAGGAAAGAGAGCCGGAACAGCTCGCCATTTTCAAGAAAATGGTTGAACTCGAGCCGTCTATCCGGGAAGCCAGTTATATTTTTAGCAGTATCAGGCTGCAAAAATCCTCTGAAGATCCCCAAACCATTGAGTACAAGCGGGATGAAATCAAGGCCATGCTCCATAAATTAGCCCGGCCCGGTATTATCAAACGCTACCTCCAGGACTAAACCCTGACTTCACATTTACCAACCGAGTTATTTTAACCAATCATATCTATCACAACACCCCTGGTAACAGGGGTTTATTAATTATGCTTTCGATACAACCTCTATCCAGATTGCTTATTGGCGTGATTTAAATCACACTTTTGGGGTTTTGTCAAAAAACACCTTTTCAAAACTTTCGTTATTAGTTACAATACTCATATAACCGGTATCAAAATAGGCATTTAAGCAAAGCCCTTTTGCTACCTGTTTCTACGCAACTTATACTTTATCCAAAGTTAAGACAAATCTAACCGGGTTTAGCAGGCGCTAAATCCGGTTAAGGACACCCCTTTTCGAGTTTATTTCTTTCACGAAAGGAGTCACACTATGCCAAATATCAGCGCCCAGGAGTTCATCCAAAAATTAGCCACGGACGCCAACTTCAGGTCACAGGTTGGGATATCCCACGACATGCAACTGGATGATTTTCAGGCTAAAGCCGCTGCCGCCGGTTACAACTACACCCCCGAAGAAATCCTGTCTGCGGCAGAGGCTCAACATGGTGGAGCCTTATCCGATGAAGCCCTTAACGATGTGAGCGGCGGATTAGCCTCGAGCAGAATTAAGGTAACCATCACTATCGAGTTTTAATCTCAGCGAGCAGGGCCAGCTTGATGTCAGTTAAGGTGGCCCTGCTCAAAGCTATTAGTCAGGGGAACCGGAGGATTATTTTGATAGACAAATCAGATTTTACTGTTGAAGCACCAACCAAAGAAGTAAATTCCCCAACTATTTTGTCACGCCAGGATTTTCCGGTTGCCCTTGTATCCATGCCCTTCGTTTCGTATCACCGGCCTTCCATCCAGCTTGGCCTGTTAAAAGCCATCGCTACCTCCTATAATTTTCCCGTAACTACCTTTCATTTCAATCTTGATTTCGCCCAACAAATCGGGCCTGAAATCTACGAATTATTATGCGAGTTCCGGGGACATTTGCTGGGAGAGTGGCTCTTTTCCAGGGCGGCTTTTGGCGAAGACGCGCCGCCGGACGAAGATTTCCTGAACCTTAAAAAGCTGCATATTGACAAAAAAATGGCAGCCTTTGTTGAAGACAAACAGCGCATTCAAGACTTAAGGTTGAAAGAAGTCCCGGCTTACATCGAACGGCTGGTGGAAGCGGTCGAATGGGACAAATTCAAAGTGGTCGGCTTTACTTCCACCTTTCAACAAAATACCGCCTCCTTTGCCCTGGCCGCCGCCCTAAAACGGCGCTATCCGCAAGTTAAGACCGTATTCGGCGGCGCTAACTTTGAAAATGAAATGGGCCTTGAGCTTACCCGGACCATAGATTGCATAGATTACGCAATTATCGGCGAAGGCGATAAAGCTTTGCCGGAATTTTTAATAGCTCTACACGAAGGCCGCGACCCGGCGGAGGTCCGGGGAGTAGTGACCCGGCGAGATGGGCAGGTTACTCCCTTAAACAGCCGCCCGCCGCTGCGCACACTCGATGAACTGCCGACCCCCGACTATACCGAATATTTCGAGCGGGCAGGAGCCTTGAAGCTGCTTCCCGAAGACCCTGAACAGGTCGTCATACTGCCTTTTGAAAGCTCGCGGGGTTGCTGGTGGGGCCAGAAACACCAGTGTACTTTTTGCGGGTTGAACGGTACGGGCATTACCTACCGGGCTAAATCGCCCCAGAGAATGATGGCCGAGTTGGAGGAGCTATCAAAATTCTATCCTAACCCGGTAATGGAGGCGGTAGACAATATTCTGGATATGTCTTACCTGACAACGGTCTTTCAGCAACTCAGCCAGGCCGACCCCGCCTATAAGATATTTTATGAGGTTAAAGCAAACCTATCCAAAGAACAACTTAAAATTTTACACCAGGGCGGAGTTATTTCTATCCAGCCCGGGATTGAATCGCTCAACTCCCATGTCCTCAAACTCATGCGTAAAGGCATCAGCGCCATTCAAAACGTAAATACAATGCGCTGGGCCAGGCATTTTAATATTGACGTGGGTTGGAATATGCTGTGGGGCTTTCCCGGCGAAACTGAGGAAGATTACCGGCAACAGGCCGCGTTAGTGCCGCTTCTAAGGCATCTTGGCCCGCCCAGCGGGTACGGGCGCATCTGGATGGAGCGTTTCAGCCCAATTTACTTTGAAAAAGAGCTTTTCCCGACGCGCTATCTTAAGCCGGAGGCCAGTTACGGCTATATTTACCCGGAAAAAGTTGAGCTGGAAAAGATTGCTTACTTCTTCGACTATGAATTTGAAGATACCAGGCCGGAAAGTACCTATAAGGATTTAGCCGAGCAATTGAAAAGCTGGCGGGAAGCCTGGGAAAAGCCCGAAAAGCCCCTCCTGCTGTACTGGGCTTATGATGGGTTTATCCAGATTGAGGATATGCGCCAGCCGGAACAGCCGCTCACCTATCTTGTTGAAGAACCCCAGGCTTCGATTTACCTGTCCCTTAGCGACCAGCCGCATACCGCGCTGTCAATCAAATCCAGGTACAATCTCCAAATGCCGGTTAGCGAAATTGAAAAGTACCTGCAAAAGTTCTGCGATATGGGTCTGATGATGCGCGACGGTAATTATTATCTCAGCCTGGCGATTCCTTCAAATAAGCCGCGCTATACCGTCAAAGACGGCCGCATTTGTCTTAACCTGCCGCTGGAAGAAACCCCGGTGGCGCAACCGGAACTGGCAACCGCTACCGTCTAAAATTCTCCCAGTGCGCCAGAGGATAGCTGGTTACAAATCGGAAGGCGGGGAGGTCGGCGGGTCATATTTGCGCTGCTTGTCAATAGGGCTCATCAAACCGATGGCGTTACCGTCCGGGTCGTCAATGATGGCGTAACGAGCGCCAAAGAAAGCATCGTAGGGCGATTGATGGCCCTGGTAACCCGCCGCTACCATTTCCGCGTAAAGCCGGTCAACCGCTTCCCGCGAGGCCAGACTAAAACCCAGGATGCCCCCGGCGGCCCCGGTTTTCGGGTGCGCGTCATATAGTTTAACCAACGCGACCGTATCGAATTCAATTGAAATACCATTAGGGAAATTAACAGCCACATGGACATCGTCGCCCACGCCGTCGAAAACGAGGCCGAGCCTTCGATAAAAAGCCAGGGTCGCGGCCATATCCTTAACGGCCAGGTTAACCTGATTGAAAATCAGCGGGTTTGAGGCCATCGGTTAAAGACTCCTTTCATTTAACCTTAACACAGAACAAATATTCTTTCTATTTTACACCAAAAAATAACATTGCAACTCGGCAGGGTCTTTGACCGTATCGTGATAGATGGTAACCTCGTGGCCGGCCAGTTTCTGGTAGCAGTCGAGCGTTTTTACAGCGTCCTGGTAATCGTCGGGAATAACAATCCGCATAACCGTTACCCTACCCTACTTTCATTTTCATCCAGCCGCTGCTATTGAAAAAGTCGGAAAGGGCCGTACCGGGCGGGTTGAGTTCGTCAATTGCTTTGCGGGCATCCTCATCCAGGGTCTTATCGAGGACGGCGACAGCTTTCTCATAATGCTCGAAGGTACGCGGCCCGGTAATCGGGGAAGTAATGCCGGGCTGGTCTTTGGCCCAGAGCAGGGCTAACTGGGCCGCGTTCATATTGCGTTCCTGGGCCAGTTTCTGCAATTTATCCACGACCTGCTGATTTCTCGGGTTAATCCGGGCGGCCATGGCAGGCATCCCGACGGCGCGGGAACCTTCGGGTAACGGCTGGCCCTGGGGATAGCGCCCGCCCAGGATACCGCCCGCAATCGGCGACCAGGGAATAATAGCGATGCCGTACTCCTGGGCAAGCGGGATAAGTTCGTTTTCAATCCGGCGGTCGAGAATATTGTAGGGCGGTTGCTCCGAGACGTAGCGGGTCAGGTGGTATTTTTCACTGAGAGCCAGCCCTTCCATTATTTTCCAGGCCGGGAAGGTCGAGGTGCCGGTGTAAAGAACCTTGCCCTGCCGCACCAGGTCGTCGAGAGCGCGCAAAGTTTCGTCCTGCGGGAAGGTAAACGCCGGGCGGTGCAACTGGTAGAGGTCAATGTGGTCGGTCTGCAAACGGCGCAAGGAATCTTCGACCGACTGCATAATATGGTAGCGGGTGATGCCCCGGTCGTTCGGGCCTGGCCCCATCGCCCCGTTGACTTTGGTCGCCAGCACTACCGAGTTGCGTTTGCCGTTCTGTTTGAGGGCTTTGCCCACGATGCGCTCGCTCTCCCCGGCATGGTAGACGTTAGCCGTATCAATAAAGTTAATGCCCCGGTCGAGCGCGGCGTCAATAATCCGGATACTTTCTTCCTCGCCGGTTGGGCCGCCAAAGTTCATCGCGCCCAGGCATAAAGGCGACACCATCACGCCGGTTCGCCCCAGTAACCGTAATTCCATTTTTAAACTCCCTTGTTTTCCGGGCCAGGCAAGACCCATTTAAATAAAATTGTTTTCTAACGCTGGCTGACTCCATTTAATAAAGATGATATATTCAAATCGCCCGCCCTGTCCAATTTACGCCGTGTATACTCCTATACCCTTTAATTATCAGGCAACGGGCCTGGCCGGCTTTAGCGACCTAAACCTTAAAGTATAGTTTTAGATAAAGGGGGTATTGGACATTGCTCCAGGGGTGGTCTATCATCGCCATTGACGCTTATTTTCAAAAATATAAATTACAGGGGAGTAAACAATTGGCACAAGATTATAAAGCCCTCGCCGAAGGCGGCGAAATTGGGGTGGCTTCGCTCTACGAGGCCGCCGGGAAAATCGGGGCGTGCCCTCCTCCATCAAACCGCTCACGCCGAGTTTCCGGCTTTTCGGACCGGCCTTCCCGGTGCAATCGCCGCCCGCCGACAATCTCTGGCTGCACCGGGCCATTTACGAGGCCGAACCGGGCGAAATTTTAATCGTCCAGGTGGGCGACCACTACAAGGCGGGCTATTGGGGCGAAGTTATGACAACCGCGGCGCTTTCCCGCAAACTGGGTGGCCTGGTCATTGACGGCGGCATCCGGGACAGCCAGCGGTTGGTTGAGGTGGGCTTCCCGGTCTTCTCCCGGACCATCTGTATTCGCGGCACCGCCAAAGACCCCTTGATATGTTTAATCTGAAATAATAGCGGGACAATACAAAAGCCGGGTTATGTCCTCCCGGCGGAAGTATGCTATAATTATAATGTTCACAAACCTAGCGAGAGTAGTTATAAATCCGGGCAAAGCGCTCTTAATGAGGAGAGAGGAGCAAGCAGCGTGTCAAAAGTTTTTGGCTTCGTGTTATTAATTGGCCTGGTAGGAGTGGTGCTGTTGAGTATCGGGCTGTTGATGTTCGAGTGGATCCGGTCCTCAAATGAACCTGCCAATGTCACACCCGTACCACCTCCTACCAAAGCAGCCCTGCTTCGCAGCCCCGAAAGCCTGGGTTATGTGCTGGTTGACGCGCGCCAGGTAGTAGCAAGCGTGAGCTTTAGCGCCCTGGAAAGTTAGTCTGCCGCTTGCGTGTCGCGATTAACGGAATGTTCTGGCCGCAGGAAAATACCGGCAGCGGCCAGTACACCCGCCAGTTATGGCAAAATTTGTTTGGCCTGAACGAGGCTGCGCCGCCCGAAGAGCAGGTTGATTATACTCTGCTCGGTTTTGAGCCGGGCGTTTCGCTTTCCGATGTACCTTTCAGCCTGAAACACCTGGGGCAGGTTCCGCCTGTGGTGCAGAAAGGCGGCGATAACGCCGTAAAGCTGTGGTGGGAGCAGACCGGGTTACCCGGTTTAGCCAGCGCGGCCCACAAAACCGGCCAGGGCTACCAGGTCATTCACTGGCCTTATTTTGCCGCTTCCCTCAAACAGCCGCCCGCGCCCGCCGCGACCATTATCACTATCCACGACCTGATTCCACTGGCGCTGCCCGAATACGCGCCTTCGTTACCCCTGAAAGGTTATTTCAAACTGGTCAGCCGGGCCGCCCGCCAGGCCACGCTTGTCCTGGCCGATTCGGAACACTCCCGGCAGGATATTCTAAAAATTTTGAAATTGCCTGAAAATAAGGTTGAAACGGTCTACCTCGGCACCGACGAACGCTACCGTCCCGGCGTTTTGTCAGGGGCGGCGCGCCAGGAGCTTTTGCAAAAATACGGCCTGCGGGGAAACGAGCGAGTCATCTTTTACATCGGCGGGTTCGACCGGCGCAAGAACGTACCGCTTTTAATCGAGGCGTTCGCTAAAGCATTGCCGCGCCTCATAGAATCCGAGGAAGCCCCCGGCGACGAGCGGCCCTGGACCCTGGCGATTGCGGGCAAGGCGCACTCGACCAACTCGGCCATGTACCCCGACCTGGAGGCGGTCGCTAAAAGGTTCCTACCCGAGGCCGAGGCCGCCCGGCTAAAATTCATGGGGCGGGTGGACGAGGAAGACAAACCAGGGCTTTACCGGGCCGCCGAAATGTTCGTCTTTCCGTCGCGTTACGAAGGTTTTGGCCTCGACCCGCTCGACGCGCTGGCCTGCGGCATTCCCACGATTTGCTCGAACGCCAGCAGTTTGCCCGAACTGATGGGCGGAGCCGCGAAACTGGTCGGGCCAGACCGGGCCGGAGATTGGACCGAGGCGATTGTCGAACTGGCCGTCAGCCCTGAAAAACGAAAAGAATTGGCCGAGGCCGGACCGGGACAGGCCGCGAAATTCGACTGGCAGAAGACCGCCGAAAGAACCCTTGAACTTTATTACGCCGCCAATTGCATTATGACGCGCAGCCCATAGCCTATTTATGAAGATTTTGATGTTTTCGAAAGCCCTGGTCGCGGGGGTCCAGCAGCGCAAGCTGGAAGAACTGGCCGCCCTGCCGGGAGTAGACAAATTAACGGTCGTGGTGCCGCCTTACTGGGAAGAAGTCCGGGTCGGGCGCACTTACCTTGATAAAAAATACACCCAGGGCTACGAGTTAATTGTTAGCCCGATGGCGTTAAACGGCCGCCACCACACCCATTTCTACCCGCAGCTTGGCAAACTGGTCAGGCAGCACCGGCCCGACCTGCTCCACGCCGACGATGAATCGTTCAACCTGGCTACCTTTGAGGGTGTCTGGCTGGCCGAACGCTACGGGGCGGCCTCGGTCTTTTACAACTACGCAAATATTTACCGCAATTACCCGCCCCCCTTTAGCCTGTTTGAAAAGTACAATTTCAAGCACGCTGCCGCCGCCTTTGCCTGCAACCAGGAAGCCTTTGACATTTTGCGCCGCCGGGGCTTTAAAAAACCGCTCGATATTTGCCCGCAGTTCGGCGTTGACCTGGAAGTGACTCACCGCACCACGCCGCCCGCCGGTTTCGCAAAGCCGGGCGTTTTCACCATCGGCTATTTTGGCCGTCTGGTAGTTGAAAAAGGGCTCGATACACTGGTCGAGGCCTGTTCGCAGCTTAAAGGCGACTGGCGGCTGGTCTTTGTTGGCAAAGGCGCGGCCCAGCCTGACCTGCAAGCCCAGGTCGAGCGGTCAGGACTGCAAGAAAAGGTAACTTTCCTGCCGATGGTCCCCAGCACCGAGGTCGCGGCCTACATGAGCGGCCTGGATGCCTTCGTGCTGCCTTCGCGGACTACCCCAAACTGGAAAGAGCAGTTTGGCCGGGTTATCATCGAATCGATGGCCTGCGAAGTGCCGGTGGTCGGCAGCGATAGCGGCGAAATCCCCCACGTTATCGGTGAGGCCGGGCTGGTCTTCCCCGAAGGAGATGCCCTGGCCCTGGCCGCGCAGCTTCAAAAGCTGGCCGACAGCCCCGAGTTGCGAAAAGAACTGGCTGCTCGGGGGTTAGAGCGGGTCAGGGAGAATTATACTCAGCTTCAGATCGCTCGCCAGCACCTCAAACTGTACCGGAAGGCTCTAAAAGTACCAGAAGAATAATTGAAATAATATGCTAGAATAAGGTCAGGTTTCGCCTCGAAACCAGGGCTACTGCAATTTTATCAAGGTACAAAAATAAGTCCGTTTAACCTGGACCTGCCAGCAGTTCGTTAGAGTATGGAACAAGCGCCGCCACCGCCTGACAATTCGCCGCCCGCTCCCAAACCCGGGGTTAAAGCTATGCTTTCCGGCAGGGCCGGTTTTGGACGCCTGTTAACTCTGGGGAACGGTTTACTGGCCCGGCCCGCTTCCAGGTTCGCGCGAACGGCGGCCTGGCTGGAAGACCGCCGCAAGTGGTCGGTGCCGGGCGCGGCCCTGCTGGTTGTGCTGCTTCTTTTTACCCTCGAACTCGGACGGCTGCTGCTCGACTACCAACCGCCCCTTTCTTCACTCGAGATTGGCCGACAGCTTTACAATAGTGGGCATTACACCGCCGCCGCGACCGAACTGCGGCAGGATTTGCCCGACCCTAACGCTAAACTGCTACTGGCCCAGGATTTAATCGCCCTCCACCAGTGGCCCGCCGCCAGCGCCTACCTTAACGAACTGCTGCGGGCCGCGCCCAACGACCCTACCCTTTATTTCTGGATAGGCCAGGCTCAGCTTGGCAATAACCAGACCGCCGCCGCCGCCGCCAGTTGGAATTTAATCATCGGTCGGACCGACCCCGCCGCCCGGCAGGTCCAGCCAAAAGCCCAGGCCGCGCTCGGTAGTTTGCGCTATCAACAGGGCCAGTACCCCGAAGCCGCCCGCTTGCTTTACGCCGCCCTGGCAGGAACGGGCCTGGACGCGACCGAGCAGCAGCAGGCGGCTTACCTCTACGGCGTGCTGCTGGCCCGGGATTTACGCTTCGCCGACGCCCTCAAACTATTCCAGCAGGCCGCGCACGCCAGCCTGCCGGGCAGCCAGTGGGATAACCTTCCGCTGCAAACCGGCCTCGACCAGGCTACCGCCCGCGCGAAAACTCTTTTAGACCAGTTGCCGCTTGCCGCCAACGAGAAGACCGACGGCGCGAAACGAGCCAGGCTGGCCTACGCCTTTATCCTGACCGAAGAATATCCTGCCGCTGAAGAACAACTGGCCCAGGTGCTGCAAATTGCCCCGACCTATACTGATGCCAGGGCTTACCTGGGTATCGTCTACTGGCGGACCGGGCGGCTGGACAAGGCTCGCAACGCCCTGAATATGGCCC